>CAYQWL010000365.1:0-1501 GCA_964421195.1 uncultured bacterium | reverse complement strand
TCCAAGAAAATGTCATGCGTCTTCGCTTTACGCGCTACATCGCGTTTATCGCGATATGCGATATATGCTTTGGCTACTTCCTTGCGGGGAGACTTCATGAGCTCCATTTCCACCTGATCCTGAATCTCGTCAACCGACATAATCTCTTTGCCGGTAACCGAAATACGATCCACAATGCGCTCAATCAATGCTTCATCTTCGCCCTTCTCGGTAACAAGCATGGCTTTGCGGATAGCTGCCTTAATTTTTTCTTCAGCCTGTTTAGTGACTTTATTGGCAACAACCGACAGTTTCTTTTTAAGTTCGCCGTTACCCAATATTTTAAGTCCGCCGTTAGCACGGCCGGAAAGGATATTTTCTTTAATTAAAAGAGCGAGATCCACTTTCGTGCCATTTTCAAAGCGTTCTAATTCTGAAACATTAACGCAGTCATATATCACACGGAACGGATGGTTTTTGAAACCGCGTTTTGGAAGCCTTCTGATAAGAGGCATCTGGCCGCCCTCAAATCCGAATTTAACATGGTTACGGGCTTTCTGGCCTTTTTCGCCTCTGCCGCTGGTTTTACCATTACCGCTGGCCTGCCCGCGCCCTCTTCTATAAATCGACTTGCGCGCACCTTTATTAACTTCGAGATTTCCAAGTGTATACACGTATGATCCTCCTCAAACTATCATTACAAAAATATATACCCGATTACTTTTACAATACCGTTCAAAGCGATATCGACGCTATTGAACTTCTTCCACCTTTAAAAGATGGCTGGCTTTAAAGATCATGCCGCGTATTGCCGGATTATCGGGATGAATTTTAAAAGAATTTCTTTTTTTCAGGCCAAGAGCATCCACGCAGGCTAAACATTTTTCTTTATTGCCGGGCCTTCCTTTAATAAGCGTAACTTTTAACTTTTTCATCTTGTTTTACTCCTTAATAATGATCGGCGTTCAATTATTCTTTTCCGTCTTCTTCGCCCTGGCGAAGTTTTATATACTGCGAAGGCTCTCTAAGATTTTTTAAAGCCTGTATGGTAGCTTTTACGACGTTAATAGAATTCGAAGAACCGAGCGATTTGCTGAGTATATTTTTAATACCGCTTAATTCGATAATCGCGCGCACCGCGCCGCCGGCGATTATTCCGGTACCGTCAGAAGCGGGTTTTAAAAATACTTTACCCGCGCCGAATTCTCCCACGATTTCATGGGGAATGGTAGTGCCTTTCATGGGTATGGTTACAAGGGCTTTTTTAGCCGCCTGTATACTTTTATGCATGGCGTCGGGCACTTCGTTAGCTTTGCCAAGACCCACGCCCACACGGCCTTTACCATCGCCGATGGCAACTAAAGCAGAAAAACTGAATCTGCGGCCGCCTTTAACGACCTTCGCGACGCGCCTTATCTTGATTATTTTTTCACGGAATTCACTCGACGCTTCTGGAGCGTTTTTTTTGAATTCTCTTCTGGGTTCTCTTTTTTCCATGCCGGTATTACCTCCACCTTTCTTT
>CAYQWL010000364.1:0-1557 GCA_964421195.1 uncultured bacterium | reverse complement strand
TAGCGGCGGCTTTCGAATTAATCAATACATACTCGCTCCTTCACGACGATCTTCCCGCGATGGATAACGACGATTACCGGCGCGGAAAACCGACCAATCATAAAGTTTACGGCGAAGCCATAGCTGTTCTTGCCGGCGACGCTCTTTTAACGAAAGCATTTGAAATTCTTGCGCGGCTGCCTAAAATCACATCCGTTAAAGCGGATACAGCCAATCTTATAATTGAAACCGCAGCGGGCGCAGCCGGGCATCTTTCGATGATAGGCGGACAGGTAATGGATATAATGACCGAAACAATGGCCAATCGCGAAAAAAGCATTGACGAACTGCTTTTATTTGAAATACACAAAAGAAAAACAGCGGCGATCATAGCCGGCGCGGCTAAAGCCGGAGCATTCACCGCGCGGGCGGGAATAAAAGAAGTGAATATGATCGAAGACTTCGCCACTGCTCTCGGACTTTTATTTCAAATGTCCGACGATCTTTTAGATTTTACATCTACTAAAGACGAACTCGGAAAAACTCCCGGTAAAGATAAAGCCGGAAATAAACTGACCTTTCTTTCTTTATTCGGCATTGAAACCGCGCAGCGCAAAATAAATGAATTTCGTCAAAAGACATTGCTTTTATTAGAGCCTTTCGGTGACAGAGCAAATTTATTAAGGCGGCTAACCGATTATATAGCTTCCCGAAACAATTAACGCGGACGGTTAACCCCTCCGTAACATAAAAAAGAACGTGATACTATTATGAGTATTTTAGATAAAATAAGCGTGCCGGGAGATTTAAAAAAATTATCATACAACGAAATCGACAGACTTTGCAGTGAAATTAGAAATATAATGGTCGATGTAGTTTCCAAAAACGGCGGGCATCTCGCCTCTAATCTCGGAGCGGTAGAATTAAGCGTCGCTTTACACCGGGTATTCGATCTCAGCCGCGACCGTTTTATATTCGATGTCGGCCATCAGTGTTATACGCATAAAATTCTGACCGGCAGGCTGAATAAAATAGAAACACTCAGACAATATGAAGGCCTGTCAGGATTTCCCAAAATACATGAATCGATTTATGACGCTTTCGGCACGGGCCACTCTTCAACTTCAATTTCGGCCGCCACCGGATATGCCGCCGGCCGTGATTTAAACGGAGAAAATTATTATGTGGGGGCGCTTATTGGCGACGCTTCTCTTTCTTCTGGAATGGCTTTCGAAGCGCTTAATCATCTCGGCCATACTAAAAGCAAACTTATGATAATACTCAATGATAACGAAATGGCTATTTCTCCCAATGTGGGCGCTCTTTCCGTATATCTTGAAAAAATACGCGTGGGCTGGGTTTATAAAAAAGTCAAAGAAGACATAGAAGCGCTTTTAAAAATGATACCCATATTTGGAAGCAATGTCGCTAAATTCGTCGAACGCGTCAAATCATCTTTAAAATATTTAGTAGTGCCCGGCATGATATTCGAAGAACTTGGCTTGAAATACATAGGCCCTATAGACGGGCATAACGTGGAGCAAATCGTAACTACTATTGAAAACGTTAAAGATTATA
>CAYQWL010000363.1:0-1585 GCA_964421195.1 uncultured bacterium | reverse complement strand
TTCAGAAATAAATCAAAATAAATAATATGGTTAAATTAAAATTATATAAATAAATTCATTTAAAATTTATAAACAAGAAGCCTGAAATCTTTTTCGTCTATTTCATAAGATAATATCGTATCTTCTGATAAAACTATAAAAGGCTTTAATATTTTTATATCCTGGTTATCGATTCCCGGTATTATCTTTATTTTTTTATGCTGCCGTGCCAGAGGATCGAATTTAACGAGATAATGTACCACGCCGCCGTCAGTTCTAATCAGGCACGCCTTAGCGTAAGCGTTATTTTTCTTATCGAAACCTATA
This sequence comes from uncultured bacterium, assembly GCA_964421195.1. Classification (GTDB taxonomy): domain Bacteria; phylum Muiribacteriota; class UBA9980; order UBA9980; family UBA9980; genus UBA9980. The sequence continues at coordinate 1,279 of CAYQWL010000363.1, read as the reverse complement.
ACTCTGCATTCCGCTATTTTCGAATCTTTTTCTTCCGAAGAACATTTTTTTGAATAAACGGGTTTATCAATATTACCAGCCGTCATAACGTCGAATATATTATCATGAAGGCTCGATATATAAACCGCATTCGAATCGTCCGTACCGCATACATAAGTAAAAATTTTATTCGAACGAGGAATTAAAATTTCTTTCGTCATTCTCATATCCTCGTCAAATATAGATATTTTATGTTCCAATGAATCTACCACGACAAGATTGGATAAATTATCAGTAAATATATACTTTATCTTCTTAACATATATTTTATTTTTATCACGGCCGAGCGCCCCTATATATTTTCCGGAATAAGAAAATTTATGCACTAAATTACTTTCAGCGTCGGCAAGATATATATAACCGCTCTTTGAAACCGCCATATTCAATATAAAATTATCGCCTATTCCCGTTTGTTCATAAGAAAAACATTTATTTACGCTTTTATCCCCGGCTTTCACCATAACGACTTTTTTAGCTTTCGAATCACATATAAGAACATTTTCAGACGAATCTACGGCAAAAGCGCAGGGCGTTAAAAGTAAATTATCGCCCGGCCCCCGGCTTATTTTAACCATGACATCGCCTCGAACGCCCTGATTTTTTTCATGAGCATAAATCAAGCCGATATTTATCAATATAATTAAACATATTAAAGCCGCGGCAAATAATAAATAACGCCTGTAGCGAGTTTTTTTATTATTATAGTTTTTTATCATAAAAGCCTCCCCTATTAACGTCATATCTTTTAAATAATTATAACACTTAAAATTTAAAAATGATAAGGCCGTAATTTTAAAAAACTATCGTCAACCTATCAGAGACCGCCGCTAAATAAAAAGCGCCCATGCTCCGGTTATTATTATAAAAACGCCGGCAAGCCTTCCTTTTATATTTTCCTTTAAAATAAAATGAGACAAAACGACCGTAACTATCATGCTCAGCATGGATGCGGGCTCAGCTACGCTGACGTCTATTTCAGTAATAGCGTATAAAAGCAATAAATAAGTATATGCGTTCACGGCGCCGGCCGTAAGGATAACCCGCCTGCGGGAATTAAAAAGTTCTACCGCCGATAACAATTGTTTGTTATATAAAACATATAAAAAAAGAAAAAAACTCATAAAAAAATATATAAGCGCAGCGTAAGTAAGCGGATCGAATTTTTTTATGTAAAAACCGTCTATAGTACGTCCTATTGCCATAAAAAAGGTGCATACAAGCATATAAGCGCAGGCACGAT
>CAYQWL010000362.1:0-1716 GCA_964421195.1 uncultured bacterium | reverse complement strand
GCGAAGCTATAATTTCTAAAAACGCGGTATTGTTCAGCGGCGAAAATCATCCGCCGACCGGGGCGGAAACCAATCTCAACCTCTTTGGAATGGATATTTCATTCGTCAAATCTAATTATTTAGATAAATTAAACGCCGGCGAATTTAAAAATATAATATTTATTTATCATTTAAACGCCATAAGCGCATCCGAAACAAAAAACCACGGTTATTTCGTCAAACACGTTTCGACTTATATACCGCATTTAACCGAAAAAACGGCGGGCGAAATTTGCGATGATCCACGATGTGAAAGCGCCTGCGGCGCGATTTGCGATTACTGTTCCGAAAATAATAACGGCTGCGAAGCCGGCAAAAACGAAAGGCCGGCTTATCATAAAAACGCATCCGGCGCAGTAAGGCCGTTATACTTTCAATGCCTTAGCGTTCACGACAAAAAGCGTTTCGCAAACGAATACGCCGATAGCGGAGAGGAACGGGGCGGAATCGAAGCGGCCGCCATCTTAAAAGCCGACGTTGACAGGCTCGGCGCCATATTCAGCGGCGGATTTGAAACATACACCATATCGCGTGTGGCGGCTCTTTCACGAAGCCTTAATTATTTTTTCACGGGCGTTCTGCCGGATATGATTAAAAGAGAATGCCCTTATATTTACACAGTTTATGCGGGCGGCGACGATTTATTCCTGATAGGGCCGTGGTTTACCACTATAGAATTTGCCGTCGAGCTGAGAAAAAAATTCAAAATTTACGTATGCGATAACGCTGATATTTCAATATCTACCGCCGTTCATTTAATGAAACCTAACGACGCAATAGCAGTGCAGGCCGACCTTGCCGAAGATATGCTCAAAAAAGCCAAACACGCCGGCCGTGATAAAATAACGCTTTTCGGCACGCCCGTCAAATGGGAAAAAGAAAAAGATGCGCCCGCTGAAAACAATGAAACCGCCTGCAGTGAATATATCGACGTAAATGATATAATCGAATTCGGCCAATATTTAAACCGCGAGCTAAGAAATAACGATTCTAAAGTAACTATGGCATTTTTATACCGGCTGTTAAAATATCATAAAATGTATTTAAGGGCAAGAAACGAAGGCGAGGTAGAATCATTAATATTCCATTCAAAAATGAATTACGACATTCAAAGAAATATAATAGAAATAAAGGACGGTGAACAAACGCAAAAAAATAAAGAATTGACCGATAGACTCGAACCTTTATATAAACTAAGCAAATTCAAAAAAGAAGGCGGCGAAGCCTTAATGAAAAAGCTCAATATAGCTTTAAGTTTAGCTATTTACGCCAACCGGAAATCGTAGATAAAAATTTAGTTTTTTAGATAATTAAAATAAAAAAGATAACCAATTAAAAATTGAATAGTTAAACATAAACTTCAAAACATTAAGACGATAATACGCAAAATCAAAAAAAATAATTTTATTCTACAGGAGGAATACATAATGGCAATTAATAATTCAAACTCATATTCTCGTTTTTCAAATGGGCCGGCGGCGGAAGTTATCACGCAGGAAAAATGGAATTTTAGAATCGTAAAAGAAGGTAAAAAAATTTACGATAGCGCTATGGTTACAACTAAAGCCGAAAAAATAGCGAGTATTTTATCAGATAAGTATTCTAAAAATAAGAACTTATCGATTACGCAGGTACGCAAGTTTTATAATGAATTTAAAAAACATGGAAACGCTTTAA
>CAYQWL010000361.1:0-1738 GCA_964421195.1 uncultured bacterium | reverse complement strand
CAAGCCACAGAATAGTGATTAGAAATACCGATAAAAAAATTATTCAGGAAATACCTTTTTTCAAGGTTGAGCAGATTATTATTATCGGGCGGGTTAATCTGACGCCTGATATGATATTTTCAGCCTTCAACCGCGAAATCGACGTGGTTTTTGTAAGCCGCGACGGCCGATTCAAAGGCAGGCTGACGCGCGATAATCAAAAACTCGTTAACTTAAGGCGAAAACAATATGAGCGTTCGTACGACAACGAATTCAGGCTTGGTATAGCTAAAAGCATCGTAGCGGGTAAACTGAAAAACCAGCGAACAATTTTAATGCGTTATAACCGGGATAAAAAAGCCGATGTGGCGCGTGAAATTATAGCTATGAAAATATCGATAGATTCGGTCGAGAAAGCCAAAACCATAGAAGCGCTGATGGGGCTTGAAGGAATCGGCGCCCGCTCGTATTTTTCGGGGTTAAAGTGCGTTTTGAAACAGGACCTCGGCTTCAAGGAACGCGTTAAGCGTCCGCCTAAACATCCCGTTAACGCAATGCTGAGTTTCGGCTACACTATGCTTTCAATTTATGTGGAATCCGCCGTCAGTGTGGCCGGCCTCGATTTTTATATAGGCAATCTTCACGCATTCGAGGACCGCCGCAAATCTTTAGTTCTGGATTTAATGGAAGAATTCCGGCCGGTAGTCGTCGATTCGGTAATATTAAGCATGGTAAATACTCTTGAAATAACGGGCGCTGATTTTTATGCGATAGAAGGCTGTGAAGGAATTTTTCTAACGGACGAAGGCCGGGCAAAATTCATCAAAGCGCTTGAACGGCGATTCGCTTCGGAAATTAGAGTTAAAGACGAACATGATTATTCTTACAGAGGTTTATTTAAACGACAGGCGATGTTTTATAGAAAAGCCGTGCTTGGCGAAAACAAAAGCTATGAACCTTATCTTATAAGATGAAGCTAATAAAAAAAGTAAAGGAAAGTTATGTTTTATATAGTCTGTTACGACACGCCTTCAGATAAAAGGCGGCGCAAGATAGTAAACGTGCTTAAAAACCATATCAGGCACGTTCAAAAAAGCGTTTTTGAAGGGCACCTGACTAAAGAAAATTTCGATAAAATGTCTGAATTACTCGAAAAAAATACCGACCCGGCTGAAGACAGCGTCCGAATTTATGAACTGCCGAAAGACATGGTATTAAAAATTAAAGCGTTCGGCCAGCCGCCTGTTATGGATGATCCTTCGTTTTATATGGTATAATATTTGCTCAACACTCTAATAAACCAATAAAATAAAGAAATAAAAAAATTGAAAGGCTGATTTAGATTGAACCGAAAAATTATTGAAAAAATCGAAGAAATAAAAGCGGCGCGGCTTGAATGGATAGAATCATCTAAACGCAATAATTTTAATTTTGACGCTATATTATCGGGCCTTTACAAAGACGCTTCGCATTTTATATTTGAGATCATACAAAATGCGGAAGACGCCGGGGCGGACGATATCGAATTTTACCTGAGCGAAAACGGACTCGAAATAATTCATAACGGCCGGGAATTTACCATTGATGATATAGATTCCGTAACGAGCATCGGCAACAGCACCAAAAAAGAAGATTTAAACGCCATAGGCAAGTTCGGGGTGGGCTTTAAATCGGTTTATGCGGTAACCTCCATGCCGGTAATACAGTCAGGCGCATTTGATATTACTATAAATAATTTTGTGCTGCCGCAAATAAATTT
>CAYQWL010000360.1:0-1739 GCA_964421195.1 uncultured bacterium | reverse complement strand
CTCATATAAAAACTTATAAAAAACATGACTACGAAATATATAAGCAGCGGTATCGCTATTCTAATTACGTTCACAGGCTGTTCTATTATTTGTTTTCCCTGTATAGAAAACATCGCCACTATAGTGAATAAAAGCGCAATGAGCGTTAGAGGGCTTATTTTTGGAATGAACAAATTTTCGTACCATTGCTTATTTACGGCCTTAATAAGAGCGAAGCGCGTTATCATGCCGGCGATGAATGGAATGCCCAGATAAATAAATACGCTGACCGCGATATCTTTTATAGATATTTGAACGTATTCGCCTTTCAAGCTGAAATATGGTGGGAGAATAGTAACGAATATATAAGTGAAAAGCGAATAAAAAAGCACCTGAAATATCGAGTTGAATGCAACGAGCCCGGCCGCGTATTCGGCATCGCCTTTCGCCAGATCGTTCCACACTATCACCATTGCTATACAGCGGGCGAGTCCTATCAATATGAGTCCTATCATATACTCTGGATAATCTTTTAAAAATATTATAGCCAGAAAAAACATCAATACGGGCCCGACTATCCAGTTTTGAATGAGTGAAAGCGCCAGAATTTTATAATTTTTGAAAACTTCGTGAAATTGCTCGTATTTAACTTTAGCAAGAGGCGGGTACATCATTAAAATAAGCCCTGCCGCTATCGGTATAGAGGTAGTTCCGATCGAAAATTTCATCAAAAGGTCGTTTATTTGCGGAAACGCGTATCCGCCGCCGATTCCCGCCGCCATGGCTAAAAATATCCAGAGCGTCAGATACCTGTCTAAAAAAGATAATTTCAAGGAAACGCCGTTACCCATTTAAAACTCCTTTTTGTTTTATAAATATAATTACATTCAACAGACATTATTATGCTATAATTTGTTTGTTAGAATCAAATAAACAAATGTATCGAATTATAAATTAGCTGATAAAAAAAAAGGCTTTTCAGCTGGAAGTCTCCTTTTTTATATTATGTTTATTGCAGAAATCAATAAAAAAATTAATCGTATAATTTCAGTTTAAATCATTACAAAATATATTCCGACTCCGAGTATTAAAACGGCGGCTATATGTTTTAATATTTTATTTGCGTACGCTAATTTTTCGGATGATAAAAGCGCCCGGGCCGCGCCGAATGAAGTTCCGGCGATCACGATTAAAACCGAATGTCCAACAGCGTATGCGAATAGAAGAATGCCGCCGTAGGCCATGCTGCCGCCTTTAGCCATATAAGCTAAGATCACGGCGAGAACGGGCACCGCGCACGGCGCCGATACTATTCCGAAAAGCGCGCCGAGCAATACCGCGCCAGGCCAGCCCCTGTGAGTTACTTTAGATGTGAGGCCGGCGAGTTTTCCGCTTTTAAAATCGATAAAACCCCATAAATGAAATGCCATTATGACGCATATAGCCAGTATTATGTAATTCCAGTGGCGGCCCACGTCGCCGAATAGTTTTCCGAATGAAGCGGCGATAATTCCCATTATGGCAAATGTAATGCCCAGTCCGATAACGAATAATAATGAAAAAGCAAGGGATTTTTTAACGCCTTTAAGTTCGTCGTAGCCGCCTGCAAAACCGAGCATGAGCGGCACCATAGCTAAAACGCATGGATTCGACGCCGTGAGAAGCCCGCCGAGAAAGGCGGCCGCTATTGCGAATGCGGGATTAATAGAAATATAGCCGCCGATATTTTGAATGAAAGATTCTATGAATTGCATTTAATC
>CAYQWL010000359.1:0-1743 GCA_964421195.1 uncultured bacterium | reverse complement strand
AAGGGCTTTTAACCGTTAATGGTTGAATGTAAAATTTAATAAGCGTTTCTATCATTCCACACTACCATTAGCGTTTTGAATAATATTTTTATGTCGAATATAAGCGACCAGTTTTCAATGTAATAAAGGTCATATTGTATTCGTTCTTCGAGAGACGTCGAAGAACCGCGTAATCCATTTACCTGTGCCCAACCGGTGATTCCGGCTTTAACGCGGTGCCGTTTCATATAATCTTTAATTTCTTCTTTAAATTTTTGAACGAAAAAAGGACGTTCCGGGCGAGGCCCGACTAAGCTCATATCGCCTTTCAGCACGTTAAATAATTGAGGCAATTCGTCGAGCGAAGTTTTGCGCATGAACGCGCCTATTTTTGTGCAGCGCGGATCGTTTTTGTCGGCCCATTTCGGACCGCTCTGTAATTCGGAGTCCGTGTACATACTGCGGAACTTATACATCATAAACGGCTGGTTATCGAGCCCGACGCGTTCCTGTGAATAAAATACCGGACCTTTAGAGTTTAATTTTACTAAAACGGCGAGAAATAAAAATAATGGAGATAATGCTATAAGCCCGGCGAACGATAGAATAAAATCCATGATGCGCTTTATTAGCCCGCCGATGCCCGCAAGCGGCGGATTGTAAAGCGATATTATTGGAATACCTTCGAGATTATTTACGCTTGATTTAGAAGTTATAAAGTAAAAAATATCGGGTACTATGTGAAGATCTATATTATTTTTTTCGCATGTTCTTATTATCTTCTGCGTCTCGTCATATTCTTTAGCCGGCAGACAGCAGATGAGCCGGTCGTATTTCTTTTCAAAATAAAGCGTTTCGATCTGATCGTAACCGCCGCAATATAAATCCTGCACTTCGTGCCTGACCGCGTTTTCATTGTCGCCGTCGAGATAACCGGCTACATTATAACCCCACATAGGGTTTTGCGTTACCAACCCGCTTATTTTAAGCGAGTTTTCATTTATGCCGGCTATCATCAGATGCTTGATGTTATACCCCTTATTATGCAGCAGAGCGTATATTCGAATCAGCGTATATTGATAGTAAAGAAAAACAAGCGACTGCGATATCAGCGAGTATATAAAAAAACGGCGGTGGAAGAAGGTATAGTCGTTCCAGAATATGCCGCCAAGCAAAGTGTATATGGCGATTAGCTCGAGATATGTCTTAATCGTTATAGGAAGCATTATGAAAAATTCGTCGATAAGCTGCCGTACGCGCTTGAAGCGGTAATAACCCTCGCCGAATGAATTAAACATCCATAAAATTGAGTAAATTACCGAGAGTATAAGCACTATCAGATTCGATTCAACGCCGGCCTGGCCTGTAAAGTGCGTCTTTATGACGATCGAACCGAAGTAGAATATCGAAAAGTTAACTAACGCGTCAATTACAGGCGCGTATTTTATAAATAAATGAAATATAGCCCTTCTAAACATAAAACTATTTTATCATAATCCGGCAGTAATGACAATAAAAATTTGATATAAAAATTCAGGTATAAAAACTTCGATATTATTGTGAAAATTAGACTGAATGAGAAAACCCGCAAATATCGCAAACAATGTAAACAAGATAAATAGCGAGGCAGAATGTTAACAGACTTTTTACAGGACCGCTTTAGGGCTCGGGACCGCTCAGGACCGCGACGGGGGAGAAGAAAGGACCAATGGCCCTCTCTTCTCCCCCGTGCCCCCTTTACTCTCCCTGAATATAAAACTGCGC
>CAYQWL010000358.1:0-1745 GCA_964421195.1 uncultured bacterium | reverse complement strand
GGAAAATTCGTTCCATTCAGTATTGTGGAGTAATAATATGTCGAAAATACTCGCTATAGATATTGGCATGGGAACTTCCGATGTTTTATTGTACGATTCATCGAAAAATATCGAAAATTGCATTAAATTTGTCGTTCCAACGCCGCTGCGCCGCTATTTAAAGTCTTTAAAAAACTTAAAATTCGACGGTTGCCGCAACATATATATTTGCGGCTCTACTATTGGGGGCGGGCCGCTCGCGCATAAGCTTACGACGCTCATCGAAGAAAAGCGCGCAAAAGTATTTATTACGCCGGCCGCGGCTTATACCATAAAAAATGATCCCGATGAAGTTCGTGAACTGGGATTTGAAATAATTGAAGAACAGGTTTTCGATATTTTTAAACAAAGGCCTGATGATAATTTTATCGTTGACGGCCGCGATATTTATATGAGGTTCGTCGAATTCGAACCTTCTTTTTTAAGAAATTTTTTTACGGCTTGCATTGAAAACATCGATGAATTTGATGGAATATGCCTATGCGCTCAGGACCATGGGCGGTGCGTTAAAGAACTATCTGACCGTATTCACAGATTTAATGAGTTTCGTGAAATTTTAAAACGTTCTTCGCCGCCTTCGCCTTATCTTTTTTGTTATAAAAACGGTGAAATTCCCGCTACATTTTTAAGGCTTAATGCGCTTGAACGGACGGTAGAAGAAAGTTTTGGCCGCCGCTTTAGAATAATTATGGATTCTTCGCCTGCCGCGCTTCTCGGCTGTATGGCTTACATCGATGAATATCGCGGGCTTTTTAAAAAAAACCTCGGCTGCCCTTATTTAATGGTTAATATGGGTAATAATCACGCTATTTTCGCCGTCGTTGAAGACGACAACATTCTCGCTTTTTATGAGCACCATTCATGGGTTTATGATGAAGATCCCGCGAAGCTCGAAAATCATATAAGGCGTTTTTGTGACGGAAGTCTGCCTTCGCGGGAAATATTCGACGATGAAGGTAATGGCGCTGAGTATTTTGCGCCTCCAGGCTTCGATAAAATTAAAAACATAATAGTAACGGGGCCCAATCGTAATATTTTTACGCGCACGAACCTGAATGTGCATTATTCGGCGGTAGGCGGCGATATGATGATGTCGGGGCCTATAGGCATGGTAAGGGCATTTGATAAATTATATGGTCGTATGTCATGACGTGCGGGGCGGCGCTGGAGCAGCCGGTGAATATTGATAATGCCGCTTGCGCATGCGGACAGTAATTTCAGGGCCGTAACCTGCTGGAATGTGCGTTAAAAACGAGGCGAATGATATGGAACAGATAATAGATATATTAATAAAAGGTTCTAAAGGCGGTTTGTATCAGTTATGGGAATTTCTCGGTGAATTCCTTATAGGCGCTTTTTTGCCGGCTTTTTTGATTTCGGGCGCTATAAAAGTTTTTATTCGTGAACGCAGTATAACTAAATATCTTGGGCCAAACGTCAATTCTTTAATTTCTTATTCGATAGCTTCGGTAGCCGGCATGTTGTTTTCGGCCTGTTCATGCGGCGTTATTCCTTTATTTGCTTCGATTTTCAGGCATGGAGCGGGCATCGGACCGGCGATGGTGTTTTTAACTACGGGGCCCGCCATTAATCTTCTGGCTGTTATTCTTACCTGGCAGATGTTCGGTTTTAAAATGACGGCTTATCGTACTTTTTACGCAGTGCTGCATGGCTTTATAATGGGCTGGGTATTCGCTTTTATTTAC
>CAYQWL010000357.1:0-1771 GCA_964421195.1 uncultured bacterium | reverse complement strand
TACAGGTAAATATTTCGAACGGATCAGACGGATCCGCAAGAAGAACTTCTACCTCCGCCGTATCAAATTTAGCCACTACTTCCATAAGAGCTTTTTCCTGCTTTTTAACCTTAACCATTGCGATCCGATCTTTAGTCACGTCATTTACTATCGCAAGCAAAAGACCGGAAACCGCTGAAAAAATTGTAAGAACAATTAATAGTCTTAAATCTGAATTTCCTTTTTTCATAATTATACTCCGAATTTTTTAGGTTTTATATAAATATCGATTATCGGAACAAATATGTTCATCAACAAAATCGCAAAAGATACGCCTTCGGGATATCCGCCATAAAGCCTTATCAACATGGTAAGAACGCCGCAGCCGCAGCCGAATATAACACGGCCTTTAAAGGTAAACGGCGATGTAACCATATCGGTTGCCATAAATATGGCGCCGAGAAAAAGCCCGCCCGACAATAGATGATAATGCGGTAATAATGAAGCGGAAGGATTGGCATAATAAGCGGCCGCTGAAATTAAGCCGACCGTCGCTATAAACGAAACCGGAATTTCCCAGTTAATAACTTTTTTGTAAACGAGATAAACGCCGCCCAGAAGCAACGCAAGCTCGCTAACTTCACCTATCGAGCCCGAAGTAGTTCCAATAAAAAGAGTATCTATGTTGATTTTATAACTATTAAAATAATTCAGCAAATCCGCAGAAAAATTACCGCCGCTATAAGCTTTAACAAAACCAAGCGGAGTAGCCGCGGTAAGCGATTCAGGATTAATCTTACGATATAATTCAGAAAGATAACCACCGGTAACACTCCAATCAGTCATAAGGGCCGGAAAGCCTATAAGCAGAGCAACACGGCCTACGAGCGCAGGATTGAAAGGGTTCTGGCCGAGCCCGCCATAAGCGAGTTTGCCGATGCCGATAGCGATGAACGATCCTATGCTTATCATCCACCATGGCGAACTTGCCGGCAGATTAAGCGCAAGTAAAAGTCCCGTAAGAGCGGCCGAATAATCGCCTATAGTAATGGAAGTTTTCATAAGATATTTTTGAATGAGCGCCTCGGCCGCGACGGCGCTAACGATACCCGCAGCCAGGACTTTTAAAGCGTCCAGGCCAAAAACATAAAAAGCCATAGCGCAGGCCGGAAACAGCGCAAGAATAACCTGCAGCATTATCTGACGGGTATCCTGCGGAAAGTAAATATGAGAACCCTGGCCTACGATCCATTTTTTGTCTTTTGTTTCCAATTTACCCTTCCCTCATTTCATAAAAAGATAACTTGTTACTTGATTATTTTTACTTTTATTTTTGCTTTGCCTCTTTTTCACGGCGCGCTCTGAGTATTTCTTGAAGTTTTACTTTACCTATTTTTATTTTCTGCACTAACCGTTCGTGACCGGCGCAAATATAATTACAGGAACCGCATTCTATGCAATCAAGAATAGACAATTCTTCGAGTTTTTCATATTCTCCCGCTTCGACCGCTTTATTTATCATTCCAGGCTGAAGGCCCATAGGACACACATCGACGCAGCGGCCGCAACGTATGCATGGCGCTTCTTCATATAAATTAGCTTCCGAGTTATCGAGCACCAATATTCCCGATACCGCTTTAGTAACGGGAACTTCCGATGTCTGAAGCGCCTTCCCCATCATTGGCCCGCCGCATATAAGCATGGCCGCATCATCGGTAATGCCGCCGCAATAATCTATAAGTTCCGTAAACATAGTTCCAAAACGCACAAGAAGATTTTTACGGTTTTTAAC
>CAYQWL010000356.1:0-1778 GCA_964421195.1 uncultured bacterium | reverse complement strand
GGCGGATGATTTTCGCCGCTGAACAATACCGCGTTTTTAGAAATTATAGCTTCGCCTATTTTAGCCGCTATATGGCATATTTCACAGCGCATTTCGCCGTTATCCGTTTTATCTTCGCTATCGCCGGTGACGGCATGTTTTTTAGGATGAACGCCGCATAATGAACATTCGCCGCCATTTTTAGCATATAGAGCGTAGCGGTCGCTGAATATATTTTTTTCGCTCCATAAAATATCTTTATAAGCCGCGTTTTTTTCTATATTTATATTTTCTTTGACGGATTCGTATATGTTTTTAAATTCATCGCCCCTGCCGGTAAATTTTTTACCCGCGAACGCTTCTGAGCAGGCCGTAAAAAATGAAAGCTCGCCGGCGAACATATCGAGCATATATCCAGTTACTTTCTTTTTAATTTCCTCTATTTTTTTTTCGCACTCATCGGTCGCCGGTATTAAGAGCGTAAAGTTACCGCCGGCGTTTAATATTCTGCAGGCGATAGGCAGATTTAATTCTTTTAATATGTATATGGAGGCCGCGTCGGCTAAAAGTCCCAGAAAGTATGAACGGCCGCGCAGCGTTTTGGCTAATTTTTTAGGGTTGCGGCTTTTAATATTAAATATGAATTTTTGTATGCCCGATAGATCTCCATAAAAAAGTTTGAATTTAGGGGCGTTATCGTCGGTTACGCTTTTTTCTGAAAAATCGCCGGCTGCCGCGTGGTATTGATACAAACAGGCCGCTATGGCTGAAGTCGTTGAAAGATGGTCGAAAAGCGATACGTCGCCTTCGGTTAACGAAGCGTCGCAAGGAACGCCGGTCAGCGTATTTTCAAAGATCGAGTAAAGGGCGTTGTAAAATAGATTGAATTTAGTTATACCCTCTAATTTTTTTAACTCGGAACCGAATTCGTTGTATAAGTCTTCATATCTGGAAGCTGAGGCTTTATCGAGATCAACCGCGAAACTATTTTCAGCGGATAACTTTTTTAATTTAAGATATTTAACATTATTTTTATTAACCCGCCGGCTTTCTTTTTTACCTGAAATATTAATTTCGGAAAATATTGACGCCAGCCGGTTATTCTTATAATTAGCTATATTTTTTGCTTCGCCGTGATAATTTTCATTTCTTTCGCGCTCGGCGCTGGAGTAATTATCAGCCCGGCTTACAATATAGGCGAGCGCGCGTGTTTTTTCGTCGCTGATTTCCTGCACCAGATAGTCTTTTCCTAATTGCGGATTTTCATGATGACGCTTGCAGAAAGTTTTTAATAACTCATAATCGACCCATTGCTCATTACATAGTTTTTTGAATTTTTCAGTGTCGTCGCTTACAAATTGCTCCGAACAGTGCGGGTGTTTTTTGTGGATATCTTTAGCGCGGTTCATAAATTTGCCTATATCGTGGACAAGACCGCCGAGCACGACTGAATCGTACTCTTTCTGATTAAAATTACTCGACATTATTTCTCACCTCTATATTATAATTTCCAAAGCCAAAACTCGTGTTTTTACCTATATGTATGGTTTCGCCTATTTTTAATAAGTTTTTCCAGGGTTCCGCTGATTTGAAGATTATATCGCCGATAATTCCGCCCATCTTCATTTTAGCGTTTTGCTTTATTGAGTATCTGTCGTATTCGAACCAGGTAATATCTTTTGTCAGCGCGTTTATATTTTTCGCTTTTTCAATGATTTTTTTGAAGTCGATATCTGTCTCGCGACCGCAATGGAAGTAGGCAATATTAGAAAATCGCCTTAATAAACTTTTAATTATAG
>CAYQWL010000355.1:0-1833 GCA_964421195.1 uncultured bacterium | reverse complement strand
AGGCAAAAATCAAAAGTAATGCGTAAGACTCCAAAACGTATGGGGAACTCTGAAGCGCGTCTTCATACACGCGCTGTTAATTCGAAAAAAAAGAAACTTGACGGTATGGCGGAAGCTTTAAAATCAAGAATTTCGCAGCTTGAAGTTAAAGGAAAACCATATAAAAATCCACAGGTGCGTATTAGCGTTCCTGAATGCGAGCGCATTCATAGCCGTGCGGTGGTGTCTTGTGAGTCTTTATGCAAGAGTTTTGGTGAAAAAGTTATTTTTGATAATGCAGCGTTTGAAATTCCTTCAACTTCGAAAACTGCGATTATCGGTTTGAATGGTTCCGGAAAAACTACTTTAATTAAAATGATTTTTGAACGTGAAAGTGGGATTAGAGTATCTGAACGCGCAAAAATAGGATATTTCAGCCAGAATTTTGAAACGCTTGATTATGAAAAAAATATATTGGAAAATGTATTTTTATCGTCAGTTTATTCCGAGGCAGTTATGCGTAATCTTCTGGCCGGCCTTCTTTTCCGTCGTGATGAGGTATATAAAAAAGTATCGAATTTAAGCGGCGGTGAGCGGGTAAAAGTTGCTCTTGCAAAAATTTTGCTTGGCGGATTTAATTTTTTGGTTCTTGATGAGCCGACTAATTACTTAGATGTTTTATCTTTATCTGCTTTTGAAAGAGTGCTTGTTGATTATGATGGCGCTATATTAATATCATCGCATGATCGCCGCTTTATTAATGCTGTCGTTAACAGGGTTCTTATAATAGATGATAAAAGTAAAAAAATTATAACTAAAAATTATACCGTTTAATTTATTTTTAAATTGTATTTGAAAAATAAAGCGATAAAAATATTGCGCTGTAAAAATCTTAATGATATAATAAGATGTTAAATGATCATTTAATAGCAGCTTATGCGGATTTTAAAATTTTTTTATTTTATAAAAATTAGTTTAATGTATTGTTTTGTAGTGCAATATATAAGGGTATATGGTAAAATTTTAAAAAAATATGATATTATGTTCATATAAAAAATAACTTAAAAAGGTGAAAAATGTTAAATTTTAAAATTGATGAAAATAAATGTATTAAATGTGCGAAATGTTCTAAAGATTGCCCAATGCAAGTTATAAAAATATCTGAAGAAAGTAAAATGCCTTTTATACCGGCTGAAAAAGAAGATTCATGCATAATGTGCCAGCATTGCCTGGCGGTATGCCCGTCTGCTGCGTTATCGATAAATGATATAGACCCGTTAAAGAGCGTATCTATAAATTCTGCTTTAATCGAATCGGATAAAATGGAAGCATTGATTCGTTGCCGGCGTTCATGCCGTACTTATTTAGATGAAAATTTAAGTTCGGATATGATTTATAAAATGCTTGAAGTGGCTGCTAACGCTCCGACTGGAGTTAATAGCCGCGGAGTAGTTTTTAGCGTTATTTAATGATCGTGAAGCTATGCTTAGATTTAAAACGGAAGCTATGAATAAACTTGTAGAAAAATCTAAAAATTTAAAATTACCGCAGCATCTTGAGTTTTTTGGCGATCTGGCTAAAAAATGGGAAGAAAAAAAATTAGATTTAATATTTAGAAACGCACCGCATATGATAGTGGCTCATGCGCCGAAAGATTGCCCGACGCCAGATATGGATTGCGCTATTGCGCTTTCTTATTTTGAAATATATGCTCAAACTCTTGGGGTGGGCACTTTGTGGTGTGGTATGGCAAAATGGCTGATGTGCAGTATAGCCCCTGAATTAAAAAGGATTTTAAAAATAGATGAGTCCACTCTAAAAAGGTCAAAAATATTAAAAACAGGGTAAAATTAT
>CAYQWL010000354.1:0-1834 GCA_964421195.1 uncultured bacterium | reverse complement strand
GGCTCTTCTTCGCGCGGCGTCATAATTATGGCAAATATGCCGAGCAGTAGCGACAACAGTATGACAAGCGGCGTCAGTTTTGAATCGATAAACCCTTTAGCGAGACCGCCGGCAAAACCGCTGTGTTCGTAATCACCCTGTTGAGGCGCTTGATTATTGCCGCTGGCGGCGAAGTTATCTTTATTATTTTTATTTTCGAGGGCGCCCTCTTTATTTTTTTTATCGCTTTTCATTTGAAATCACTTCCTTTGATTTTATAAAACGGCGTTAGATAAATTTACTTTTTAATTATTACCTCGCCCGGATTCAAGCCGGAAAGTACTTCAGTCAAATTGCCGTATGAAACGCCTGGCCTGATATATTTAAATTCTTTTTCAGATGTATAAACCATAAATATCTGACCGCGCTTTACTATAAAATCGGAAGGAATCGATATTCTTTTTACGGTCCGCTTATTAAAAAGTCCACGCGCATACATACCGCTTTTTAAACGCGGATCGTGATGAAGCGCTATTTTAACCGTAAAAGTATGAGTCATCACATCTCCGGTAGGCGATATTTCACATACCTCGCCCATAAAAACCTGGTCCTGAATTACATCAACTATTACTTTAACCTGGTCATTGATTTTAACATTATTGATTATCTGTTCGGGCACCACAGCTGAAAAAAGCATGTTTTTATAATCTTCGACCGTAACTAAAGGCATTCCGGGCGAAGCGAGCATGCCGACCTCCGTCTGACGGGCAGTTATTCTGCCATCGATAGGCGAAGTAACGACTGTATATTCCTTCATTCTTTTCATCTTTTGAATATTAGCCATCAGCTGCTTTTCCTTAGCGTCAATCTGAACGCGCCGGGATATTATAACCTCAATCTGCGCTTTAGCCTCATTCATCTTCGAAGAAGCCATCTTATAAGCCGCTTCGGCTTTATCAAATTCCTGAACGGCTATAGTTTTTGACTGATATAAAGATTTAATTCTCTGATAAGTCGAAGATGCAAGATCGAGCTGCGCCGCAGCGGCCGATTTTCCGGTTTCAGCGAGAGCGAGATTTTTTTCAAGCTCGATTCTATTGCTCGATATTTCGGCTATTCCAGCTTCTAAAGCAGCCATATCGGCATTAATTTCGGCGTCGTCTATAGTTATTATAACCTCGGCCGAAGAAACTTCGTCGCCTTCACGCTTATTAAAACCAGTTATCATCCCCATTACTTTTGAAGAAAGAGTGGTGACCGTTTTCGGAGTTAATACTCCGACTGCCTCAAAATAAATCTGACGGTCTTCAAGTTTGACTTCATGTTTAACGGCCTCCGCCGCGTGCAAATAATTATAAGCGGGACTTAAAATAAATAAAGAAAAAATTAAAAAAGCAGCTGTGATAAAAGGTTTTAATAATCTCCGATTAACGGTTTGATTAGCGATTCCTGTTTTTTTCATAACGGACCTCCAAAAATAATTTTTATTTTTTAAATAGCAATTTACATACCATAGTTTTAAGAGCATTTAATGTATTATAATTTAAGTTTATCATATAACATTTAAAATTAAAAATCAAGTAAAATTTGACGCCTCCCAAATCTTGCCCTTGCTTGAATCGCCTTATAAACTTTTTCGAAGGGAAAGAGGGCCATCCGCCCTTTCTTCCCCGTCGCGGTATTATACATATAACTTTTGTACTTTACTCGTACACTCCGCCATGAATTTTTTACACAGCATTTTTTACATAGCTAGTTTTATAGCAATCAACTTTTAATAATAAAGTCATTTATAATCAACCTTAAGAGCCTTTAATAAGCCATAGCCAACGATTTTCTTTTTTTATATTTTTTT
>CAYQWL010000353.1:458-1836 GCA_964421195.1 uncultured bacterium | reverse complement strand
CGTGAAGGCGGAAGAACCGTAGGCGCCGGAATCGTTTCCGAAGTTATCGACTAATCTCGATTATAAACATAAAACGTCCGGTTCGCAGCCTGAATAAGTTTGACGGCCGGTCGTCTTAACGGCGAAAGCTCGTATTAAGGAGGAAAAATATTTAATGGCTACTAATAAAATAAGAATACTTTTAAAAACATACGATCATAAAATATTAGATCAGTCGGTACAAAAAATTGTTAATACGGTAAAAAAGACCGGCGCAAAGATTTCCGGTCCGATACCTCTGCCGACCGAAATAAATAAATTTTGTGTTCTTCGCTCACCGCATGTTAATAAAGATTCCCGCGAACAGTTCGAAATGAGAACTCACAAACGTTTGATCGACATTCACGATCCGTCGCCGGACACAGTTGAATCTTTACAGAAGATCGACCTTCCTTCAGGCGTGAATATCGAAGTAAAACTTTAATGCGGAGGTGTAGAAAGAGATGAAAAGTTTAGGACTTCTTGGAAGAAAAATCGGAATGACCACGATATTTGACGGAAACGGCAACAGCATACCGGTAACGGTTCTCGCGCTTGGCCCATGCTACGTCGTACAGAAAAAAACTGTCGCTGTCGATGGTTATAATGCCATACAGATTGGTTTCGAAAAAGCTAAAGCCAGGTATGAACGCCGCCGTGTAAATGGTAAGGTAGTTAAAAAAATAGTGTTTCCGAATAAACCGTTATCGGGCCATTATAAAAAAGCTAACCTGGAAGCTATGCGTAATCTTATCGAGTTCCGCGTTGAAGACATCGATAAATATCAGGTTGGCCAGGAATTAAAAGTTGATCATATATTTGGCGAAAATCTTCGTGTGGATGTTATGGGTGTATCTAAAGGCCGCGGTTTTGCGGGCGGCGTTAAAAGATGGCACTGGAGAGGCGGTCCGGAAACTCACGGTTCGATGTTCCACAGAGCGGTAGGCTCGATAGGCGCTTCATCGGATCCTTCCCGCGTTTATAAAAACCAGCACATGCCGGGTAGAATGGGCGGTAAAAAAGTTACCGTACAGAACATAAAAGTCGTTAAAGTCGATGCTGAAAAAAACATGGTACTGGTAAACGGCGCGGTCCCCGGCGCTAAGGGCGGCCTTATCGTTTGCAAACAGGCTGTTTTAGCACAAAAATAATGAGCTTTAGAAGGAGGATTCAGTTAGCATGCCTACTTTAAATGTTTATAATATAGAAGGTAAAAAAATAGATCAACTCGAAGTTTCCGATAGCGTTTTTAACGTGGAACTTCATAAAAACGCGATATCGGATTGCGTTATTCAGGAACAGGCGAATAAAAGACAGGGCAACGCAAAAGCGAAAGACCGTTCGGAAGTTTCCGGCGGCG
>CAYQWL010000353.1:0-448 GCA_964421195.1 uncultured bacterium | reverse complement strand
AGAAAGGCACCGGCCGTGCCCGTCATAGCTCGAATCGTTCGCCTTTATGGAGACATGGCGGCGTAACTTTTGGCCCGGAACTGCGTTCGTATTATTACAGCGTTCCTAAGAAAGTAAAAAGACTCGCTATGCGTTCAGTTTTATCCGATAAAGTGCGTGAAGGCGCGCTTTACGTGGTGGATGCCATAAATCCGAAAGAATTTAAAACCAGATATATGGCGCAGATACTTGTTAATCTTAAAGTTAACGACGTCAATTCAGTAAAACCCGCCGAAGGCGGCGAAAAACTTTCGAAAAATAAAATCGAGAAACTCGCGATGAAAAGGGTTCTCGTTGTAACGCGCGATTCCGAAGAAAAAATATACCGTTCTTTTAGAAATATTGAAAAAGTTACGGTTCTGCCGTCAAATTCAATATCGGTATATCCGCTTGCGTGGGCCGAGAAACT
>CAYQWL010000352.1:0-1866 GCA_964421195.1 uncultured bacterium | reverse complement strand
GTGATTTCGGCCATGGTAGCGGCGTCGAATACGCCCATTTCGTAGTTGGTGCCGTAGTTGACCATGTAATTAGGGGCGCCTGCAGGGGCTGATAACGCATGAATAGTACCCGTAATAACTACGCTGGATGTTGTTGCCGGTGTTGGTGTTGAGCTGTCGTCGCTGCCGAAGCATCCTGTCATCAGCGAAACGAAAAGCATCATGACGATTAGAAGACCTAACCTTTTTGACATTGTGTAACCCACTCCTTTTGTTGATTTTGAAATTTTTTTGGTTGTTTGTTTAAGTTTTTAAAACTAAAACTTTACTCCGTGATTACTAAAGTGCGATTTTAACACTTTAAACATTAAATGTCAAGAATTTTTTTTCTCGACTACCCTTTAAAATTTTGTTAAAAATTCGGTTCACTCTATAAGCAATACCTCCTTTTTTGTTAAATTCTTAATTTCAGAAAAAAACTCATTGGTTACTTATTTTTTATGATTTTATAATTTTTAACTCCTGAATTACCTCCCGGATCATTTTATTTATTTTTTTCTTAAAATACTCTATATAAAACCCGATACCCATTAAAAATTTTATATTTATTTATGTAGTTACTATTAGTTCCACACGTTATCGCTTTGCTTTATTATTTAAATTTAGTTATATTTATTATTTATACTTATTACTTGTTTAATTGTATTATACTTTATAGAATATATAAATATTATATTGTTATACTATCTTCTTAAAGTTCATTAAATTTTTATTAATCTTTTTATTTATTAAACATTATTTTTTTTAAAACTTTTACTATGATATTTCATCTTATAATTATTGATAGTTTATATTTCTTAACAGATACCGCATTCCGCCCATATTGCATTAATAACGCGCATGCTTTTTTATGTTAAATTATTATCTTTATCGGTATTTTTACTGCAGGAGCCGCATTCCACGGAAGACACAGATGCCGCCGCCGCAATTGACGGGAGCGCCGTTTCGGGTTTTACCGACGAAACGGCGTTAATTGATTCGCTAAATTCGCTAAAAATCAGTCTGTTTTTCATTAACTAAATAACCCCTATATACCTCGAGTTATAAAAGTAAAAAGAATTATAAAGCATTTTTTTTACATTGTCAAGAAAAATTTTATTGTTTTATATATTAGCTAAAATCCCGCATCAATACTTGATTTAATATAACCTATCTTTTATTTTATCTTTTATTTTTCGGTTTACGAAGTCAGTATTTCATATAGCCGCTTAATAATTTCAGGATGAAAACTCTTTTTTAATAAAATAATATAACCATCCGAAAATAACTTTTCTTATAAACCATGCGGCTTCCCTGACAGATAATTTCATTAATCCCCCGTTCCCCTGACAACTGACAACTAATGACTGACAACTGACGGCTGACGGCTAACGTTCATCGAAACTATGTTTTGTGACCAGATATTCGTCTTCATTCGAACGGGCGAATACAAAAGCGCTGCCGCCATTTTTACCCGATGAGCCTGCGGCGCGGACATAACGCATACATGACATTTCAGGCGATACCGGCGCCGGAATTTTATCGATTATATCGCCATTCAAAAGGTTAATTTTAACGAAATACGCGCCGGCCGGCGCGTCGTTATAAGCGCCAAGAACGGCATAGGCCGTTAAGTATCCCGTTTTTTCATCGGAGCCCAGAACCATAAAATTTTGCACCGGCAGATGAAACTTAACTCTCGCCGATGCGCTTTCAAATTTATTCGGTATCCGATAGGTTTTTATAGACACCTCGCGCGATTCATCGACCGATTCGCAATACTCTACCTTAACCATATCGCCCGACGGCAAAAATAAAGGTTGGAAACTAAGGTCGAGCTCATATATC
>CAYQWL010000351.1:0-1890 GCA_964421195.1 uncultured bacterium | reverse complement strand
TCCGACCATTCTTTTAGACATTTACCGGGGCCTTTTCCATCCGCGCCAGGCTGTTCAGACCACACCTTCAAATATTCCCACGTCGGATTTGACGAAGTTCTATCGACCTGTATTTTAAGTATATTTTCCGCCAGAAGACCTCCATTCGATTTATAATCGGAATCGTTATTATACGACCATTCAAGCGGATAATCGCCAAGCCAGGTTATAGAACCGCCTTTTTTAAGGTATTTTGCCAGAAGCGTGGTATCGTAGTTATTCGGAGTTTCACAGGCTACGATATTAAAAGGAACCGTACCAAATGGAAGCAATATGAGGGTTTCAACGCATTTATCATTATCTACGGCTGATTTCATAACAGTTTTTAAACTGTTGTAACTATTTATCACATTAAATCCATGCGTTTTAAAATATTCGCCCAGATAACTTCCTTTAGCGACATATCTCCACTTATCCGCCCATCTGGCTGAATCTTCGATAGTTTCCGGATAAAAAATATACTTATTCAATCCGGCGTAATTTAAATTAACGTAAGTTTTTTCAAAAACATTCAGAGGAAGAGTATTTTCTTCAGACGTATTGTTATAATAACGATATTTATAATTATCGATAGCGCCGGGAGCCTTAATATAAACGCTTTCGGTCACTGATATATTATTACCGAACTCATATGGCAGCATGGAAAGGTTTTGCCATTCTTCGGCGTCATCGCTTTCCGCGATAGAAACTTCGACGTTGTATCTATAAGACTTAGAATGCGCGTCTTTAACGCCTTTCCAGTGACAGACCACTTCGATGCTATCGCCGGAATTAAGCCCGCCGTCGCTCATATAAATCGATACTTCCGGCGATGGCGGCTCAGTTCTGTCAGGAGTAACTATAGTTTTTGAACTTATAGCATAATTACCGCGCGCATCGTATCTAACGAGAATTATTTCATGCGTGGTATTATCGGAAATACCGGTAACGGGTATCTGCGCATTAGAGCCGGAAAGATCCGGCATTGAAAGCGCGCCCTGAGTAAACGCTATCCAATCAACGGATACGGCCATAAGTTTATCTTTCACGGCGACTTCATTTGTCGCATCCTGCATTTCAATAGAAACTTTATTAATTTTTTCATTAACCGGAAGTTTCATCATTATAACTTCTTCGGTAGTATTAACAGGTTTTAATTGAACGGCATTTCTAAAAGGAACCGGTCTATATGTTCTTCCTTCCTCGGTTTGAACGAGAACTCTATAATCGCCGAGCGGCGGAGCCGTTGGACTTGCCGGCACCGATCTTTCGCCGCGAAGCCTTACAAACAGATATTTATAAGTATTAGTATCCATAACGGGATTAAGCATTTTGCTCATCGAAACTCTATCGAGTCCTTCGGTCGATGTACCTTTTAATTTAGCGAAACCAGAATTCAGGCCGGCGCCTACTTCGATAGTAGCATCAACCAATCCTATCGCATTAGTATCTATAAAAAATGATTCGTTAGTATCATTGAAGCCAAATACCGAATTATCCATCGAAGAATCTATATCGAACACATCGTAACCGCCCGCGTCATCATCGCCAAAGCTCGTATCGCCGGCAAGATCTATCAATATAGAAGCCTCGCGTGAATTTACCACATATCCTTTCGTTGAAACGCTAAATTCCGGTATAGTAGGCGGAATAGTATCGATAAAGACTTCGAGCGTTTTTTCTATTTCCGCGTTACCATAGTAATCTATGCTATACACATGAAGCGCCTGCATGCCTTCAGCTTTAACCGGCCTTACCGATTTACCGGCCAGAATAATCGTGGGCGTAGATTGCGTGGTAGGATTAACATAAGGCACCTGAAACGGAGTATAAGAAAGATGAGCTCCCGTCTGTACAATAACATCCGGTTCC
>CAYQWL010000350.1:0-1903 GCA_964421195.1 uncultured bacterium | reverse complement strand
TATAGGACATTTCTACTTTAATACAATAGGACATTATCACAAAAATTTGACATAAAAAATATAAAATATCAAGTTATTTCTGGAAGCGTAATCGAAAACCTGCTGCCTTTTCCAATTTCACTTTCCACGATTATTTCACCTTTATGCTTTTCGACAAGTTCCCTGCACAAAAAAAGCCCCAGGCCGCTGCCATTTTCACCATCCGTTCCGGCCGTAGAATTATCTTTACGCGCATCAAATATAGTTTTTATTTTCAATTCTTCTATACCTATGCCATTATCGATGACGGTTAAGGTGAGTGACGTTCCTTTCGATTCAACAGCTTCAATTATCACCATGCCATTCCTCGAAGTAAATTTAACGGCGTTTGACAATAAATTTCTTATGACAGTCATTATCATATTTTTATCGGCCCGTATTGTAATAAAATTATTCACGGTATTTTTTATCGATATATTTTTACGATTCGCCGCCATGTTAACAGCCTGCGAACAATGATTAATCATATCACTTAATTTTATAGTTTCATAATTAATAACGCTCTGTTTTTCCTGAGTTATAGCCCAGTTCAAAAGGTTTTCAAGCAGATCCGCCGCAAAAGAAGAATAAGATTTAAGCTGCCTGATGTATGTCTTAATTTCTTCAGGCCCCATATCTTTAGCGTCTAATAAAAATTGAAGAATTGAATCGAGCCCGCCGATATTGCCTCGAAGATCATGGCTTATTATAGAAAAAAGCCTGTCTTTATTCGCATTCAATTTCAATAATTCCATATTGATATCCTGAAGCCGGCGCCTTGTCTTTTGAAGTTCCATGTGCGTTTTAATCCTGGCTTTAAGTTCAAGAACCTCTACGGGCTTGGTTATATAATCTACAGCGCCAATTTCGAATCCTTTTACGATAGAAACGATATCATCTTTACCGGTTATAAAAATCACAGGTATATTTTTTAACTTTTCGTCTTTTTTTAAAATTCCACACAGCTCATAACCATCTATTTCCGGCATCATGATATCTAAAAGAATTAAATCTATATTTATGCGGTTTAATATTTTTAACGCTAATTCTGGTTTTTCTGAATAATATACCTTATGATCGGCTGATATGACATTTT
The DNA here is from genome assembly GCA_964421195.1 of uncultured bacterium. Classification (GTDB taxonomy): domain Bacteria; phylum Muiribacteriota; class UBA9980; order UBA9980; family UBA9980; genus UBA9980. Next base: position 789 of record CAYQWL010000350.1, on the reverse strand, counting down.
TTATTATATCGATATTCGCTTTTTCATCGTCAACAATTAAAATATTACCTGAAATTTCATTATTTTTAAGCATTGCGGTTTCCTTCTTTAGCTTTAATTAAAATATCTATTTCATTCGCGGCCGCGTCAAAATCATATATATCCATGGCGGCTGTCAAAGCTTCATAATCATGGCCGCCGATATATTTCAACCGATCACGGCCATCGGCAAAATAATCCCTGGCGGCCATTTCATCAACGATTACCAGACGCTTTAGCCCGTTTAAAAATTCCAATTCGTCTTCGGTCTCACTGACATTTAAACTGCCGTCACCGAGAAAATTTTGAATATCTTTAAAAGCGTCTTTAAGTCTGGCATCTAATACCGAGACGAGCGCGCCGGTTTCCTCGTGACGCGCTTGCGCGGCAGATTGTATTTTATCCGCCAGAACGCTTAACGCTTTCAAACCGAGATTCGCCGTCACGCCCTTAAAATTGTGAATACGCTTTACTAATAAAAAATATTGCTTATTATAAATATATTTTTCCAGCTCGTCCGTTATTTTTTCATTGCCCGCAATAAATTTTTTCAATAAATCGCCGTATAATTTTTTATTGCCAGTAACGCGACGAACGCCTTCGCTAAAAAAGATTTCAGCGGTATCGTGCGATCCAATGGCCGCGAAATTTTCAGCCGCATCTTCCACGGCGGATTGTAACGACAAAGGGGCCGGTTCAAGCGCTCGTTCAGTCACTTTCGAAGCATCGATCCACTTTATCATGACGCTGAATAATTCAGCCTCATCGATG
>CAYQWL010000349.1:0-1912 GCA_964421195.1 uncultured bacterium | reverse complement strand
GCCGCCGTAAACCGGAACGATGGCTAAATTAAAGAAATATTTAGTCAGGCGGCGAAATTCCTCAGTCACCTGAATCACTAATTCTCTGGTAGGGCATAAGACGAGCGCCTGCAACTCTTTAGTTTCAAAATCTATTTTATCTATTATGGGGATCGCGAACGCGGCGGTCTTTCCGGTGCCCGTCTGCGCCTGGCCTATGAGATCTTTTCCGGATAATAAAATAGGAATGGTTTCAGCCTGTATGGGCGAAGCTTCTTCGAAGCCCATATCGATGACCGCTTTTTGTATTCTTTCAGACAGGTTTAATTCGTCAAATTTTAATTTTTTCATTATGTGGTTCTATAAACTCCTTAAATTTTCTTTGCGCTATATGGGGCGGATTTATGACGCACGGGCCGTTAACGCAGCCGCCTTCGCACGACATTACTTCGATGAAATTAGACTGGCCGCAGCCGTTTTCAGCAAAATTTTTAAGTTCTCTGATAGTCTGCCTGCTTAAACCGTTTATGTAAGCGGGGACCATTTCAGGGGCGCCGGAATCTTCTTTCATAACGGCGTCCATAGCGGCCTTCACTCCGCCCGCGGCGGCAAATCCTCTGCCGCGTGGCGATGCCGGATTTTTAACCGGCGTTTCTTCACAATCGTTCGGCGCTATTTCTAAAGCCTCCATCATGGCGCCTAATTCTTCTATATTGATAACAAAATCTACCGCGCCCGATTTAAGCGCCTCGCTTTTCTTTGAAACGCAGGGGCTTATAAAAACTATCACGGCGTCGGGAAACTCTTTTTTGACTGATTCCGCCGCGAAGATCATCGGCGTTTTAGTGGTTGAAAAATATTTATTCAAATAAGGTATGTGCTTATTTATAAGTTCGATATAAGAATAACAACACGAGCTGGTTATAAATTTTTCGCCGTTTCTAATCCGCTCTATAAACTCGCGTGCCTCGTGTTCGGATGTTAGATCGGCGCCCGCGGCGACTTCGACCGCGTCGTAAAACCCGATTTTTTTAACGGCGGTAATTAGTTTTTCGAGCGGCGCGTCGAAATGCCCCATAACCGAGGGCGCGAGCATTGCCATAACCCGCCGCCCCGATTTAACGGCTCCTAAAACGTCGATTAACTGCGATTTTTCCATAATAGCGCCGAAGGGACATTTATTTATGCACTTGCCGCAATAAATACATTTATCGAAATCTATACATTCTTTCTGGTGGCTGTTTTTAGAAATAGCGTTGACCGGGCAGGCCTCCTCGCAGGGCACCGGAATATAAACGATGGCATGATAAGGACAGGCTTTCATACATTTACCGCAGTTGATACATTTTTTATGATCGATGACCGACTGGCCGGCGTTTATGTGGATAGCGTCCCTTGGGCATACGCTCATGCAGGGGCGGGCGACGCAGCCGCGGCAGGCGTTGGTGGCAAAGTAATTTATTTTAACGCAGGAGCTGCAAGCCTCATCGATAACCGTCAGCAGCGGATGTTTTATATTTCCATCGATAAAGGCTTTATTAAAATAATATGTGAGCGGCGCGAGCTCATCCGTCTCCTCTTCGTCGCCGAAGCCGAGAAGCGCCATCAACCTGTATTTAACTATGGCGCGCGCCTTATATATACAGCAGCGCGGCGATTCCGAATTTTTCGGAAACATTTCAATGGCTATCCTGTCGGCTTTCTGTTCGAATTCGCCCGACATGAATAATTTCGTTATTTTTTTTATCAGCTCGCGCCTTATCTGCACGGCTTTATTTTCGGTAAACAATCAATCCAGCCTCCTTTGCGATTAATTAGCTATAAACGAACGCCGTCTAACGGAGCGTTTATAGTTTCGCAGCCCTTGAGCACGAAACGGCCGTTTTCGATTATTTTAACCGATTTCCTGCCGCCCTTAGCGACGGCGGCTATA
>CAYQWL010000348.1:0-1920 GCA_964421195.1 uncultured bacterium | reverse complement strand
TAGCAGTCATCATTATTACTTTAATATTTTTGTCATATTTTTTTATTTTTTTTATTAATATTATCCCATCGCCGTATGGAAGGTTATAGTCGATAATCCATATATCAGGTTTATTATTATTGAATAATTCGTCAAATTCGGCGATAGTTCCCGCTGAAAATATTTTATAATCAAGTTCTTTCAGCACATGTATTAAAAAACGCGAACTGAAAATATCGTCTTCAAGAATAATTAATTTGATTCCGGTAAAATGAGAGCCGGATGTTTGCTCATTGTTTAAATCATTAACCGCATTCGAACCGACGGCTTTTTTGACCGCATTTAAAAATGAATCGTTATTTAATGGAAAGGTGAAAAAATTATTGGCGCCGAGTTCGACGGCTAATTTTCTGGTTTCAAAATCGTTAAAAGTCGCTGAATATAAAATGACGGGAATATTTTTAAATGATGACTGCGATTTAATTTCGCGCAATAACTGAAATCCGTCGATATGTGGAACGCAGATATCCGATATAATAAGATTCGGTATTTTTTGATTAAGCCTGGTTAAAAGTTCACTTCCATTAGTAAATGTTTCAAAGAAACGAAATCCGGCTTCTTCAAGCTGGCTTTTTATTTGTATTATAGAGTTATAGCTGCCGTCCACAAGAAAAATACAGGCTTTTTCGGTAATATCGTTTATCATGCGTACCTCGTATATCTGCATTTTTATATTTGTTTTTAAGTTATAATATATTTAAACTTTTAAAGTATAATTTTAAGCATAATTCATTCCATTATATTAATTTGTTTATTTTATATTATAGCTGTATAAACTGTGTCGTGCATTATTTTAGCATTTTTTTTTATATATCGCAACTAAAAATATTTCAAAAAATTTTTTTTATTGAACAATTATAAATATTATTAAATAAACGTAATATTGCTTGAAAAAAAATAGCTGCTGTGGTAAAATAACTATGCTGGTGTGTAAGTAGTATAAACAAGTGGTAAATTATTAATATAACCGGGGGTAAGGTATGGTAGATGATTTAATAATAGGAATGATCGGCCGCGGCGGTGATGGCGTAGTTTCCGCCGGTGAAATTCTTGCGTCTTCAGCTTCGATGCTCGGCCTTTATTCGATGATGGTAAAAAATTACGGCGCTCAGATACGCGGCGGTGAATCTCTTTCTAAAACCAGAATTTCCTCGAAATTAGTTCTTACTCAGGGCGATAAAGTCGATATTCTTATAGCTTTTAACTGGAACGATTATGTCGCTTACCGTTCAGAATTAGAAGTACACGAAAATACGATAGTAATATATCCTGAAGGCGATTCGGTTTCTATCGAAGATATTCCGCTTAAACCGGAATGTAAAAAATATGTTTTTAAAGTTCCGTTTAAAGAAATAGCTCTTGAAACCGCGAAATCTGAAATTGCCAAAAATATTGTTATTATAGGTTTGCTCACAAATTTAACGGGGCTTCCTTTAGAAAATATCGAAAAATCTCTCGAAAAGAAGTTTAAGAAAAAATCAGCTCAGGTTATTGAAGGAAATATAAAGGCGCTCAGGGCTGGTTTTGATTTCTGCGCTAAAAACCTTAAAGGCCGTGTTCCGCTTAAAGGTATTAAATACAGTGTTTCCGAGCCCAAGCTAATGATGACTGGAAATGAAATGGTGGCTATTGCCTCTATTTATGCGGGATGCAGATTTTACGCCGGCTATCCTATAACTCCGTCGTCGGAGGTAATGGAAATATTAAGCCGCGAATATCCTAAGGTTGGCGGTAAAATGATACAAACAGAAGATGAAATTTCCGCTCTCGGTATGGTTATAGGCGCGTCATTCGCCGGCAGTAAGGCTTTTACCGCTACCTCAGGCCCTGGTGTTTCGTTGATGGTTGAAATGATCGGTCTGGCTTCTATCGCGGAATTGC
>CAYQWL010000347.1:0-1966 GCA_964421195.1 uncultured bacterium | reverse complement strand
AGTACACATTAAAAATAGATAAAAATAAGAATATGAACAAGTATTTTGATTTTAATTGACAATAGCGTCAGGATTTGAAACTGAAACAAATGGATGATATCTTCAACTGACGGCCGGTCCGTAGTGAAGAAAGGAGATTATTTATGTACAATAAACTTTATAAAACATCATTAATCTTTACATTGATTATTTTATGCCTTATTGTTTTTAATACAACGGTTTTTGCTCAAGCCCCGGTATCGGGCGTGTGTCCTTTTCCTACGGAAATAAAAATAAAAATAAACGGCACTTCTTATGGTTACGATGAAATAGTAGTTATTGACGAAGATACTCCGATGAATGTCGAATTTGTAGCTGTACCGTTCGCTGGCAATACCGGAAATCAAGACATATCCGGAAATGAAATACCGCTTACAGCTTTTGTTACAGGTGCGCTTGATTCAACGACGACCAATCCCAAAGATTGGCAGCCTGTTCACGCCGCGAATCATGTATGCACCCGGCCGGGTCCGGTTAATCACGACTGCTGGACGCCCGATGGCGGCGACGCCAATCTTGGCGATTCTCATCAATGGACGCCCAATACGCCCGCCGGAATCGGCTGGAAAATAAACGAGGTTAAATTCTGGTATAACACCGATTTTTTCAAAATAGGCAATAATGAAAATGAAAAAGGAAATAGCGCAGCGCCTTTTGCATATACTTATAATGTTCCATCGGTTCCTGACGCTTACATTTTTTACGCATGGATGAGTATGCGCTGGGAATGGAATTGCACGTTAAAGCATAAATGGAAACATACCGGCCGGGTAGATAGCAAGGGCGGCCCGCCCGATGAAAACGGCAATCCTACGCCTGATGGTAAATGTGATACATGCGGCAGTGCCGCACCATTAAATGATATACTCGAAATACCTCACAATTTTTCACAATATATAAACACTCCGCTTGCTGAAGAAATTTCGTCTAACGGCAGTATTTTGTGGGACAGTTCACAAATACAGAACGGCGACGGCAGAGTTCCCGAAAAGCGCCAGTGCTATCTTAATTATCGCAATAATCCGCCGAACGGCCTCGGACCTTTGAGCGACGGCGTTCATCCCGGCGTTGTCGGAAAAGTTTTAACGGTAAGAGTACGCGTGGTAGTACGTGATAAAAAAAATATAGCCCATGTCCAGACCGGATATAGCGGCGATAACATATTGAAAGCGCAAAACGGGCAAAAAGTATCGGGTACCGATGATTATAATAAACTTACCGTTAGAATAGTAGATAACAATCCTAACGCTACGGACGCAAAATTAACCGGCGGCTCAAGTATAATGCCGTTAAATCAGCTTCCAGCCGACGCAAAATGCAAAGACGAAAACTTTAAAATGATATTCTGGTATGAATGGCCGATTTATCAATACGGTTCACATAAACTTTTTGAATATTTCGACAAAGACCCCAATACCGGAGCCGATGTTCCGCCAAAACATAATTTTTGCAATGTAATATATTCGCCCATGTTTGTATGGAAAAAAGGTAAAGTATGGAATAAGATGTCCGAGTTTATAAAAGACACTAAAAATTCGAGTTCTCCACCGTTTAGAACTTTCAATGCCGGCGTTGAATCATCTGAAAGCCCTGATATAATCGTTTATGAAGGCACCTTCCCGCTCGATTATTTATTCACGAGTGCGGATACGGGTAAAGAAGATATCGTCGGATGGCATTATGCAAAAACCGCTCATGGCGATTCTTTCGGTAATCCGGCCTATGACAGGGATAAAGATTCGAGTCCACTTTTCGATACTTATAAACCTGGCGGTAAAGATCTTAAAGATTTTTTCAAATATGCTCCCGTTAACTTTAAAAATGGCAAAGGCCCTCTTAAATATTTTTTCGAGGTGCGTGATTGTTCGGGTAACGGCGGCGGTAAAGATGAAACGAATTTTAATGTCGCTGAAACTTATTTTAGCGA
>CAYQWL010000346.1:0-1974 GCA_964421195.1 uncultured bacterium | reverse complement strand
GTAATTTTTTTCATTTTAACGCCAAAATCTTCTATTTTCATCTCACGAGTAAAATTGGAAAAATATTTAAAATAATTTTGAGGATATTCAAGCTTATATGGAGGGTTATCTTTAGTTTGATAATTCAAAGTAAGCGACACCGGAAAACAAAACGGCTTTGAAACGCTATTGACATTTTCAGGTATAACCTGTTCAAAAGGAGCGGAACGCGCCCATTCAAGAGCTTCTACGGCAAGATTATAAGCGATAGCGTTATTTTCGCTTTTAACGAAAGCTTTATTTCCGGTCGATACCAGCGTAAATACGGGAATAATACCGGCAAGAATAACCGCGAAAGCTATCATCATTTCTAAAAACGAAAAAGCGCGAATATTTTTATACAAAGCCGCGCCGGCCGGCCGAATAACAAAAATTTTATACCGCATACGATAACCGCCGCAATATTTTAAAAAATTCAACGCATTTTTAATCATAATAAGCCATTTTAACAAATATTAATATAAAAATCAATTAATGTTGCTTTTTTTATTTAATTCTGTTAAGATAATATAACATATTTATTCTTTACATTGCAATATGAACTACAAAAAAAATGAAAATGACGATAACGGCGGTAATAAAAAATCAAAAAACGGAAGCTGGGCTGAATTCAATAGAAGCTTCGGATTAGTATTCAACATCGGCTACTTTATCAGTGCCTCTGTTATTATCGGGCTTTTCGCCGGTTATTATATCGACGCTTATTTTAATACCCGGCCGGTATTTACTTTGATATTAACATTTGCGGGAATAATCACCGGAATGATGGAAATTTTTAAAATAACAAAAATAAAATAATTAATTCACGTTATATAATTAAGTTTTTAAATAAATTTAATTAATAATTATAAAGCAATAATTTAATCCGTATGTAAATATATTAATAATGAAAATCGAAAAAATAATATATTCCATCTGTTTCATTATAGCGGCAATTGCAGGACCGGCCGTCTATTATTTTTCTGGCGCTAACTGTCTTAAAGGATATTTGATCGGCTTTACGCTCGCCTTGATTTCTTTTTATTCCGTAATTCAAACTTCATATTTACTTGTGCCTGAAGACAGAAGCGTTAAACCCGGAGTTCCTCAAAAATTAATGGTAGCGGCGATGTATATTATAAAAATATGTCTGTTCGTTTTAGCGATATGGTTTCTTTCGAGCAGTGGAAATGCCGCGCTGGCTGGGTTTATAGGAGGATTTTCAACTATTTTACCCGCGCTTTTAACGGGCGGCCTGCTTTTTCGTTCATGTCAAACCGAAAAACCTCTTCAACCGCCGTCAAACAAATAAAATTATATTTTTTACACTGATTCAACCATGAACGACTATAAAGCTTTAAGTAAAAACAACGAACCTGAAATCGTTAAAATTGACAACAATAAAACGACAGTCTCTGAAACAAAAAAAGAGTCTGACAATCCGCTTGAATTAAGCGGACATTTAACCGAATTAAGAAGCCGGATTATACGCTCGCTTTTATTTTTCAGCGCCGCGCTTTCAATTAGTTTATATTATTCTAACGATATTTTATCTTTTTTTAGTTCAACGATTACTCCGGCGCTCGGCGGTGAAAAACTCGTTTACATATCGCCCGCGGAAGCTTTTTTCGTATCGGTTCAGTTATCTTTATATGCCGCGCTGCTTCTATGTATCCCATATATTTTATATCAAACATGGAACTTTATTTATATCGCTCTCGAAGAAAAAGAAAGAAAATATTTTAAATCGTTTCTATTCTTTTCAACTTTATTTTTTTATACCGGCTGCGCATTCGCCGTTTTTATAGCCATACCGGTCGGCATAGGATTTTTAATCGCTTATTCGGGGCCGGCATTCCGTCCGATGATATCGGTGGCGGCTTATTTCGATTTTCTCGTTTATACTTCGCTGACATTCGGCGCGGTATTCGAACTGCCCATGCTGATGGTGTTTTC
>CAYQWL010000345.1:0-1992 GCA_964421195.1 uncultured bacterium | reverse complement strand
GTGTATGCTGCGGTCGAAATCGTCTAAATGATGAGCCAGACGGAAAAGATCTTTTTTATAATAATCGCGTATTTCATTTAAAAACGAATGTTCGGGCGTTTGCGCAAGAGGCCGTGCCGCGTCGGAGTCCTGCGTTAAAAGCATTGAATAAAAGTGAAAGATATTATAGCGCTCGTCGAAGCCATAAAATATTATTTTATAAAGTTTTTGTCCGTCTTTAGAGCCTATAAGTTCGGGATTGTAAATCTTAAAATTTGAAATAATGCTTTTTCCGTCTTTTATATATGAAAAGTAGTTATACTTAGCGTATGAAAGCTGTTCACGGATGGGAAATTCTCCGCGAAACATGCTTTCTAAAGCGTTTTTGATAATTTCGTCCGCCGGCGGAAGGGCTTTTAATTGTTCGGCGGCGGATTCATGGTCTTTTTGAAAATTCCATAAATCGGTAAAATGCGGAAATCCTGATTCCGTAGGATCGATTGAAAGCGGCACCGCGTTTATGCCTTTGCTCTGCAGAAAAAATTTACGTTTTAAGGCGTTAAAAAAGAATATCAGTTCGTCTAAAAATGCGCAAAAATCTTTTTTTGTGTCGAAACTATCTTCGAGCGGCGCTTTAAATGAATAAGTATCGCTGTTATAAAACAACTCTTTGAGCTTCGATATTATGAACGTGATGTTTTTAATATATTTGGCGATTTCTTCGGGCTTTAATGATTTAACATTTACTTCGCCCGTCGTCAAATTAAAAAAATTCGCGAGATTTATATCCGGCGCTTTAGCTCGTTTATTATTTTCGCCGCCGGTTTCATTATTATTGTTTAGCGCGCCGCCGTCGTTTTCGCTGTCTGTACCGCCGGGCAGGGCGGAGACAATGTCGTCGCCGGCGCCATGTATGTTACTTATATTCATAACTCGATACGCCCTGAGCGTTTACAATATAATGTATGAGCGATTGTATTTTAGGCATGCGCGAGGTAAAATGATATGCGCTTAAAAGCCTGTCATACGCAATTTTTGCGAGTCCCATATCGTTCGCGTGTATGGTAACGATTTTCATGCCGGATTCTACGTAATCGCCTATTTTTTTGTCGAGCGTAACGCCGACGGCGGGATCTATCGAATCTTCCTTGGTGGCGCGTCCGGCGCCGAGTATCATGGCGGCGTTGCCGATTTCCATAGCGTTAATTTTTTCGACGTAACCTTCATGCGTGGCGAGCACTTCGACTTTGAAGCGGGCTTTTGGCAGCCTGTCATAATCATCTACCGCCAATGCGTCGCCGCCCTGAGCTTCGAGCATATTTTTAAATTTATTGAGCGCCATTCCGGAATCGAGCGCTGAAAGCAGCATGGCTTTCGCGTCTTTATAATTTCCGCATATATTCGCGCAGATAAGCATATGCGACGACACTTCGATGGCGAGTTCTTCGAGATCCGACGGGCCGCGGCCGCGCAGCGTGTCGATGGCCTCGATCACTTCGATAGAATTGCCGATGGCGCGGCCTAAAGGCTGGTCCATATCGGTTATCAGCGCGATTGTCTGCCGTTTAGCGCCGGTCCCTATTTCGACCATCGAACGCGCGAGCGCTATGGCTTCCTGGGGCGTTTGCATGAAAGCGCCGGAGCCGGTCTTGACGTCAAGAACGATAGCGTCGGCGCCGCCGGCGAGTTTTTTGCTCATGATCGAGCTTGCGATAAGAGGTATGGAATCGACCGTGCCGGTCGAATCGCGCAGTGCGTACATTTTCTTGTCGGCCGGCACTAAATTTCCGGTCTGGCCGACAACTGCTATTTTATATTTATTTACATTATTTATGAATTCTTCGGACGAGAGGTTTATTTTAAAACCGGGTATGGCTTCGAGTTTGTCGAGCGTACCGCCGGTGTGGCCGAGGCCGCGTCCGCTCATTTTAGCTACTGGAACGCCGCAGGCCGCGCAGAGAGGCGCTACGACGAGCGTGGTTTTATCGCCGACGCCGCCGGAACTGTGTTTAT
>CAYQWL010000344.1:0-2004 GCA_964421195.1 uncultured bacterium | reverse complement strand
AATCATACGGCAAACTTATAATATGCGGCGATCAATCAAGCGACGCCGATAAATCAGGGCTCCTCTCGCCGCGAGTAACTTTAACCGCCGCGCTGCAGGCATGTTGCGCTCTGGAAATATTATTAACGGGAGATATTAAAATTGATCGAAATAAACGGCCATGAGTTTGAATGGCGCGAGAATATGAACATAAAAGATATGCTTAAAATGTGTAATTATTCTTTTCCTCTGATTATAATCAGAGTAAACGAAGAACTTATATTAAAAAATGATTATGAAAGTTTTATAATACCCGACAACTCAAAAATACAGGTAATTCACTTAATGAGCGGCGGATGAAATTTTTATTTTATGATAAATGATGTAATTATGGTGTAATTTATGAAAACGAAATATCAAATTTTATTAATTTCAAAAGATATTTACTTTGCGGTAAAGCTCGACGAAGCTTTAAAAAAATCAGCCGCGGATAAATCTTATTCTCTTTATATCGCTCAAAATGAACATAACGCCCAAAACGATCTTCATGTAAGGCATTTCGATGCCGTAGCGCTGGAAACTCACGCCATGGATTTCGATTTTATGCAATTTTTCGATATCGTCAAAAAAATACAGCCTGAAGCGGCATATATTTTAATAGGCGATATTTTTAACGATTATTCGAAAATTTCCGCCGCTATAAATGCCGGCGCTCAATTTTGCATTGAAAAGAAAAAATTAAACGTTGAAGAATTTATTAAGCAGCTCGATATTTCTATATTAAGGCAAAAATATACAAATGGTTTTCTAACGGAATCTGAAAGATTTTTAAAATCAAAAAACGATTTTTTCGCCGTCATAAATCATGAAATTAAAACACCGATGACAAGCATCATGGGCATGGGGGAGCTTCTTGAAAAAACACCGCTTACAAACGAACAACGCGATTATATAGATATTATAAACAGATCTTCACGTTACCTGCTAAAAATAATCAACAATGCGCTCGATATATCTAAAATAAAATCCGGCCGGATAACGCTCGAAACCGCCCCATTCGACATTAAAGACGTAATCGTTTCAGCCCACGAAACACTGTCTTTAAAAGCGGCTGAAAAAAAAATAAAATTTGATTATATCATAAAATCCGAAATCGCCACCCTTCTTATCGGAGATCGTCATCGCATAAGACAGGCGCTTATAAACCTGTGTGATAACGCTATTAAATACACGGACTCAGGAAGCATTTTAATTACCGTTCGTACGCTCGAAGAAAACGAAAAAAGCGTAAAAATATCGTTCGAAGTTTCAGACACCGGGCAGGGCATCGAAACCGGCCGGCAAAAAGACCTTTTAAAACCCTTTCAGCGTATGGAAAATAACGGCATATCATTCGAAAATGGGCAGGGCACCGGACTGATCATATCGAAAAAATTAATAGAAGCCATGGGCGGTAATTTATTTTTTCAAAGCTCGCCTCAAAAAGGCTCTAAATTCTGGTTTATTATAAATTGCGATAAATGCTTGCAAATAAATACTAATTCAACGGCCGATACAAGCATCCATGAAATAAAACCGCCCGTTCAGGCGCCCTGTACATCTCCACCGCTCAACGCGTCCGAACCCTTATTATTGACGGGCCCAAATTTTCCAGAAAATTTTTCGGTTCTAATTACCGAAGACAATATTTTCAACCAGAAATTAATACAGGCCTTTTTAACCAAAAAAGGCGTTACCGGAATCGAAATAGCCGCTAATGGTGTGGAATGCTGTGACATATACATGCGAAAAAAAATTGACGCGGTAATTATGGACTGCCACATGCCCATTATGGACGGAATTACAGCGGCGGGCCGCATCCGCCGCTACGAAAAAAAACGCTCTCTGCCGCCGGTTCCAATAATAGCCCTGACCGCCGATAACCTTCATACAATGAAAGAAAAATGCCTCGCGGCGGGAATGGATGATTTTCTCGTCAAACCTATAAATTTCGAAGAATTATTACAAAAATTAATGAAATTTTTA
>CAYQWL010000343.1:0-2022 GCA_964421195.1 uncultured bacterium | reverse complement strand
GCTAATTCTACGGCCGAAGTTTCTATAGGCGGTTCTACGGCTGAAACCGGCATAAAAAAATCGTCCGTAAAATCCGGCATAGCGGGCGTAACCGATGAAATAAATTTAATAAAGCCAGGCGCCGCCGCATCAGGCGAAGATAAAGGGGCGCCTGTAATTCAGGACGACGAAGTTAAAAATGGCGGCACCGTGGAAACTGAACTGCCCGGCCGCGCGCCCGATTCGCGTCATGACGCGGGAGCTAACGTGAGAATAAAGATCGATCCTGACGGGACTGTGCAGGATGTGAAGGTAAGGAGAAGAAGGTAGCATGGAAAGCCTTGCGGTCGTCAATGCGGCTAAAACTTATTCAAAACGTAAAGTTGTCAACGACGTTTCGCTCGAAGTATTAAAAGGTGAGATTGTAGGGCTTCTCGGTCCGAACGGCGCCGGTAAAACTACCACTTTTTATATGGTCGTCGGTTTAATCATGCCTGACGAAGGGCGCATATTATTGAGCGGACGCGATATTACTTATGACCCCATGTATAAACGCGCGCGTCAGGCGATAGGATATCTTGCGCAGGAACCGTCAGTTTTTAGAAAACTGACGGTTGAAGATAATATAATGGCCATACTGGAATTTACCGGTTTATCGAAGGCTGAGCAAAAGCAGAAATGTGATAAACTTTTACATGATTTGAATATTACTAAAGTTGCGAGAAGCTATGGTTATGCTCTTTCGGGCGGCGAACGCCGCCGCGTGGAAATAGCGCGCGCGCTTACGACCGATCCGTCGTTTATATTGCTCGACGAGCCGTTCGCCGGCGTTGATCCTATCGCGGTTCTCGATATTCAGCAGATAATTAAAAAACTTAAAGAACGCGGCCTTGGGGTTTTGATAACCGATCATTCAGTGCGTGAAACTCTTCAAATAACTGACCGGGCTTATGTTATGAACAACGGTAAAATTCTTGTCGCAGGCCGTCCCGACGATATAGCTAATTCGGAAGAAGCTCGTAAAATATATCTCGGTGAAAATTTTTCATTATAATATCATTGACGAAAGGCGATAGTAAAATGAATGAGAAAACGGTTGCCGTAAAAAGTTTTGACAACCTTAAAACGATTTATGTGATAGATACTTATAATTTAATATTTAAAGCATTTTTCGCTTTCGCCAGCCGGCCGCTTATTACTTCTTATAAAATGAATGTTTCGGCGGTTTATGGCTTTTTGAACATGCTTTATAAAATACTTAACGATTATGAACCCGTTTATATGGTCTGCGCGCATGATACGGGTGAAAAAACCTTTAGAGAAGATATTTATGAAGGTTATAAGGCTAATCGCCCGCAGTGCCCGGCAGAACTCGTTCCTCAGTTTGAAGTAATATTCGAATTTATTGATTCTCTTAGTTTTCCGAGAGTTTCAAAATCCGGTTATGAGGCCGACGATTTGATAGGTTCGCTTGTTAAAAAAGCGGAAACGGAAGGTTATACGGTAAAAATAATATCGTCTGACCGTGATTTGTTTCAACTAATATCTGATAGCGTTCATATGATATCGTTGAAAAAAGGAATAAGCGAAATAGTCGAATATGATGAGGCGCTTTTAAAAAATGAATATAAAATTAAACCGCGCGAGGTGGTTTTATATAAGGCGCTTGTCGGAGACGCTTCCGATAATATACCTGGAGTTCACGGTATCGGTCCCAGAGCGGCGGAAGAAATAATATCCAGGTATAAAAGTCTTGATGAAATATACGATAATATAGAGCTTATAAGCGGCCGGCGCCGTGAGCTTCTTCTCGCGGGCCGCGAAACTGCCTACCTTTCATATAGACTTGCCGGTATCGAGTGCGATTGTGATTTCGATTTTGATATAGAAAGTTATCGTAATTTTAATCCGGATATTGACAAATTTCATTCTTTATGCGTAAAATATGAACAGAAAAAAATGTTCGAGCGGTACTCGGATTATTTTGAAAAAAGGAGCGGATTTTTTTATGGGCATTAGCGATAAAAACGATATTATTTATCT
>CAYQWL010000342.1:0-2051 GCA_964421195.1 uncultured bacterium | reverse complement strand
TATCGTCCCGGTTTACGGCGGTCAGGAGATAGAGCGGCAGATAAACGCTCTGAGTAAAAAACCTCAGGTGGTTATAGGCACGCCGGGCCGCCTCATGGACCATATGCGCCGCGGCACCGTAAAACTCGATAAAATTAAATTCGTGGTGCTCGACGAAGCCGATGAAATGCTTGATATGGGATTTCGCGAAGATATGGAAGTTATATTAAAAGACACTCCGACCGGGCGCCAGACCATTATGTTTTCGGCTACCATGCCCGACGACATAGTCGAGCTTACTAAAAAATTCCAGAATAACCCGGCTCGTATCGACGTTACCTGTCATAAAATCAACGCCCCTAAGATAGAACAGTTTTATTACGAACTGCTCGAAAAATCAAAACCGGAGGCGCTCGCCCGCTTAATCGATTTTTACGGCATTAAATTGGCCCTGGTTTTCTGCAATACCAAAATGCAGGTGGATAATTTAGTCGAGATATTAAAAACAAGGGGATATTTAGCCGAGGCCCTTCACGGCGATTTAAATCAGCGCCAGCGCGATAAAGTTATGAACGGATTCAGAAACGGAATAGTCGAAGTGCTCGTCGCTACGGATGTGGCCGGCCGCGGCATAGACGTAAACGACATAGAGGCCGTTTTTAACTATGATCTTCCCCGCGACGATGAAGACTATATCCATCGCATCGGGCGTACCGCACGCGCCGGCAAAACGGGCAAAGCGTTCACTTTTATAACCGGGCGCCAGATATATAATTTGAAGCGCATCGAAAGGGCGAACGGAATTAAAGTAACCTGCCGCCAGATACCTTCTATCAGCGATCTCGACGAGACGCGCCTTAGATATTTCGCCGATAAAATAAAAGATACCCTCAATAAAGGCGGGCTTTCAAAATACGTTAATCTCGTCGAAAACCTTATGGGTGAAGAATATACCACGCTCGATATAGCCGCGGCGCTATTGAAATTATCGATGGGGGAAAAAGGCGAGGCCAATGAAGAGATCGAAGAGATAAAACATAAATACCGCTATGATAAAGAAAAAGAATATCAGAAAAATTTCAGCGGTGGCAGCAGGGAAGATAAATACGTAAAAAGACCTTATAAAGACGGCGAATCCGGCGATAATCGCAGCCGCGCGAGAGACGGCAGAAGCGGCTCGGGCCCAGCTTCAGGCGGCCGTCAGTTTAAGGGTAAAGATTTTAAAGGCAATGACTATAAAAGCAGAGACTCTAAAAGTAAGGAATTCAAGGATAAAAACTTTAAGGGTAAAGAATTTAAAGACAAAGACAACGACTTTAGAAAAGGCGAGTTTAAAAACAAAGAATATAAAGGCGCCGATTTCAAAGATAAAGAAGTAAAAGACGGCGGTTACAAGGGTAATACAAAAAGTTTCGGTTCCGGCAAAAACTACGGCGCCGCTAAAAGCGCCGGCAGGCCGGGCGTTAAATCAGGCGCTAAAAAGGGTTCTTATTACGATAAATTCAAGAAAAACTAAATAGAAAATAGAAAGAGGAGCGTTATTTATTTATCGACTCTTCTTTCTAACAAGAACCATTTGAGTATAATTAAACCGATTACGCAAATAAAACTTCCGACAAGTATATTCATAAGGCCGCTTATTATAGTTTATAGTATATAAGCGGCTTTTTTAACCCGAAAAATACAGTAGAATAAAAAATAATTGGACATAAAAGTCTCTTTTTGTAGTAGAATTAAGGATTCTCACAACCTTAATCAAATCAGATAGGCTATGGGAATTCATTTCATCCATCGTTATCTGGAAAGATATCGAAAGTGATTGGCTAACCATGGATTCAACCATTCTTGAAAAGTACGGAAAGCAGGAAGGTTCAAAAAAAGGCTATAATCCCAAGAAAACAGGAAGGCCCTGCCACAACCCGATCCTGGCGTTTCTCAACAAAAGCAAGTATGTTCTCAACGTCTGGAACAGGCCTGAAAATTGTTCTTCCAGCAATAATTCCGTAGATTTCTTCAATCAATCTTTCGCTCGGATCTCGGGCAAAATAAATATTTGCGGAATTATCGCGGAC
>CAYQWL010000341.1:0-2061 GCA_964421195.1 uncultured bacterium | reverse complement strand
TTATTATAACATAGCCCGTTTGTTATGTCAAGCTTTTTTATTTTTTATTTTTTAATATTATAAAAGTATTGTTTTATGCGTATTTTTATGATATAATTAATATATTCTGATTATTTTATGATTATCTTTTTAATTTATTTAATCTGCATTATATAAAATAAAATTCCCGCAACGTTAAACGTTACAGGATGGAGGCACAATGTTAAAAAAACGCAGCACGAACAAAAGAGTCATCGACATCGACCGCAAAATCGCCAATGTCAAAGCCACTCAAGCTTTTGAACATCACGAAATGTCTTTTGAAAGTGAAACGCGTTGCCGTGAAATTCTTTTTGGTTCTACCAGCGCGGAAACTGAAATTAAAAAAATACTTGCGGCATATAATATTTCCGAATACCGCACCGCGCCGGAAAAAAATAACAGCAACTGAATTCTACGGCCTCATCTTTTAAATCAAAAAATGTCGAAATACTGTTATAAAAATACTGATGTTTTAATAAACTATTTTAATATTCACGATCGCGGCCTTTTAAACCGTATAGAGCGTGATATTACCGATCTTAAACTTACCGACTTACAACTCAAACCGTTAAAAGGCAATTTCAATCTTACTCATTTAAAAGCGATCCATAAATTCATTTTTGGCGATATTTATCCATTCGCCGGAAAATTTAGAAGCGAAGATATTTTTAAAAGCGGCACCATGTTCGCGAAATATTATCTTGTAAATGACTGTATTAAATCACTTTTAAAGCAGTTGGCCGCGGAAAAACGTCTTATCGAAATAAACTGTCACGAACTTTCCGGACGTTTAGCTTATTACATGGCCGAATTAAATATGCTGCATCCCTTTTGTGAAGGCAACGGCCGCGCGATAAGAGAACTCGCTTTAAATGCGGAATATGAAATCGACTGGTTCAAACTTGACAAAAGCGATTTATTATCAGCCATGAAAGCTTCCGCGACAAGTTCTAACGATTCGCTTCGTTCGCTTCTTTTAAAAGCGCTAAGCGAAGACATATACGGAATATAAGGAGAACGGTATTGCATAAAGCGGTTAAAAATTTTGTTATTGAAAAAAAAAGAAAAAAAATATGGCGCGAAACGTTTGCTTATATTTTTATTGGAACGTTAATTTCTCTTACATTTCTTTTTTTGCCGCCGGCATTTGGTGCGGGCGAAGACGATGATATCGAAAATTATCAAAATCAGTTACAGGAACAAAATAATAACATTAACGAAAAAATAAAAAAAGAACTTGAAAATAAAGGCATCAAACTCGACGATCCCGCTGCGGCTACAAATATAATGCAGCAAATTCAAAACACTTCGGGTGCTGGCGAAGAATCCGCATCAAGCGGTTTATACTGGTTTTTCATGATATTTATCAGTATCGTCGGAATGGGTTTTTTTGCCGCCGGTAAACGTAACGAAGACGCATATTTCATGATTTCCGGCGCCATAATGATGATATACCCATATTTCATAACCTCGGCCATCCTGCTGGCCGCCACTGGAATTCTTCTTATTATAGCGCCTTTCGTTTTAAAATTTTATTCCACAAACGGCA
Source organism: uncultured bacterium (assembly GCA_964421195.1). Lineage (GTDB taxonomy): Bacteria > Muiribacteriota > UBA9980 > UBA9980 > UBA9980 > UBA9980. The sequence goes on along the minus strand of CAYQWL010000341.1, from coordinate 491 downwards.
ATTAACAATTCGTCATAAAATAAAAGACCCGTGCAATCTTTCGCGGCGGATCTTTTATTTTATGTTTTAATTAATACGGCACAATCATCTTATTATTTGCTTTATTACACCTGTAGAATAATTAATCCATATTTACAAAGCCATAATTATTCCTGACAACTACTTATGACATTCAATACAGCCGAAGCCGTCGGCGGTAGGCTCAACAATATCAGGACGGATATTGACTTTCACGAGCCGGCCTTTAAATTTAGCGAATTCAACAAGCGCATTTTCTTCACTCAAATTATGCATAATTTTTATCTCATTCATAACGCCAAAATCTTCAATATATAAAATGCCATTTGCATAAGATTTAGCAGTGCCTCTAATAAACGAAGAAAATTTCGTTCCAAATGCGCCTTTTTCAGGAGCAAGAGCGCGAACCGTTCTAATATTAAAATAATGCGTCGGAGTATCGACATTCATTTGATAAGAACCGTCGCTCATAT
>CAYQWL010000340.1:0-2075 GCA_964421195.1 uncultured bacterium | reverse complement strand
TATCTTTAAAAAAGTCGATAAATATAACCCTTAAGTCTTCTTCGTCTTCACATATTAAGATTTTTTCCAAGACTGCGCTCCTTAATGACATGTTAATGTATTTCAATAAATTTAATACGGCGGCGAACCGGCGTTGAACTCGTTAAAGGCTTCGTCAATCGCTTTTATGACAAAATTGGCCGGAAGTGCCTGATCCGCATCCGCTTTATTTAATATGATATCATTTTTTTTAAAAAAAATCAAGTATTCTATATTGCGCGCTCCTTTTAATTTTGGAGAACCTGTAAGGCCGTGGCAGGAAAATCCGATGTTATAAAAACTATTAATAAAATTCATTATTATTCTTGAATGTATGGTTTTGTTTAATACTGTTCCGCCTTTTTTTACTTCATGCGCTTCGGCTTCGAACTGCGGCTTGATTAATATAACGATAAAGGTTTTGTCATGGCTGAATTCGACGAATTTATTTATAAATTTTAATACGGATATAAATGAAACATCACAGGTTATAAAATCGGCCCTGTCAAAGCTGCAGCCTTTAAGAGTAAAATCTTTGATATGAGTTTTTTCGAAAGATTCGACTCTTTCATCGTTTTTTATTTTAGGATGTAAAACACCCGTTCCGACATCAACGCATATAACTTTTCGCGCTTTTAATTTAAGCATTAAATGAGTGAAACCACCAGTAGAAGCGCCTATGTCAAGGCAATTTAAATTTTCTACAGTAAAACCGAATTTTTCTTTTGCACGTAAAAGTTTATATGCTCCTCTTCCGACGAATTCATCATCAGGGTTTTTAAATTCGATGGGCGAATTTATATCTACTTTTTCGCCTGGTTTGTTAATTACGCGGCCTGCTGTTGAAACGCGGCCTTCGATAATATATGCTGCCGCTTTAGAGCGGGTTTCACAGATATTAAGTTTTGTTAGCAGAATGTCGATTCTTTCTTTAGGCATTTTTCACCGGTTCCATATACATATCGAGCACGGCCTGTAAGATGGCAGCGGAGTCTATTTTAACTATTTCTTTTAATAAAGGAATCGGGCCATGTTCTATAAAACGATCTGGCAGTCCGATTAGTTTAATATTTTTCGCGGCTCTTTTATGGCCGCTCATGAGTGCTGATGTAATTTCTTCACCGATGCCGCCTTTTATTGAATTTTCTTCCACGCATACAATATGTTCGAATTTGCAGGCGATTATTTCAATTAACTCGGAGCTTAAAGGCTTTACGAAGCGAAGATCGATTATTTCACATGTTATAGAATGATTTTTTTTTAATTTATGCGCGGCCTCGACGCATTCATTGAGCATTGTGCCGCAGGAAATAATTAGCGCATCGTTTCCGCGCGTGATTACAGAATATTGTCCCGGTTTTATATTTTCATATTCATAACCAGTATTTTCATTATTTTTTAAAGTTTGATTGAAATCTATCGGGTCGGGAACTGATTGTTTTGGATATCTGATGACGATCGGGCATTTGTAATTATTAACGGCGTTATAAAGCGCGTTCCGTAATTCTTTTGCGCCGGAAGGAGCCATTATAATGGCATTTGGGACCATTCTGAACATGGATATATCGAATGCGCCGTGATGCGTGGGGCCGTCTTCCCCCACGAGTCCGGCGCGATCCAGGCAGAGTATTACGTGAAGATTTTGAAGCGCTATATCGTGAATAAATTGATCTAACGCCCGCTGCGAAAAGGTCGAATAAAGCGCGACAACCGGTATCCGGCCGGTCAATGAAAGTCCGGCGGCGAAAGTGAGAGCATGCTGTTCGCATATTCCGACGTCAAAAAAACGGGTTTTATGTTCGGCGGCGAATTTAGTTAATCCGGTGCCGTCGCACATCGCGGCGGTAATACATATTATTTTTTCTTCGCGGGCGGCAAGGTCTGATATGGTATCGCCGAATACATCCGTAAATGTCTGACGTGACTGGCAGGTTTGTTTTTCAGATCCCGTGCCGAGGCAAAACATTCCGCCACTGTGGTATTTTTCGGGCGCCGTTTCAGCCGGCGAATAACCCTTTCCTTTTTTAGTAACCGCGTGAATTATTACCGGGCCGTTA
>CAYQWL010000339.1:0-2122 GCA_964421195.1 uncultured bacterium | reverse complement strand
GTAAATTTACCGGTATTAACGTCTATAGCGGTAAGAGCTTCAGTTTTTTGTATTATTATATAACCGCCGCAATTAAGCCATACATGAGTTTTCAAAGCGCGGTCTATCTGACGGTCTATACCCATTTTTTCGAATATAAAAACCTCATCTTTATACAATTTAAGCTTTTCGACTTCGCGCGGCGCCATAAATTCAAAATATTCCCGCAGTTTAAGATACTGTTCTTCGGAATCGACATAAATTTCAGTAACGTCATGAGTGAAAAGGTCACGAAGTATCTTCATGGCGATATTTAACTCGTTATGAATAAGAGTATAAATTCCTGATTTATGTATCCTGCCGACGATTTTTTCCCACATCTGAAGCAAAAACTTTATATCGGTTTCAATTTCTTCTTCAGTAATTTCGCTCGTCGAATTAGACGCGGCGGTTCTTATTATAAGCCCCATATCTTCAGGGCAATGCTTATCGCCGATGGCTTTCAAACGCGCTCGCTCGCTTTCATCGGTGATACGCCGTGAAACATATATGCTTTTTTCATTTAATAAAAGTACGCAAAACCGGCCCGGAAGAGTTAAAAACGTAGTCCCCCGCGCGCCTTTAGTTCCGAGCGGATCTTTCATTATTTGAACTACGATCTCCTGGCCGACCTGTAAAACATCGCGGATAGAAATATCTTTCATGCTTATAGCGTCGTCTTTTTCCACGCCTTCGATATAATAATCGTCTATATGTAAAAACACGTCTTTTTCAAGGCCAACGTCAACGAAGGCCGACTGCATTCCAGGTAAAACATTAGATACTTTGCCCTTATAAATATTACCGACTATTCTGAGCGATTCCTCCCTTTCGACATAAAACTCCGCAAGCCGGTTGTCTTCAAGTATAACTATTTGAGTTTCGTCGGAATCGACATGAATAATAATTTTTTTATCCAAAATAAATACCCCTTTCAAATATAACATAAATAATTAATAAATCATAACATTATATAAAAAAAATTAAAAATTTTCAAGAAATATCATTAACCGACAGATATTTTTTATTTTATGTATTCTTCCTGCCGGTTAATAAAATTATAACTTTGATTTTTCTATCCATATTTATTTTTTAATTAAAATAAATAATTTTTATATTTAATATACAGCACTCCTGTCCAGGACAGGTTAAAAAGAAAAAAAAATTGAAAAAAAGAATACAATTTAATATAAGCGGTAAGTGGAAAAAGAAAAATTTCATTAATTTTATGATATTATTTTTCTATCCATTAGAAAAATAATCTAAACAGAAATAAAAAAAAACCGCCGCGATCACATTCTGATAAAACAGTAGCTGAAAAATGTAAATGTTCCAGCTGTCGCGGCGGCATAATTGGGTTCGTTAAGTGCCACATTTCATTAAGCAAATTTCATGCCATAAAAACAAAAGAAAAATTTCATTAAGCAAAAATTTCATTAAAATTTAAAATTCTTTATTAATAGCCGTTTTTTTAAATCTAAATTTATAATTTCAGCTTAAAAATAAATTTATACTCATTTAATACATCGTTACAGACATTGAAAAAACGTAACGGTGTAGCAAACATTAGTTACATTACAACAATTATCGTTACATTTTTATTTTTTACGGCAATCAACGGACATTTAAAAGACCATGTTTTTTCATTCTACGCCAGAGCGCCATTCGGCTGATTCCAAGAAATTCAGCTGCTTTATTTCTGTTATTATCGAAAAGGTCCAGTGCCTTCAATAATTTTCCGCATTCATCATCGCATTCACTACCGGGTACGCTTTCGATATACGGCTCATTTACAACTTCTTTTTTTGTAACGGCATTTTTTGTAACGCAAGTTACATTTTTTTTATATATTTCAAGATATTCATCGGAGAGCTGTTCTATATCGATAATCGAGTTATTTGAAAAAACGAAAGCATGTTCAAAAATATTAAATAATTCTCTTACATTACCGGGAAAATTATAAAAAAGAAGAAATTTCATTAAATTATCAGAAATACCATTAATATTCTTTCCATACTTTCGATTAAGTTTTTTTATAAAATATTGCGCGAGAAGTAAAATATCTTCTTTTCTTTCTTTAAGCGACGGCACTTTAACGTTGACT
>CAYQWL010000338.1:0-2128 GCA_964421195.1 uncultured bacterium | reverse complement strand
GCAAATAAATAAAGAAAAAACAATCCGTTCAGTGCTTATTCGAGCGAACGAGAGGATGATTAAATGAGTTATAAAAATTATATCATAAAAATCAAAAAAATAACGCCCATATTAACGGAATTTCAGTCTGACACCGTTTTTGGGCATTTATCTTGGGCCGTAAAGTATTTATACGGCAATAACAAACTTTCGGATTTTTTAAACGCCTCAAAAACCAGCGAGCCGCCGTTTATTTGTTCGAGCGCCTTTCCGCAGGATTATTTGCCGTATCCGGTGCTTGGCGTGGATTTATCCGCTTCCGCTAAAGATGAAATAAATAACTCGCGGCATTTTTAAAGGTGAAATCTGCCCAAAATTAATGAGGCCGATTAATAATTTCGATGGCGCTAAAAAAGCCGGATGCGCCGGATTTAACAAATGCATTCTTTTTAAAGATTATAAAGAAAATTCCGACGGCAAAAATTCATCAGGCGAAAGTAATTTTGATAATAATTGCCCGGCGGCCGATGAAATTAAAAAAATATTCGCCAAGAAAAAAGATATCTGGAGAAACGCAATCAACCGTATAAGCATGACCGTTGAAAAAGGGCAGTTATTTTCGTGCGGTTATGATTTTTACGATAAATGCGCCGTGCTCGACTTATATGTTAAAATATCCGATTTTTTCAGCGAAGACGATATTAAAAAACTTTTCGATTATATATCCAAAACCGGCTTTGGCGCTGACGCTTCAACCGGCTGCGGCGCTTTTGATTTCGATATCAAAGAAATACCGGCGGCCGATATAAAACCAGATGGCTCAAACGCTTTTATTTCGCTGTCGAATTATTCGCCGTGCTCTTCAGACCCCGCGGACGGCGATTACAAAGTATTTACCAAATATCCTAAAATTTCGGCCGCTCTCGGCCATAAAAATCCTTTCAAAACGCCTTTGATATTGATAAAACCGGGGGCCGTTTTTAAATTGCCTCAAAACACTCCAATAAATGAATTTTACGGCCGTATAATAACCGGACTGGCTCCTATCATAAAAAGCGATTTAGATATCGACGTAGTTCAATGCGGCCTGACCTATCCATATTTTATAAAATTAAATGACCATAACCCCAAAATTTCAAAAATATAAATTAGAGCGAGGTGTTTATGAATTATCTTAAAAAATATAAATTTAAATTCAACTGTCTGACGCCTGTTCATATAGGATCAGGCGAAAAAATAAGCATATTTGATTATAAAGTATTCGAAAGAGAATTAAAGGATAACGAAACCAGAAAACCTTTCGATTATATTCTTGGCGTATTCAATCACGCTAATATTTATCACTCATTAAGCGAAACTGATAAAATAAAACTTACCGCGCTCGCTAAATCTGATTTGCCCCAGGATATAACCGAACTGCGAAAGATGATTGCCAAAAATGCTAAAGATAAAGACCATTTTCATTATAAATCTTTCGCCCATAAAGATTTTTATGAACATTATACAGGTAAACAGGACAAGCTCAACAATCAATGCGGCTTAAATTTATTCGCACGGAATGGTTTCATTCCTTATGTGCCCGGCAGCTCAATTAAGGGTGCTATTAGAACCGGAATATTAAATTCTCTGTTCAACGCGTGCGATTCAAACAGATTATCCGCGATAAGCAGAAAGGCATATAGTAAAAGAGGAAGCCCTGACGCCCGCTACGCTGAATTCGACATATTAAACGCTCTAAATGCTAACGATAAACCTGATATAGAAAAAGATCCATTCGGCTGCCTATCGGTTTCCGATGTAAATTTGACTAACGGTGAAATTTTTGCCTGCAAACTTTTAAAATATAGGTATAGCGAAAAAAAACAGATATTTGACGTATTAAGCAATCAAAAAAACCAGAGCGGCATGGAATTAAATTTCGAACTGGCTAATTTCAAAAATAAAACCCTTGAAATTATCATTAACTCTAAAAAATTTAATTTAGGGCATGAACTTTTAGTATTGCTTGACTGCTGCGATAAATTCACCCGGCGCGTTTTAGAAGATGAAAGAAAAAGGCTGTTCGATAATAAAGATTCCATGGCGCGTGGTACGCCCTTTAAACCTTCTGAAATAGCCGAAAATTATAATGCGATTAGAAGCAATGCGT
>CAYQWL010000337.1:0-2150 GCA_964421195.1 uncultured bacterium | reverse complement strand
TTCCGACGCCGCGGACGAATAATTCTGTTTTTTCGAGTATCGGCGTTCTTATTTCGTTATAGGCAAATATTTTCATTTCAGCCCGTATTAAAGTTTCTATGTATTGCCATAATTTAACGTCCGGTTGAAATATATCCTGCATGCCTTTAACGGCAATTATTTTATCCAAATTATTTAAATCTCCTTTTCGCCGTTTTCATCAACGAACCAGTATCCGCACGATGTTTTTAAGTGCTTGAAAAAATCGTTGTTATTGACGGGATATAAATGGCAGGCGTATGGTTTATGTTGATGTATTTTGCATAAAAATTTTTCTCCGACTTTATATAACATCGGGCAATGCATTACCGCCTGACAGCATTTTCCGCAACTCAGGCATTCGCCCCGTCTTTTTTTAAGGTCTTCTTTGACTTTTTGCGGTGAAAAATAATAATAAAATCTTCTTTTAATCTGGGCTTTTAAAGAAGAAAGCACTACATGCGGAGGATTCATATTTCTCATCTCCAGTATATTATATAAGATTAGCTTCACGGTTCCGGCAAATATCCGTATTCCGTTTTTAATGTGCATTTATATTATATTACATTATACCGCTATTTTCAAGTTTTTTTTATCGTATTTCTGGCTTTTTTATAAAATATAAAATAATAGGTTGAAAAAAAACCTTTTTTTAATTAAAATATTATCGTGTCTGAAAAAAAATTTTTAATTCCTTTAAAACTGCTTTTAGCCGAAGATGATATAATTAATCAAAAATTAATGAAAATCATGCTCGATGATTTAAATTGTGAATTATATACTGTTAATGATGGTTTAAAAGCGGTTGAGTTTTTTCAAAAATACAAAATTGACGTTATTTTTATGGATGGTCAGATGCCTGAAATGGATGGATTCGATGCCGTGCGTAAAATTCGTGAAATAGAAAAAAATTCAGGTGGTCATGTATTGATTATAGCCCTTACAGCCTTTACTTCAAAAAATGATATCGAAAAATTTTTAGACGCGGGAATCGATGATTATATATGCAAGCCTTTACAGGATGAAAGCAGTCTAATTAATGTTTTAAGTAAGTATTTTAATGTTGTAACCTGAATGTTGTAATCTGTTTGCAATGATGTGTTTAATTAAAATAATATTTTTTATAATAAATGGAACTTTTATAAGTTAAATTTCGTAATATAATATGTGCGCGGTTGTGCTTTGAATAATTAAGTGTGATTAAATGGAATGTAACATCGTAAGCGATATAGAAATAATAGAAAAAGTAAAAGAAGGCAATCACGAAGAATTTGAAAAAATCATTGTGAAATATTCAAAAATGATTTATTCAGTAGCTTACAGGTTGCTTCGTGATGCTGAAGAATCGCGTGATCTGTCTCAGGATGTATTTTTAAGAGCGTTTCGTTTCATAAGCAAATATAACCCCGAATTTAAAATGTCAACATGGTTGGTTAGAATAACTTATAATCTTTATAAAGATAGATTTAAAACTAAAAAGGTGCATATAGTCAATCAATTTTCTTCGGGAGACGATGATTTTAATAAAAATTATGAAGAAAAATTTATAGATGCTTCGCCTGGGCCTGATGAAAAGATTGAAAATACAGTAAAATCAGAATATATAACAGGCGTGATAAACCGGCTGCCGCTTAACTATAAAATGGTTATAACTCTGTATTTCTGGGGCGGGCATTCATACGAAGAAATAGCGGAAATAATGGAAATTCCGGTGGGCACGGTTAAAAGCAGGTTAAAAAGAGCGAAAACTTATCTTCTTGAAAATTATAGCAGATCGCTTGAGAAATGGAAGTGAGAATTATGAATTGCGGCGAAATTAGAGACTTTATAATTGAATATAATGGAAATATAGAAAACGCTCCGCTCGATGCCGTAAAATTAGCAGGGGTTAAATCTCATCTTGCTTCATGTAAAAAATGCGCTTTATTGAGGCAGCATATGATTGATATGAGCGCTGCTATAGCCGCTGATAAAATTAATATTCCCTCTGATCTTACCGCCGGTATTATAAGCCGTGTTATGCCGGCTCATGTTGAAAAAACTAAACTGGTAATTAAAACTTTTAGCCGGAGGGAACCTGGATTTATTGAAAAAATTGCCAGTTTTTTTTGGATCGCGCCCGAAAAATTTGC
>CAYQWL010000336.1:0-2186 GCA_964421195.1 uncultured bacterium | reverse complement strand
CCGAATATTTTTATAAGCGGCGTTAAAACTAAAGCCGAAAGAATACCGCCGGCGACCATTATACCTGAAATACGCGGCCCGATAATATAGCCGACGCCGAGCAATTCAGGGGTTACTTCCCCGGCGACTATAGCGCCTTTAAACCATTTAATAGCATACGCCGGAGTATCTTTCCACAAATTAAAAATACTCATCAATACTTTATACAGCGTGCCGACGCCGAGCCCGGTAAATACTAATTTAGCGAGATTGCCGCCTTTTTCACCCGCGATAAGAACATCGGCGCAGGCTGTGCCTTCGGGATAAATAAGAGTTTTATGTTCTTTAACGATCAAATAACGGCGAAGCGGTATCATAAAAAAAACGCCGAGTATGCCGCCTATGCTCGCCAGCATAAATATTGTGGTATAATCGAGATCGAACCTGTCGGCATGTTCTGGAAGAAATGTCATTAAAGCGAGAGCTGGCACGGTAAACACCACGCCGGCGGCGATGGATTCACCCGCCGAACCTATAGTCTGAACTATATTATTTTCGAGAATAGTCGAACCGCCGATTTTTTTAAATACCGACATGGACAGAACCGCAATTGGTATAGAAGCGCTAACGGTCAATCCGATTTTAAGTCCAAGATAAACTGTAGCCACTCCAAAAATAATCCCAAAAATAATTCCAAGCGCAACCGACTTAAAAGTAAATTCAGCCATTTTTTCTTCCGGCGCCACAAATGGCTTATGATCATCGATATATTCATTTACAGCAGACGATTCACGCAATTCAGCGGCGCCAGGCGTAATAACCGGCTCGCCTGAATTTTTCAACCCATCGTTATTCGATTTATCCGACATTCAAATCACTCCATTTAATATATAATTTACGATAAAGCCATTAAAATATCAAATAATTATATCAAATTCAAAACTTAAAGTAAAGAAAGAAATTTCCCAAAAATCCTTAAACATTTTAACTGCCATAAAAATCCATATATCTTTTATCTTTAAATTACCACGAAAAATACAATCAAAATTAAAATATTATTTTTCAAATTTTATTTTGCTTAATTTTCTCGAAATGATTATAAATAAAAAACTTCATCGTAACGAACGCTCTGCATACGCAAAAGGCAGCGTGAACGTTATCAAGGTTAATTTTTAAGATTAATGTTTTTGTTTATAAATAATTTAAATATATTTTTCAAATTAATTATTATAAAAAAAATGAACCTTTTATATGAATTAAAAAATATATTTATTATTATCCCAAAAAATAAAATCAAAGTTAAAATATTACTTAAAAAGATTTATTTTGCTTAATTTTTTCGGAATTATTATAAAAAAACTATGCCGTAGCGAACACTTCACAGATACCGGAGGCGGCAAGGCCGTTCGCGAAGCGAATGTTTTTTGTTTATAAATAATAATTTTAATGTATTTTTTGAGTTAATCAACTATAATAGCAGGAGGAAACATGAAAGGTAGAAAAAAAAGCATAATATTTATTATAATACTTGCAATATTATTTTATCAATCATATATTTATGCACAATCAGCAACACAAAACTTAAAACTCGAAGCAGGATTCAATTTTATATGTTTTTCAGTCAATCCTTCTTTCGATGTAACTGCTTTAAAATCAAAATATTCATTTATTGAAGATATTTACATATTCAGCTCTGCGGCCGGCAGTTTTTTAAGCGCCGGCGAAGGAACATTAAATACTCTATCGGCAGGAAAAGGCTATATCATAAAAACGGCAGGCGACGGCACTATCGCAATGGAAGGCACGGCCATTAACACAATCGGAAACATCGATTTAAAAAAAGGATTTAATCTTATAGGCTTTTCAAAAATAAACGAAACAATCACTTTCAGCCAGCTAATTAATAAATTTGAACCTGTAATCGGCGTCTATAAATGGAACCCCGCCTCGAATTCATTTTTTCAAGTAACAAAACGTCCGGATAAATCAATAGAAATTTTAGATGGCATCGACCCTATCATCACCGAATCATCATCATACTTTATGAATATCACATCCGAAGCTGAGCTTAATTACGACAGCAGCAGTATTTCAATAAATTATATCGACACAATCCCTCCAGGAGGCACAACTCCGCCCGATGGCACGACACCTCCGGGAGGCACAACTCCGCCCGATGGCACGACACCTCCGGGAGGCACAACTCC
>CAYQWL010000335.1:0-2220 GCA_964421195.1 uncultured bacterium | reverse complement strand
ATAACCTCCGGTAAAGGCTGAATATCTGTAACCGGTTCAAAATATTCATCTTTTTTATCATTAACGATAATTATACATTCCTGCTTGAACCCGGTCGGCGTCATACGCGCTTCGATAGCCTTTACGACGCCCGAAACCGGCGAAACTATATTCGCCGATATAAATCCAGCTTTTTCAGCTATCAACTGACCGATTTTTACCTGCTGTTCTTTCGCTACTATGATTTTCGCCGGAGCGCCTATGTGCTGTGAAACGGGCACCACTACAATATCGGGAACTGGAATTTTTTCAATCGGACTTTCATGACTATATTTTCTATCCTCTATATGAATACCGCCCAGCGAAAAGGTTTTTTGTCCTGATGACATTATGAATTCACCTCTTTATTTTCGGAAACAACAGCATTTTCACCGGAACCGGCAGCAGCGAGCGCCGCAGCTTTCTGTTTTTCTTCTTTTTCCTGCTGTTTTTTCTTCATAATAATTTCAACCGCTTTAACCACGCGGCCCTCACCGGTAATCGCATGCATTACATCACATTCCGCGACACATTTACCACACATAATACATTTTTCATCATCGATAATGGCAAGGTTAGAACCAGGGGCCACTGTTATAGCCTGTTTCGGGCATACTTTTACGCATTTACCGCAGGCTATACAGCCGACCTGACAATTTTTACGTACCACCGGGCCTCTGTCATGGGAAGAACAGGTTACTCGAACATTAGACGCACGTTTTTGAACGAGAGATATTACTTTACGCGGGCAGGTTTTAACACACAACCCGCAGCCGGTGCATTTTTCCGCATCGAAAACGGCTATGCCGTCTTCAATTTTAATGGCGCCAAAAAGACATACTTTTACACAATCGCCGTAACCTATACATGAATACATGCAAGCCTTATCGCCGGTATATAAAATATGAGCAGCCGCACAACTTCTTATGCCAATATACTCCGAAACTTTCTGAACGTTAGAATGCTTTCCGTTACAATGCAATACGGCTCGCATTGGCTTACTCGCCTCCCCGGTTACGCCAGCGACCGTTCTAATGGCATTAAGCACTTCGGGAGCGGCTACGGGACAACGCATTTCCGGCGTCGGATTTTCGACGAACGCTTTCGCAAAGCCGGCGCACCCCGGAAAGCCGCATGCGCCACAATTAGCCTGCGGCAAAAGCGCGGCAACTTTTTCAATAAGAGGATTTTCAGGAACTTGAAATTTTTTTGAACTGATGATAAGCGCGATGGCGAGAAAAATAGCGAGAAAACCCATTACTAAAATCGACATTATAATTTCACTCATAGAAATTACCTCAACTCATAGATTTATTACTTAATTAAAGTCTATCCAGCAAGCATTGTCGGGCAATTCAGGCAATTTAATTATTAGCGATTTATTTACTTTATTTATATTTATTTTTGTTTAACTGTCAGGTATAACAAATATTTAAAAAACAAAAAAACTCAGTTATTTATAATCTCTAAATTTTCAAGGTGATTTTATCATTTTTTAAACCCGCTGTCAAGAAAAAAAGAACAACGACGATTTCCTTTACCATTTTTTAAATTACAAATATTATTTACCATTATTCAAGCGGCGAACCGCTCTCATTTTTATTATCTTTTTTTCTTTCATGAATTCCGCAGGCGCCGCAATGAGCGCAGCCATGAATATCGGCGGAATCTTTTGAAACACAGCCTGAATTTTTTTGTTTATTATATAATATAAAAACCACGGCATAACATACGCCAAATATAGCGGCAGCCAGCATAGAAACGATATATTCCATCATAAAATTCTCCATATATTTTTTATCAAACTTTTTATCGATAAAATAACCTCATTTTCTCGAAAAACACAAAAAACCCAGTAAACGCTGAAGTTCTCATTACGCCCCCTGGCGGACTTGAACCACCGGCACACGGTTTAGGAATGATAGGAAATGTGTTTATGCCGGTTTTGCATAACTTGTTCTGCTTTGTTCTAACTTAGATTCCATCGGGGTTTTACTCTCTTCAAAGGTGTTCTGCCTTAATCTAATTCGCGCTACCTGGTAATAAAAATCGTACTGAAATCGTACTTTTTTTTCGTACTGGAATCGTACTTTTTTCCATAATAAACAAAACCATTGTTAAAGTCAAGAACAATTCCCTACCTTCCGGCGGCTAATTTTCGGTTTCATTTGTCGCCGAAGTTTTTTTCGATTTGGCTGTTTT
>CAYQWL010000334.1:752-2248 GCA_964421195.1 uncultured bacterium | reverse complement strand
TCTTTTTTTTCATTTATTATAATTCAAATAAAAAAATCAAACCGGTTCATTTTATTATATTAATCACCACCGGTTTATTATTATTTTATTTATTTTTACCCAATCATTTTGAAAGAGTACGCGGCCTTTTTGACAGGCAGACTATCGAATCTCTCGGTTCGCGAATCGATATATGGAAAAACTGTTTTAATTTATTTTTAAAATATCCTCTCGCAGGCGCCGGCCCGGCCTGCTCCAACTACGCCATTATGGAATTAGCGCCGTACTCCATGGTTGACGCGCATAATTTTCTACTCGAAAAACTTTGCAATATCGGGTTACTCGGCGCATTTTTTTATCTTATGCCTCTTTTATATATTTTTTTTAAAGTAATTAAATCATTATTGAATACACGCGGCAACGATTATACAATAACGGCGTTTAATTTCACCGTACTTTTCATGCTTTTATCCATTTTTACCAATTCTTCGTTTTCCCCGCATTATATCATACCCGTTATATCCATGCTAATATATTCAATTTTTGCTATATACTCTTCAAAACCTTCCGGCGCGTCTATCGAAACGGATTATATCTTTCCTCATACGCCCCATTTCAAAACCAATTATATAATAGTCTTTTTAACCGCAATTTTAATATATTATTTAAAAAATGCGATTTTTAAAAATTTCGAAAGCGATTTTTTGTCAGAACTATTTTCATGGCATTTTTTATTAATATGCTTTTTAGTCTCTTATGCGTTTAAATTCATAAATAATACAAACGGCTTATCAATAACGGATAATTTTAACGACAAAAATCATTTATGCGATAATAAAAAAACGATTTATATTTTCATCGTTCTGACATTGATTTTTACATTTTATTCGTATAAAGGATTTTATTATTACGCAGCTGAAAAAGCTAATGAAAACGGAATAAGACAGGTATTCACTTTTTCGGCTAAAAACGCTTTAAAATATTTCGATATCGCTATCGCTAACGATCCCGTCAGCATGGGTTATCTTTTTAACAAAAGCTACCTGTTATTTATAACTGAAGTTATCGCCGGAGCGGACCTGAAAAATAATCCGCGCATAAGCGAGGCTGTCGATTTACTTAAACGCATAGAAACCATCTTTAAATTCAATTTTCATACCGCGGGAAACATATCGTTTTTAGAAGCAAAACTAAAAGGCCGGTTAAAAAATGAAAATATAAATTCAGAATTTTCTTCGACGGATAACGCTAACGGATTGGATTCGAGCTCAATTTCCGGCACACTCAGAACTAAAGATCAGGCTGAAGCACGCGACAACACGCTGCTAATCGATTCCGCATTTTCATTTGCTAAATTCAGCGACATTTATAGTAAAAACGCCATAACGGATTATCTTGAATTAAACGAATCGCTCAGAAAAAAAATCAACGAAATTAATCTGAATGCTTATGGTAAAACCAAAGAAAACGAGTTAAGCAAATATTTTCTTTTCATAACGATAAGCTTTAAAACCGCT
>CAYQWL010000334.1:0-742 GCA_964421195.1 uncultured bacterium | reverse complement strand
GAGCGGATAAAATACTTGAAAGCGGCGTTAGAAGCGCCATAGAATCGGTGAAATATGCCGCCAATTATGTTCCGGTAAAAGGTTTTGCCGAAAATTCACTTCAATATCGCCAGCAATTTGAAGTGCTTTCCACGGTGGCATTTCTTCTGCCCGCGATATGGAAATACGGCCAGAACATGGAATACGAACAGGTCAAAAGTAATTTTTATAAATATATGGGAGAGAATAATCCTTTATTCACCATTATCGATCATTTTTTATACAACAAAACGCTCGACCTGGAGCTTTTCAAAAACGACGCGGCGCTTCGAAATTATTTAACCGCTTTAAAAGCATTTTCCGAAAAAAAATACGACGACGCAATCGCCTGCACGAACGATGTTTTTAGCAGCCAGAACAAACAGCTTAACGCCGCGCTTTATTCATGGATATATTATAAAGCCGGCAAATTAACGGAAGCGCGCGATCTGGTTTTTTATTCACATCTTGGAACGTTAAAGCCTTTTAAACGAGACTTCATATATAAACGCAATATTTTATTCGGCGGTACATTTACTCCATTTTATTATATTCCGCTGCAAACTTATTTTAACGAATTCATCATGCTCGCGCTTATTAAAATGAATAACGGAGATCACACGGTAGTGTTGCGAGAAATATTCGATTATTTAAATACGGTAGTTTATAACCAATAACGATTTTTTAATGAGGGAGAGAAAAAGAGAGGGCCATTGGCCCTCTC
>CAYQWL010000333.1:0-2266 GCA_964421195.1 uncultured bacterium | reverse complement strand
GTAAATTCCTGGCGGCCTATTCTGGCAAAAAGTCCTTTTATACCTGAAAAATTATTTATTTCAAGAAATGCGTTATAAAATATAAAATCGTTTTTTGAAATAGAGGCATCGCCGGCCGGTTCACGTTTAAAAAATTTGTAATCCTGTAAAACTAAAGTTAATTTTGATTCGGCATTTAGTTCTTCTTTCATTTTCATTCTAAAACGATTCTGGATATAGTTTTTTTTACCGGTTCGTTTTTTATCGAATAAAGGATAAGCGCAATTTTCAATACGAATTCTTTCTTCAAATGTATATGACGTATTTTTTTTATTATATTCGCCGGCTGATTCATTTAAAATAGATGCTTTTACAACGGTATCCGGTTTTAAATTATAATTTTTTATTTTAACGTCGTCTGCGGCGGCTGTGAAAATACCTGCAAATAACCAGTATATACATATTACATGGATGCCCGCCAGTTTTGCCGCTAATTTTATTACACGATAAAACTTCACAATAAAATAATTCTCCTTGATTTTTATAACGCGTAATATTTATTTTTTCAATTAAAAAATGATTATACCAGATTTAATTTTGAATATCAATAAAAAATATCGGGAATAATCGATTTGACATTTATTATATGAAGTGTTATAATAATTTGATTATTGTCGCACTAATTTCGATAAATTTGATATGGTAGTTATTTATTTAAGTGTTGACCTGTTTGTCCTATGTTTTTATAATTAATACGAGTCGATTATGTATTTAGCGCTATTTAATCAATAAATTCAGCGTCAATGCAGTGTTAGTACGATATAAAGCAGCATGAATGATTTAAACTTAAAAAAAGTCTTTGATCCGGTCGTGAGCGATTCCAGGCCTTATATATTGTTGCTATTTATTCAAAGGCAGCTGTTTAAGGATGCTTTTGAATATATAGAGCCCCTGGGGCTTATGGCATTGGCTGCTTACATAGGCGATAAAGGCTATGAATGCGGGGTTTATACCGGCACTTCAACTGACGCCATGAATTTAATCGAATCGGAAACAAAACGCCGTAAGATCGCGGCGGCCGGTTTTTACTGTGATTTTGAAAATGTCTCTCTTATAGAAAGTTTCGGCGCCATTATCGCTGAAAAATTTTCGATACCTGTTATAGCGGGCGGGCCGCAGGCACAGGCGCTCGATAAATCTTTTTTTATAAACTCTAAAATTATCGCAGCGGCGTATGGAGAAGGCGAACAAACTCTTTATGAGCTTCTTGAATCAATTATTTATAAAAAAGGTGAATTAAAAAATATTAAAGGCATTACCTTTATTGACGAATGCGGTGAATTAATTTCTACCGCGGAGCGTGAACTTATTCATGACCTCGATTCGCTTCCTTATCAAAAACAATCATATTCACTCAGCGGGCCTAAATCTAACCTTTCGATACTTTCAGGCCGCGGCTGTCCGTTTCGCTGCGCGTTTTGTTTTATGGGCGGATCGTCTAAAAAAGTGAGGCTGAGAAGCGTTAAAAACGTCATGGACGAAATCAAAAAAAATTTTGATGAAAATCCTGATATAAAATATCTGTGGTTTGCCGATGACACCTTTACTATCAGCCGTGAAAGACTCGAAGAATTTTGCGATGAGCTTTCTAAATTGAGACGTGAAAGAGATTTTGTCTGGTTTTGCGAAGGCCATCCGGGATTTATCGCAAAATGGCCCGAAATAATCAAACGCATGGTCGATTCGGGACTCGTTCGCATGCAGATAGGAATAGAAACCGGGTCGGAAGATCTTATAAAAATTTATCGTAAACAAACGGATCTTTCTGAAATCGAAAAGGTCGTATGCGCCTGCCGCGACGCCGGGCTAATTCAGCTTTGCGGCAATATTATAATAGGCGGAGCGTTTGAGACTGCCGAAACGCTGGATGAAACCTGGAATTTTATTGACCGGCTTTTGAGCAGCGCACCCGGAATGCTCGATATTTCATTCACGCTTTTTACGCCATATCCCAGCGCGGCTATAACCGAATGCCCCGCCGATTTCGGCATAGAAATTAACGACCGGGCATCACTTACTTCTACAGGTGATTTCCCTGTTTCAAGGACGAAAGAGCTCGATATATACGATATTTCAAACGCTAAATTAAATTTCACGAAAAAACTTATCAGGCGCATGAAAGAACTTTTAGAAAGCGGCCGCGTTACGTATGAAATGATTAAAAGTCATTATCTGCTGAGCCGGCAGTACAATATTTCGAGCGTATGGCACCGGGCGGTTTATTCTA
>CAYQWL010000332.1:0-2303 GCA_964421195.1 uncultured bacterium | reverse complement strand
AAGAGACCGAGGAGGAAAAGAAGATGCCGATAGTTACGAATGCTGAAAAGATAGGTGAAAAGATAGGAATGAAAAAGCGTGAAGAAGAAATGGCGAAAAAGATGCTTGATAAGGGCATGGATACTCAAACGATTAGCGAAGTAACAGGCCTTTCCGAAGCGAAAATAAAATCCCTGGCGAAGAAACCTACCAAGAAAGCCGCCTGATCATCCCCGGCCCTCTCTAAAACATCAATAGAACGCAAATAAAAGCATAAAATTAACGAAAAGGCATCCTGAGGCCATTTCGAAGAACGAAAGGCCCTCGGATGTCTTTTTCATTTGCGGAACATAGAAAATTTCGCTTTCAGAGCCGAAGATACTAAATTTCGGACGGCCATCGCTGCCAGAAAAAGACGCTCGCGGTCACCGAGCCGCCGGTCAGAATTCCCTACCTGCCGCCGGGTAAAATTCCCCAGGTCAGGTCCGTCCAAATTCGTAACAGCCGGTAAAATAAATATATATTATAGTAAAAAAGGGTAAAATAATACTCGATTTCAGCCCCATCTACCTTCACAACAACCAAAATACTTACGCCCTTTCATGGAATTGTCCGTGAAAAATAAAAAGGAATATACTTTATCCAAGCAGCTTTTGCGATCCGGAACGAGTATCGGCGCGAATATAAAAGAAGGTTTAGCGGCCCAATCTAAGAAAGACTTTATAGCGAAGTATTCGATAGCGTTAAAGGAGGCGTCCGAGGCTGAGTATTGGATCGAGCTCCTGGAAGCGACAAAATATATCGACGACAGACAAAAAGACTCGTTAATAAGCGATCTGACGGAAATAATGAAGCTGTTAACGGCGTCGGTGAAGACGGCGAAGGCGGGAATCAAAGATACCGGCAACGGCAATGGAAATGCTTGAAAACTAAAGCAATGTGTGGTATAATAAAATCATGGGAATAATTAAAGTTCCGGCTAACGGGAGCGTTAATGAAAAGCATTTATCTTGATTCGGTTGTTATAAGTTATTATACCGCGAGATTGAGCAGCGATATAATGGTTCTGTCAGAATAGCTTAAAACTAAGGTGTTTTGGACAAAAGCCATTAATAAATATAAAATATTCATATCGAACCTTGTAAGGTATGAAATTGCCAAAGGCGATCCGGAAGCGAGCGCTAAAAGGATCAAAGCGGTTAGCGGCTTCGAAGTGCTGAAAACTTCTGAAGATGCTGAAAATCTTGCTAATAAATACTATAAAGAGTTAAAGATACCGGATAAAGCTTATAATGATGCGCTTCATATTGCAATAGCCTGTCTCCATAAAATAGATTATCTTATAACCTGGAATTTTACGCATATAGCCAACATCGATGTTATTCAGCGGCTCGAAAAATATAACGGTAAAAACGGGATACATACCACGAAAATTTATACTCCTGACTACATTATAAAGGGGGCCGACTATGAATAAGAGAAATAAGATAATCGAAGAAACAAGGCGTTCGAGCCGTGAACTTCTTGAAAAGTGCCATTATGACTTGCATAAATTTATAGAAGAAGTGGAAGCGTTTTGTCAAACGCTTGATAAAACATCTGAAGTAAGAAAATCCCGCAAGTCGGCACACCCTAAAAAAGCAGCATAATGAAGTAAGTAGTAGCGTTCCAATCCAATAAAAAATCAAAGAAAAAGAAAGTGGACATTCCATGAAAAACATAGTGATTATTCTGGTAGTAGTTTTAATAGCGGCCGGCGCGTTCTTCGCGCTCAAAGGCCCGGACCTCACCCCTAAAGAAAGCGAATATCTCGAATTCAAACTCGGCGCGAAGGCCAGCCCGGAAATGAAGGCGACCGAAGAGACCCAGCTGTTCAAGGTAAAAGGCGAGATATATTATAGCGTATTTTCGACGAAACCTTTCGAGAACGCCGCTACCGTCGAAGTCGTAATAAAGAACACGGCCGACATGAGCAAGCCGACCTTCACCGAAGCGCTCGGCACCACTCCCGAGAAGAAGATCATGCGTCCGATCAATCCGGTCAACGCTGAGACCGCCGGCAAATTCGTCATCGAGCTCGTAAAGGACGGCGCTGTTATCGCAAGAAAGCTGTTCACGATAGAATAAGCGCAGAAGCGCGTCGGGGCGATAATGCTCCGACGGCGTCAATAGAGAAACGGAAACAAGAAAGGCATCCGGTCCGGAGGCGGGCGTTTGCCAAAACCGGCGAGAGAACCGCCGATAAGTTAGTCAGGGTATGGCTTAAGAACGGCGCGGAAGAATGGCTGCTCATACATATCGAGGTTCAGGGCAAGAAGGAAGAG
>CAYQWL010000331.1:0-2324 GCA_964421195.1 uncultured bacterium | reverse complement strand
AACTCATTTAACTTCAAGCGTTACACTGTCTGAATGGCTGTTGAATTCAGGCGCATACATACATTCGATATGCGCCATTCCGTTCTGATAACGGCCGCGGTGCTGAACGCGAAGCTGATATTCGAATACATAAACTCCTTTAGGAAGATAGTCTATATAAAAATGCGACGCCGTGTCTTTAGTGGATTCATAATAACGCAGGCCGTCCTGATATTTATATTGCGACAGCACATTGACCGGTTCAAGTCCGCTTCCGCGTTGATCTTTCATGTGCACATACTCCATATCGCGATCGGTACGAAGCTCTATTCTTATCGTTAAAAGATCGCCGACTTCCAGAACGCCGCTTACCGGCTCTATCACCGGGCCGGCTTTAGTGTCCCGCTTAACGAATACGCTCTTTTTGAGCGTAAGCGGATTTTGCGTATGGGGAGTTATCTTTGACATATCTTCCATATACTGCCAGTGCGCGCCGCCCCATGCCACGCCCGCATCGGACTTTCTAACCGTTATATCGCCAAATTCCGGCTTCACCGATTCTCCGCCGTAGCGTTTTTCATAAAAACCCGTGCCGGCTTCTACCTTTTCAGGCTCGATCTTAACCCCGCCAGCGATAACTTCGACAACGGCGTCCGAAGCGAGAAGATTATCGCCGCGGCAGATAAGCGCGTATATCGAATCGGCCGTCGCGGTCGTCGTCTTCCAGTCCTGCGTCTGCTTTTGCTTTAAAAGCCATACTTTACAATCTTCCACGGCGGTTTTATCGTTTAATATCTCGTCGAACGCCTCTATCATCAGGGCCTGAGTTTCTATAGGCGCGCGCTGCCACCACCAGGATATTTCAAGTTCGCTCCAGAACATACCCATTTCTTCGTTAGACTGGCTGCGCTCTTTTATCGACGCCATTATCTTCTTTGACGTTTCTTTATCGCCGAAACGATTGAGCGCGAGCGCTAAATGCCCCTGGCTCATACGGCTCGAAAGCTGAAGCCAGTATTTTTTAGCCTGGCCGAGAAAATAATCGAGCGCTTCTTCAGCATCAACCGCCACCGCCTGATCTTTTAAGAAAAAACTCCTGCCATAAAGATAAAGCGCGATCGTACTGGTAAGGTTGTTATCGTTTTTATGGCCGTATTTCAATATGTCGCGATATGTTTTATCGAGCCACATATCAAGATGGCGAAGCGCTTTAACTGCAAGATCGAAGGAGACTATATTCACTTCGAGATTTTTCAGGCGGCCGAAACCGGTTACTATATAAAGCGTAATATACGTATTGGAATATCCGCCGGGAAACCACGGCCATGACCCATCGGCAAGCTGCATATTTTTTAATTTTTCATAAGTGGATTTCAATTCATTTTTTAAACGATTATCATCAAAAAGAATGCCGACGTTCTTTTTCGCCTGCGTTTCATTCTGCGCCTGTATCACCCACGGCGATTCAAGCAAAAGAACGCTTTTTAAATCTTCATTTTTTTCAAGGTTCGATTTGAGCGCGGAAGTGCCCTTCCACAGATCGAATACGCGCCTTATTTTAGCGTCCGAATCGGCTATATGCTTCGCCAGCGCGTTCGCATACATACGGTTAAACGTCTGCTCGCTGCATTCATGCGGAAATTCCATCAAAAACGGAAGCGCCTGTATGGCGTACCACGACGGATTCGACGTCATCTGTACGCAGAATCCCTTATGCTGTATGGTATCGGATTTCGCCGAGGCAAGAAGCTTTTCGAATTTGAACTTCTTTTCACCCGCGTTTCTGATCGGAAGCGGTATAGCTTCCTGAACGAATATCCGGCGCGATAAAATCGGAAAAACGCCTTCTTCGCCGTCGGAACATTCGCCCGCCGCCGCTACAGCCTTAAATTTAACCATATCAATCTTATCCGGCGCGATAAGCGGCCAGTAAAACGATTTCGACTGTCTGGCGGGTATCGTAAATTTCTGATCGGTAACGTTATTTTTAAAAAGCGCATCGAGCGTTTTTTCCGAAACCGGATCGCTTAATGTAAAACGGATATCGCCGCTAATTTCTTTATCGGTCATATTAGTCACTTTAACGCTGAATTCAAGCGCATCGCCTTCGCGCATAAAACGGGGCGGATTCGGCTGGACCATAAGGTCCTTCTGCGTAACCGCATGTTCTTCTATCATACCGCTTTCAAGGCCCTTTCCGTGCGCGAAACCCATAAAACGCCATTTAGTAAGCGCTTCGGGCATCGTAAAGCTTATTTTAACCACGCCCGACTCATCCGACATAAGATGAGGATAAAAAAACGCGGTTTCGTTAAGATTGGAGCGGGCTGAAATCTTAGAAAGAT
>CAYQWL010000330.1:0-2376 GCA_964421195.1 uncultured bacterium | reverse complement strand
ATTAATTGGTATATTTTTATTAAGTATTGAGCACACAGGTATTGAGCAAAAACACTGAACATATTTATCTTGAATGCGTATGGTATATCCTATCATTTTTATATTTAGTTGTCAATAATCAAACTCAGTTACATATTTAATCGAAGAAACGTTGGTTTATAAAAGGCTTACTTATAAACAATTCTGATGAACGTCTGCATTGACAAGCCGGGTTTATTGTGCTATAATAATTAAGTTTTTTGATTGTAATGGATGCATGTGAATGTATATGTTTAAATAAATTTTATATGTTATATATAGTTAAAAAATATATAAAATGTGGAATGGAGATGGCATTTGAAGATATTTGTTCCAACTAATTTCGATATAAAAGAATCTGATTATTTTTCGAGCGCCGTCGATGATATTATTTTTTACGGCCGCAATACTTATGATGAAGCGGGAAGCGTTTCTGATTTATATTTAAAAAATAACATAGCGCTGGATTTTTCAGAAATTAAAAAATTCATATCTTATGTAAAAAAATCGTCTAAAAGTTTTTTTTATTTAATGGACGCTGTATGTCTTGATAATACAGAAATACAGAGGCAGACGCACTTTAAATTGGTCGAGCTTATAAAAAAAATTAGAGACGCCGGCGCCGACGGGGTTATTGTTTCATCGCTCACGTTGATGCAGATGGTTAAAAGTCATTGCCCTGAATTAAAAACGGTTATATCTTATGCGTTAAAAGTTGATGCGTATCAGAATATAGATTTTTTAAAAACTTATGGCGCCGATGGCATTATTTTTTCATTTACCATGTCTCGTGATACTGATTTTTTAAAAATGGCTCTTGCTGAAATATCGAATGATTATTGTTTTATATATTTAAATACGGGTTGTTTGATTAAATCGATTAATTGCGTAAGGCATCTTTCTGAGCTTTCACATTTTTCGCAGAATTTTATAAAGCATAAAACTCAGGCTTATGATATGGGAGGAATATTATGCGCTATTGAAAAGTTAGAGGAGCCGCATCGTCATATTTCTTCAGCTTTTGTTACGCCTGAACGCGCAGTTGAAATGCGCGGCGAGTTTCCAGGCCTTAATTTTTTTATTTCCGATTCAGACGGTACTTTTCCATCGGTTCGTCATGTTTTTGATTCGTATTTTAGAAAAAAGCGCGCCAATATTTTTACTATTATAAAAAATTATATATGTTTAAAAAATATTAATTTACGTTCGCTCGTTATGAAACCTGAAAGCGTTTCTGGATTTTATGGTGAAAATCGTATTGCGTATAGCGGCCGATGCGCTTATTTGTTATGTAATGAGTGCGGCCGGTGCCGAAAATATTTTGAAGAGCATGTCGTATTTGATGAAGCTGAACGGTTAAAAATTCTCCAGGAGCTGAAGAAAATTGAAGCTGACTTTGCCGTCTAACTGGGACGATCGTTTAATAGACGGTCTTAATCCGGATTTTATAGATCATCTATATGGTCAGGCTAATTCAGACGAATACGGCGGCGGCCGGCCGAGCGTTTTTTTGCCTGAAACTTCGTCCGAACGAATAAGCGAGCACATACGCAAAGTTCGAGCGGCCGGAATAGGTTTTAATTATGTTATAAACGCGTCGTGTTTTGAAAATCGTTCTTTCGATTCTCAATTCGTTCAAAGGTTCAGACGGTATATTGATTTTCTTTGCGGCTGTGGTATTACTTCGTTGACGCTTTCGGATCGTTTTTTAATTAAGCTTGCCAGAAAATATTATCCGCACTTGAAAATTTCCACTTCGATATTCGCTATAATAACGAATATATCGCAGGCCAAACAATATGAAGATATGGGCGTTACCGATATAATACTTGGAAATCCCAATGATCGTGAATTTATTTCAGCCGTTCGCCGGGCGGTTTCATGTAATCTTGTTTTATTCGCCAATCTTGGATGTCATATTTTTTGTTCTGAGTGTTCGCTGCATTCTTATTCAGCCACGCATTCATCGCAAAAAAATCATCATTCCGGAGGATTTTATGTCGAGCATCACGTTTTGCGATGTTTGTATAAAAAAATAGAATCGCCGGAGTCGATATTAAAAACCATGTATGTTCGTCCTGAAGATATGTGGCTTTATGAAATGCATGGGATAGATAAATTGAAGATCGTTGATAGGCTTTATCCGACCGATGTTTTGCATACATTAGTTAAAATGTATGCCGCCGGAAGTCATAATGGAAATTTTCTCGATATAGTCAACGCGCTTTCGATGATAAACAATCCGACCGTTAATGTTCCCGATTTAAAAAAAATTCTTTCGCCGCTGAAAATAAACGTTGCGAAGCTTATTTATCGGGCGATGTCGCTGAGCCCGTTTTCGATAACGATCGATAATAG
>CAYQWL010000329.1:0-2379 GCA_964421195.1 uncultured bacterium | reverse complement strand
TCGATGAATATGATGAAGATGAAAAATTGTTTGAAAAAATAGATATGAACACTTTTAAAGTCGATCCTAAAATTGCGGTTTCCGAATTTAACGCGCTTATGGATTCTAATATTCCGGAAGAATTGTTTGATACTCTCGGCGGCCTTTTATATGACCTGCTCGGGCATATACCGATTGCCGGCGAAGAAACGGTTTTTGAAAACCTTAAATTTAAAATTATACAGGTCGAAGGAAAGCGTATAAAAAAAACGCTTGTTAAAAAAATAGCCTGTTTAAAGCCGGTTGATGAAGAACAGGTTTTATCGGCTGGCGAATTGAACGTTTAATCGTATATTGAAAGTATAATTCAGGTGAGAGAATGTTAATAGGAATAATACTGATAATAGTTACTACGATAGCCTCATTATTGATGCTCGCTTTTTTCGCCGCGGCGGAAGTCGCCGTTATATCGGTCAATAAGGTTCGTATTCAGCTTCTTGCGGAAGGCGGCGGCGGCATTCAGAACGCGCGGATAATGAACGAACTTTTAAAGGAACATGAAATGGTTGTTTCAGCGATGCTGATAGGCGTTAATATCGCCATTATACTCGGCTCGGTCGTCGTAACTTTTTTACTCAATGAAATACTGGGAGAAAAATATGCGGTTGTAATAGCTACGCTCATTTTGCCCCCTCTTTTTTTATTTTTCGGCGAGGTGATACCTAAAAAAATTGGAAGGTTGACCGCCGATACTTTTTCTTTAAAATATGTACGCGCCATTCGTTTTTTTTATAATTTATTTTATTATCCGGTTAGACATTTTACCTTTTTATTGAGTATTATAAAAAAAATATTTAAATCCGGTGCGAAACGAAAATCAACGATGACCAAGGAAGAAATTCATCATTTGATAAAGCTCAGCGAATCTGACGGCGTCATAAAAAAAGCCGAAGGTAAAATGATTGAAACTATTTTTTCGTTCAATAAAATATTTTTAAACGATGTTATGACGCCCCGTAACGATATTATTGCGTTGTGCGTTTCTACGCCGCTTAAAGATGTATTAGAAGTGGCGGTTAAAGAAGGATTTTCAAGAATGCCGGTTTATGATAAAGATATAGATAACGTTCTCGGCTTTATTTATGTTCTTGATCTTGTTCAGGCGTTAAATCTTGAAGGTAAAACGTTAAAAGATTTCATAAGGCCCATCCTGTTTGCGCCGGAGACTAAAAAAATCGGAATTATGCTTCGGGAAATGCAAAAAACAAAGATACATATGGTTATAATCGTGGATGAATACGGCCAGACCGCCGGGCTGTGCACGATAGAAGATTTAATAGAAGAAATCGTCGGTGAAATACGCGACGAGTACGATGTCGAAGAACCGCAGATAGTTAAAATAAACGAAAATGTTTATTTGATAAATGCCATGATGGATATTGATGATGTTGCCGGCGAACTTAACATAGATATCAGCCTGGAAGAATTTGAAGACGTTAAAACGCTTGGCGGTTTAGTTATAAGTCTCGCGGGCAGGATACCTCAGGTCCGCGATGAAGTGCGTATTAAAAATGCCCGTTTTATAGTAGAAAAGATAGATAAGCATAGAATAAAACAGATTAAAGTGATTTTAAAGAAAGCCCGTCAGGGCGAAAAGGAGCAAAATATTGCCGAATAATAGCGATATGCGTTCGGGTTTCGTGGTGGTTCTTGGAATGTCTTCGGCGGGAAAATCCACTCTGCTAAACTCTCTTATCGGGCAGAAAGTGGCCATAACCACTTCAAAAAAGCAAAGCACCCGTACGCCCATGCGTATGATTTACACATGTCCGAAACGCGGCCAGATAGTGTTTATCGATACGCCAGGTTTTTTTAAGCCGAAAGATAAACTCGAAGAATATATGCTTGGTTCCATGCTGAATTCTATAAGTATGGCCGATGCGATAATATTTGTCGCTGATATAAGCGCGGCAGGTCCGGTTGCGCCCGAAGAATTTTTAAATATATTTATAAACGCTCCGCAGCCGAAGCTGCTTGTGTTATCGAAAACCGATAAAAAACACGAATTTACGGTCGGCGATAATATTGAATTGATGAATTTATCGACTTATTTTGAACGGACCATACCTGTTTCAGCTTTGAGCCGTATTAATTTAGAACGTTTGATCGACGCGGTTTATGGTCTTCTTCCGCATGGGCCCATGCTTTATCCCGAAGACGAAGTTACCGATGCAAATTCGCGTTTTATAGTTACTGAAATAATACGTGAAGCGGTTTTTGATATTACTCATGAAGAAGTTCCGTATTCCGTCGCTGTTTATTGCGGGCAGTTCGAAGAACGTGAGAGCGGAGCGTTTTATATTTCATGCGTTATATATGTCGAACGTGATTCCCAGAAAG
>CAYQWL010000328.1:0-2424 GCA_964421195.1 uncultured bacterium | reverse complement strand
TGCGTCCGCCGACTGTTACTTTATATTCCTGCATGGCTTGAAGAAGGGCTGCCTGAGTTTTTGGCGGCGTGCGGTTTATTTCATCTGCAAGAAGTATGTTTGAAAAGATAGGGCCTTTAATAAAGCGAAAAGCGCGTTCGCCGGTTTTGGTGTCGGAATCTATTATATCGGTGCCGGTTATATCTGAAGGCATAAGATCGGGCGTGAATTGGACCCGGTTGAAGCCGAGATCGAGCGCTCGCGCGATGGTAGATATTAAAAGGGTTTTGGCGAGGCCCGGAACGCCGACTATTAAAACGTGGCCGCGGGCGAAAAGACCTATAAGCACCTTTTCTATTATATTTTTCTGGCCTACTATAACGCTGGAGATCTGGTCTTGAAGTTTTTTATACGAATCGGAAAAATTTTTGATCAGATTATGATCGATTTGCATATTTTCATTTTTTTGCATTGCGTCTTCCTTTTATAATGATTGAATAATGGTAATCACGATATAATAAAGCTACCCCCCTTCGCTTTTTGCGGCGAAGGGGGTCAAGCGTTCCCCGGTATAATTTTACGGGCATCCGTACGTTCGGCGTTCATTTTTAGTTTAATCAGGAAGACTCATTTTTTCACGTATTTTATCCATATCTTTAAATTTATAAGTCCCCTGATACCATTGATAATATCTATCAGGCATCGGGCGTGCGAGAACTTTTCCCTCGCCGGATGCTTCGACGATTAAAGGCGTGCCGTTTTTATCGCGTCCGGCGAAATAAAAAGCGTGTCCCCAGCCGTCATGTTCTTTTAACAGAATAAAATCTCCGGGTTTTGCACTCATAGGCGGAATAATGCCGTCATCCTGAAGTTGTACGCCGTAATTTTGAAGCTGCCTGCCCGGAACTTTATAAGTAAATGGAGGTTTAATTCCGTTCTTTTCACACATATCCATATAAACGCGTTGAACGAATCCGCCGCAGTCTATGCCGGCGATGCTTTCAAATTCCTTACGCGCCGACTCTGAATAATATTTGAAGGTACGTGGATTGACGTATTTTTCATAATATTCATCGCCGTGAAGTTCTTTACGATTTCCTGCGGCTATTTTCTTTTTATACTGTTCGAGAGAGTCGAACCCGCCTATTTTAAAAGCGACATCCGATTCTACCCATGGGTCGGTAAACGAATGAAATACAGAGTTCCAGTGATCGTCTTTAAATTTTGAATGTATTGAGTTTATAATCGATTCCGCTTCGGCGGTCTTTCCTTCTTTAAGTTTTGCGATAGCGAGATAATACAATATATTTTTATTTTGAGGGTCTTTTTTAAGGGCCTGTTCAAATTTATCGGCGGCGGCGGAATAATCGCCTTTTTGAAATTCGGCGTAACCGTCCGAAAACAGGTCGGCGATCGTATGAGCGCCGAATAAATTTCTGAAAAATTTGCCTATTCCGCCTGTTGCCGCAGGCGGCGTGCCGATGGCGGGATCGTATTTTAAAATTTCATCTATTTTTTTCTGAAGTGCGGGGTTGCTAATATTGACGGCGGGAGCAGCCGGAGCCGGTGATGATGTCTGGAGTTGCGAGACCGACCCGGTATTATCCGCTGAACGAACAGTAGAGGCATTTAATTTTTCGTATTGTTGTTTGTAATATGTATATATGTTGAGTTTATCATCTAATTCGGAACCGTTGATAAGGCCTTCGTTGAAATCTTCTACAGCCTGCATACAAGCTTTATAGGCAGCTTGCATCATTGAATTGGCTTCTTTAAGGTTGGCCGGCGCTTTGATGCCGGCGGCGCTGGTATCGGAATAAGCCGATCCTGTTGCTATGGATAAAATAAAAAAAGCCGCAACGAATATTTTTAATAAATTCTTCATACTCTTGTTCATGTAAATCACCTCATCATACTGTTTATATAATTATACTAAATAATAACGTAAATTTCAACTTTTTATATAATATTTTTTTCATTTTTAAAAGAATGAGTTAAAAGAATAAGGTTAAAAGAATAAGTGCTTGTAAAAAATGATGGATTAATGATATAATAATATCAATATTATTGTGTTTTATGTTTCAAATCATTTGAACAATAATGATAAATAAAAATGGAAATGCTGGAAGTATTAATTTATGAATAAACGAATGGAATCGTTAATAAAAGATAGCCTTAAAAAACTTGCGGATGTTGATGAAAACATTCGTATGAAAGGTCTTTTGCAGCTTTCGCGAATAGATTCTATAGAGGTTCTTGATATCGTTCTTGCTCTCGAAAACGATGCGTCTGAAAATATAAGGCGTGTAAGTTCCAAAATAAAAGGAGTATTGAGCCAGAAATATAATCGCGCCGCTTCATTGATTTCATCTGAATATAAGTCTGAAATAAAAAAAGAAATCGAGCGTTCAGGTTATGAAGTATCGAAGCTTGTCGATTATCTGG
>CAYQWL010000327.1:0-2432 GCA_964421195.1 uncultured bacterium | reverse complement strand
TACCGAGAGATGATTTTCTACAGCTTTTTTACGATGTTCTTCCGACATACAGGTAGTTATTATAGTGCCGATCCCGGCCGCCGCTAATTTTTCATATATTTCAGGCGAAGCCCCGCCGCCGCCGATTAAATCTACAAATATTTTACCGGCGCGCGTGCCGGCGTCGCCCGCCATTATTTTAGGGCCATAATGACGCTTGAGCGCCTCTTTATATTCCGCCACGGTTTTTAAAAGCGCGAGTATATCACTTAGCCGTTCCGGCTTTTCCTTATCGACGAGCCGCTGCAAAAAAGTAGTTGCGGCATTATCAGAAGGAGTATGAATACATATAAAGCATATATCTAAAAGCGCGGCGATATCGGTATCACGATTTATATTAGAAAACAAAACGCGATTTTCGACTTCTTTTATTTTCTCCGAAAGAATTCCGTCGGCAATATTAATCGGAATACCGAATTTATGAAGAATTTCAGCCTGCATTTGAAAAACCGTATGGTATTTCGCATACGCCTTCCCCTCAGGATGATGCCCTACGATTAAATCGATTTTTTTACCTCTCTGCCTGAGCTTATCCGCGACTAATATTTCGCCCACGCCTATATCGATTCCAACTAATATTTTATTTTTAATTACGGCGTCAGGCTCGCCATGAAGAACGCGCGTATCATCGTAAGGATTTATAGTATGCTCCCTGCCGGCCCATATTTTTTCTTCGGTAGTCATACGATTATATTCGTCTTTAGCTCGTTGCAGCGCTTTTTTAACCCAGGCCGGACCGCGCGGATCGTATTCTACGCCAAGCGCTACGGCCAGACGGTAAAACTCCTGTAATTTCATTAAAGTACTCCCTTCTAAATTCGTGAATCTAAATAATTACATGCTGCTGTGCATTTCAGCGATTCCCGGTTCAAAGCAAATAACGCGATTACGTCCAGTTTTTTTCGCATGATAAAGAGAAATATCGGCCTTGCGAATTAAATCGAATTGCAGCGTAGCATCTTCAGGAAATGAAGCGATGCCGATCGAAACGGTAATCCGTATTTGTTGACAGCTTAATACGAAATCGGCTTTTTCAATCAATTCACGCATTCTCTGAGCAATTTCATAAGCGCCAGATTTAGGCGTGCACGGAAGTATTATCGCAAATTCCTCGCCGCCGTAACGGGCGAGTAAATCCACCTCGCGAATCGAACTTTTCAATATAGCGGTAACTTTTTTTAATATTTTATTACCTTCCTGATGCCCATAAGTATCGTTACATTTTTTAAAATGATCTATATCGATCATTAAAATCGAAAGATCTTCGCGATAACGTTTAGAACGTTCGATGTCCTTTTCGAGATGCTGCTGGAAATATTTATGATTAAATGTTTCGGTAAGCCCATCAGTTACGGCCATTTCATACAACCGCGCGTTATCCACGTCGGAAGCTATTTGATTGGCAAGAGTGATTAAAAGCTTTAAATCGTCTTCATTAAAAGCCGCGCCATTCATTTTATCGGTAACATTGATCACGCCGATAACCTGTTCTTTAATATAAAGCGGAACGCTCATAAAAGATTTAGTGGAATAACGAGAAGTTTCGGCGCTTTTAAACTTTATTTCAGATTCTAAATTTTTAACTAATACCGGCTGTTTCGTTCGTAAAACATAATTTAATATCGATTCATCGCCGTCGAGCCTTATCTGACGTAAAATATCTTCAGGCAGGCCCTGAGACACACGAGCGTTAATTTCACGGCCGTCACGGCCGAGAATAATAATCGAGCAGCGGCGCGTATTCATAAGCTGATTGATCATTTTCATAGCCAGATTAAGAACGTTCTCAAGATTCAAAGTAGAAGCGATCGCGCGTGATATCTCGTATAAAGTAGTCAATTCGCGAACCTTTTGTTCAGACTTTTCATATAATTCGGTATTATAAATAGCTATCGCTGCCTGCGATGCTATCGACGTAAGCAGTTTTAAATCTTCATCGTTAAACGAAGGCTTTTGATAACCTACAGCGAGAGTGATAACGCCTATAACTTTTTGCTGAACAATAAGCGGAACACATATATCTGATTTAATCTGATAGTTAAGAGAATCTTTAGATTTATAACGTGAATCGGCGAGAACGTCTTTTACATAAATACCTTCAGCTTTAAGCGCCGCCCAGCCCACGAGCGATTCGCCCGGTTTATAACGCAGCGAATGATGCGCCGTCTGTGAAAGGCCATACGACACCCTTGGAATAAGCGCGCCGTCAGTTTCGTCAAGAAGCATTATAGCCCCTATATCGGCCTTTAAGGCGGCCGCCGCTTCGTTTATAATTAAATTAAGCACTTTTTCAAGATTAACGGACGAACTGATAGTTTTAGATACCGAGCAAAGCGTTGAAAGCTCATCCACTTTTTTTTGAGTACGTTCGAACAGACGGGTGTTATAAATAG
>CAYQWL010000326.1:0-2462 GCA_964421195.1 uncultured bacterium | reverse complement strand
TTGTCATTCACCACAATATTATTTTTTATATCATACGATGAAGTAGTAGAAACGATGGCGGCAACCGGGCGCGACATGCAGGAAGGATACCGTGAAACCGCCAGATGCGGTCTGGCGCGAGAATGGAATTTCAAAAAAACGGTAAAATAAGCTTAAAATATAATTATAATAAAAACAAATTATTTATCCGCGGCCTCGATTTTTTTTATCAGAGCTTCGGCTTTATGAGCCCATTCGCTATCAGGGTCTTTTTCAACGCATTTTTTAAAATAACGCGCTGAATTTTTCATATCTTTGAGTTCAAAATAAGAAAGGCCAAGGTTAAAATATGCTTTCAAATAGTTTTTATCTATTTTAACGGCCTTTTTAAATAGTTTAACCGCTTCGTCGTGTCTTTTTTGAAGCGAAAGCATTATAGCGTAATCGGTAAGCGCGATAGGATTATCCGGCGATATATCTACGATTTTTTTAAACATTTCAAGACCTTTTTCACCGTCATTAAGCTCAAAATAAACTTTACCGAGATAATAATAAGCGTTAATAAAATCAGGGCAATAAGATATGGCTTTTTTCATAACCTGCTGACAATCTACGAATTGCCGGCGCATATAATAAATAGTGCCAAGATTATAATACGCTTTATAAAAAGAGGGGTCTATTTTAATGACTTTTTTAAATTCCTCGACGGCCAGATCATATTTTGCTTCCTGAACATATAAACTTGCCGAATTCATAAGAGCTTCGGGAGATTTTGGATTGATTTTAACCGCGCTTTCGAAATAATAACGCGCATTCGTTTTATTACCCACATTAAGATAAGCTATGCCAAGATTAAAATGCGTACTATAATCGCCGGGCTCTATATTCAAAAGTTTTTTCCACGTACTTATAGAATCATAAAAACGGCCGGTAAGGCCATACACTAATCCGAGGTTATTCAACGCTTTTTTATTTTCAGGTTCGATTTCAAGCGTTTTTAAATAAGAATCTACAGCCTTATTATAATTATTCATTTTAGCGTAAACAAGACCTATATTATTTATTACCTCGGTGCATTTACCATCCAGCCGATATGAATTCAAATAACATTCAAGCGCTTTTTTCAAATTATTTTTCTTTTCGTAAAGAACGCCGAGATTATTAAACAACTGCGCCGAACCTTTTCCGGTTTTAACGACCTTTGAATACATAAAAATCGCGGCGTCAATAAATCCCTTTTCCGAATACGCGATACCGAGATTATAATAAGCGTCCAGCTCGAAAGGTTTTAATCTAACGACCTCATTCCAGCATTTAATAGCTTCTTCAAAGTCATTAATTTTAGCGTATAAAACTCCGAGATTATTTAATATATTAGTATTTCGAGGTTCAACTGCCTTCGCTTTACACAGATAATCTATGGCGAGATCGATTTTATCTATTGAAGCATAAATATTAGAAACCGAAATCAGAACCGAAACCAATCCCGGATTAATAGCCAGCGCTACCAGATACATTTTAAGAGAATAGTCCGTTTTATTAAGCTTAAGATAAGCCACGCCGAGCCCGACAAAAGCATCGACATAATAAGAATCGATTTCAATAGCCTTTTGAAAACAGTCAATTGCACTTTCAAAAAATCCGTATTCAATATAAAGCATTCCCATGCCGTGATAAAACGATGGTTTTCCGATAGACAGCCTGTTTTTATCGCGATAAGACGCCACTGCTTCTTCACAAGTTATCTGCGGCTTCAAACCAGCCTGACGGCCCGTGACGAAATGCGCAAAATTTTTTATCGGCCGCATACCTTTAGCCGCGGCGTTCACGACAGTTTTAAGCTGTATAAGCTCTCCGCCGCCGTTTTTTAACCCTTCGGGCCCTTCGTCTTCTTTTATAAAATTACGCTGAAACGAAACCTGAATAACATTATCGTTATTCATACACAATCCTTTTCATAAAAATTTAGCCTATTTCACGCAGTATATCAATATGCCGGCTTTTCAATCTTATATTTATCAATTTTTAAATAAAGCGTTTTGCGATCTATTCCAAGCGTTCGAGCTGTTTTCGACAGGTTCCAATCAAGTATTTTTAACGCTCTGGCGATATGCGCCCTTTCCACTTCGTCAAGCGGCGCTAACGGCGCCACGTTTAATGCGCCAGAAGCCGAACCGCCGCTGCTATCCGGCATAAAAACAGCCGGAGCCGAATACGGCTCATCTTTATTTTCACGCAGAGCGCCGGACTCGCATTCCCTTATTACACCGGAATTAAAAGTTTGAACACTCGATTCGCTTTCACGCGGTTTTCTTTCGGCTCTTTCATCAGGCATATCCACCCCTGATACGCTAAATTCCGCTATAAGATCGGAAGTCATCATTTCTTTAGTTATAATTTCAGAATCATTTAATACTATGATGCGCTCCATAATATTTTCAAGCTGCCTGATATTACCGGGCCAATAATAATTAAAAAACAAC
>CAYQWL010000325.1:0-2482 GCA_964421195.1 uncultured bacterium | reverse complement strand
GCATAATAATTTTACCCTGTTTTTAATATTTTTGACCTTTTTAGAGTGGACTCATTAATTATTTTCATTCCATCATCTTTGCCCATTTTTTTACGGCGGGCCCTGACAGTGTATAAAAACGTTTCAATAGTTTTACATAAAAGTTCAACGGATTCTTTTTTGCCGCTGATTTGATGTCTTTGCATTTTTTCTGATACTGCCATGGTCTGTCCCCAGTTTTCTTCCGTTCCCGTCATTAATAATTCCACGCCTTTTAGATCGTCGTAATTTATGATGATTTCATTGTGGAAAACTCTGTCATGTATAATTGCGACATTATCCATACCTATTAGAAACACATATTTTTCTTCTTTATTTTTTAATGCGGCATAAATGCAGTAGGAACCCCATACGATAAGCGCGATGCCAAGAAGAATGGGGCCGGGCAGCGGCCAGAATAAATAAACGACGGTTAAGGCTATAATTGTAAGAAGCGCGGCTCCTATAAATGGAAATTTACGTTTTAAAAAATCTACTATTGTCGCATCATCGACTTTCCATTCAACGCGATAGCTGCCGTCGGATTCTTCAGTATAAGAAATATTAGTCTGTGAATAATCGACTTCGCTGGTTTTAAGAAGCTTTTTTTTTATAAGGGCGCTTGCATCTTCAAATCCTTCGATTTTTTCGATGTTTTGAGTTTGATTCTCTTCGTTCGTACTCATAATTCCGCCTTTCTTTGTATTTTTTACTTACCGAATTCTATTTTAAAATAATGTATGGTTTCTCTTAATCCTTCTATTATGTTGTAATAAGGTTTGAAATTAAATAATTTAACGAGATTTGAATTATCTATTATTGACCTGTCTAATTCACCCGGTCTTTTTGGCATGTAATCGGGTTTTTTATCGAACCCCATTATTTCCGCCATTATGGCGAAAAGTCTGTTGACGCTCGTTCCTTCGGCGGTAGATACGTTTAACGGCCCGGAAATCGAATTTTCAAGAGCGAGCAGGTTGACGGCGGCTGCGTCTTTTACGTAAATGTAATCCCGGACCGCTGAACCGTCGCCGAATATTTCAGGCGCCCGGCCCGATATCATCTGTTTGGAAAAAATTGCCACCACTCCCGCTTCGCCGTGCGGGTCCTGACGCGGGCCGAAAACGTTTGAGTAGCGTAATATGCAGTGGCGGATGCCGGCCGCGGAGCAGAGCGCCCTTACATAATGCTCTCCCGCTAATTTAGAAATAGCATATGGTGATAATGGTTCGGGAAGTTCGGTTTCGGCGATCGGAAAATTTTTTTTATCGCCGTAAACGGCGCCGCCGGATGATATGAAAATAAACTTTTGAACGCTTCCTGAAGCCGAAGCCGCGCGAAGTATATTAAGAAGTCCTGATATATTTACTTCAGCGTCATAAAACGGATCGCGCATAGAACTAACCACGGATATTTGCGCCGCGTGATGATTTATGACGTCGTATTTTTCAGATAGAATAAGCTTTCCGGCTTCTTCAGAACGAATGTCTAAGTTGTAAAATTTCGCGGCTTTATTTATATTTTCAATTTTTCCGCTCGATAGATTGTCGCATATATCAACATTATGCCCGGCGGCTATGTATTTATCGACTACATGCGATCCAATAAAACCGGCGCCGCCGGTTACTAATACTTTCATCTGAAAACTCTCCTTATTCTTATTGAATGGTTATTATATCGGGATGAAGCCGATTTTTGCATAAAATTAGCCCGTTGGTTCGCGGTTATATTATCCGCCTATTTGTGACATATTTGTGAACATTGTATTTTTTTTTGAAAATTTACCACAGGCCTTTTGCTTATTTTCAAAGACTGTAACGATGGCTTTCGCCAGTTCGTTATCAGATGCGCCCGATTTTATCATTTGTTTTATATTTATTTCACCGGGCCTTAAGAGGCATGGTTTGATCATACCGTTCGCCGTGAGTCGAAGACGGTTGCACGCGGCGCAAAAATGTTCGCTGACCGGGGATATAAAACCGATTTTAAGGCCTGATTCGAGCTGATTATACACGGCCGGTCCGGAGCCTGGAAACGCCGGATTTGAAATCTTGTTCAATTTATATTTTTCGTTTATGATTTTTTTTATATCCATTACTGAAATAAAATGTTTTTTAAAAAAATCCTGAGCGCTGTCCGCTATGTTCATTAATTCAATAAAACGTAAAATTAAGCCGTTTGTTTCCGCAAATTCGATAAAATCATGTATTTCATCATCATTAATGCCTTTAAGCGCTACTACATTCATTTTGATAGGTGAAAACCCTATTTTAATACATTTTTTTATATTTGTTATTATCTTTTCGAGATTGTCCTTACCTGTTAATCGACAATATTTTTCTCGATTTAAGCTGTCGAGAGAAAAATTAAAACGTTTTACGCCGAAATCGTATAATTCGGCGGCATAAATATCTAAATTAATTCCATTGGTAGTAAATGTAACGTCTTTAATATTACTTATATC
>CAYQWL010000324.1:0-2544 GCA_964421195.1 uncultured bacterium | reverse complement strand
GACGGCTCCTGCTCTCCGTTAAAAATAACGATTTTTATTTCTTTTTTTAAAACATCATTATAAAAAAATAAAAATTGACCCGCAATATTTTTATATGTATCACTCACTTTAGCGTTCAATTTTTTCAGATTAATATAAACGCAAAGCGGTAAATTCATCGCAGGCAAAGGTTCGAGCGAAACGCGGCCGCTCAAAAATGCTTCGATGGAAGTTAAATTATTAGCCAGAACGGTTTTATCTTTATAAGAAGCGAAATAAAGCGAATCCACGCCTTCAGACGATGAAAGCACATAATAATTTTTTCCGTTGCAGCTTTTAGTTTTTACGCCTTTTTTTAATTTAATAAAATATTCAAATTTATTAATATCCCGCTCCAGAACAAGAGTTAATAAAAGCGAGTCAAGATCGCTTTCTACAACATAAAGCGCGCCAGAACAGTCAAAAAAATCAAGAGCTTTTTTATATACGGGCGCTGTCTTAAAACTATCAGCAACAGCCTTTTTAAGCTGCGCGATTTTACCGGCGACGATAGTTTCATCGTAACGCGCGCCGAGCCCGGAATCGTTAAACGCCTTTACGGCGTTCGAATTGATAAAACCGTCATAAAACGAAGCGGCGTTTTTAAAATAAATAATAACTTCAGATGAACTTTTTCCTATAATTTTATCGTCTTTTGCAGCTGCGGGGGACGATAAAATCATGCAGAAAACCGGAATAAACATCAGAAACATAAACGCCGGCGCAAATAAAATGCAGCCGTGCCGGATTATAAAAATTCTAAAAATCGAATTTATATCAAAGCGAATATTTAAAAAGTTAAAAAAATAGTTCATAAAATCATCTCCTGTCATTATTCAACCTGCCGGCGCAGTAAAAACGCATATATCGGTCCTTATATTCTGCGCTTTTATCGGCTTCGAGCGCGGCAAGACCGTCAAAAACGCTCTTTAAAATAGTTATATCCTCCATGCTTTCAGCCTGCGAACCAAGAAAGTCAAGAATGAAATAATTGCTTTTATATTCACGTACAGCTTTACCCGCCAGACTTTCTATCGGCATGCCGGAACGCGCCGAATAAAATAGCGTAAGGTAAGTTTTAACAGCGCTTTCAGGCAGTTTTTCAATTACATCAACCATAGCGTTATTCGTATTCCACGAAAATAATATTTCAGACAGAGCCGCTATTATTTTTTTATCTTCGTAATTTATTACTGAATAACGCGGCGCCGCACTTACATAATCATCGATCGAATTTATAAGCTCCGTCGTTAATTTAGCGCGTTGCTGATCGCTTACGGCTGATTTATAATAAATTTCAAGCGCCGTACGGTATTCGGAATTAAGCAAAAAAGCGTCTTCATACTCAAAATAAAGCCTGCTTTTCGACAGCACCATAGCCGCCATGTTTGAAGCCTGGCCATAAGCGCCTGTTTCGTATAAACATTTAGAGAGACGCGTAAGATTACAAACAAGATCATAAGAATAAAAAGAATCCTGCGCGCATAAATCACCATACCGGCCGCCGGCGGCTTCTTCTTTCGATAAAAGCCGCATCGGTTCAATAGAGCCCGCTTCGAGAAGAGCGCGTTCAAAAAGTTTTAATCCACATAAAACCTCTAACCGCGTAAGCCGCGCAAGATGATCGTCCGAATCAAGCTTTAAAGCGGTATCGGCAAAAACCGCCGCGGTTTTATAATCTTTCGCATTAATAAAAAGCCTCGCTGCGCTTATAAATTCAGGCGATTCACAGGCGCATACGCGCTTAAACAGCGCAAGCAGCTCCACTTCTTTACTTTCGAATTCCACTTTCGAATTCGCAATATTATATATAAATCCAGCCGGCAGTAATGAAATTTTCGGTTTTAGAACATCGATAAGTTTTTCAGGGCCATCTTTAAAAGCTATCCGGCCGGGAATAGAAGTAATCATCGTTTCGAGCGCAGCGGCAGCTTCTACGGCAAGAATATCTTCAAGTTTAACTATTTCAATGGCAAAATAAACGCAATATTCAAAATAACATTTCAAAACAGCCGTTCGCCCTTCAAGCGTCGGCGGCATAAAAACTTCTCCCCCGGAATCCGCTGCGCTTTTAGATTTTTCAAAAATATCACCGGTAGAAGAAAACGCGCGGTTCATATAAGATAAAAACTCGTCCGCACCCGGCTCCAGCGACATAAAAAAAGAATTCAAAGCGTCAAAACCGGAACGCTCCTTCAGCAGAGCCTCTTTAAATAAAACCGGCGCTTTATAATTAAGCAAAAAAACGTAATCACGAGTAAAACCTGTTTTTTTCTTCGAATCAATCAATGCATCTATAAATTTTTGAAATCCTGTTTCATCCATAAGATTTTCTAATTCGGAAACGGCCTGACGCAATGACGAAATATCGACTGCTTTAAGAGCGATATTTTTATATAATTCGACCGCCGTTCTTTTATTAGAGGCTGTTTTATAAATTGAAGCGCATTCAAGGGCAATCGTCATATCTTGGCCATATTTTAGCAAAAGATCTTCCGCTATGTCAAAAGCCGCGCCATAGATATT
>CAYQWL010000323.1:0-2571 GCA_964421195.1 uncultured bacterium | reverse complement strand
GAAAAAATACTCACTATAACACCTCCGGAATTTAGCAAATTATTTTACACATAACCGCGAGAAAACGGCATCGTACAGGCATCACCGCCGCCGGCACAACGTCTTTCATAATATTTTATAAAACTTTATTAACTTCTTCGGCTATTTTAGCTTTAGGCTGTACGCCTACCATCGTAGATTTAATCTCCCCACCTTTAACGATCATTAAGGTAGGCACTCCGCGCACCTTATAATTTCCGGCGAGTTCAGGCGATTCGTCTATATCTACTTTTACGAATTTAACACGGCCGGCGTATTCACCGGCTAATTCTTCAAATACAGGAGTCAACATTTTACATGGGCCGCACCATGTAGCAAAAAAATCCACTACGACGGGCTTATCACTTTTAATAACTTCAGAATCAAAATTATCATTTTTTATAGTATTCATTTAGCCTCCTTCTTCTTATTATTTTAGTATTTTAACCAGACCAATAAAAATTTTACAATATTTTTTAAAAAAAGTCAATAAACTACTTGCAAAAAAAAAAAAAGTATAGTATAATAAAAATGTTTTTGGGGAGTCGTCTAATGGTAGGACAGCAGACTCTGGATCTGTACGTGAGAGTTCGATTCTTTCCTCCCCAGTTACCGGCCCGCCTGAAGGCGGGTTTTTTTATTTTCTTTACTTAATTTTAATTGCGTTACTTTAACGTTATCTAAAAATCACATCCAGTAACAGGTAGAAACTTTATATTATGGCATTTTTACCCGCATTTTTATTAAGCACATAAAAATTATTAAATTATATATTTAAGAAAATAAAAATTATCTTGAAAATAAATGACGATTTGATATATAATATAATGAACACCCGATGCGATACTGTATAAAAAATTCTTTTTTTAAAACAGGCGTTTAATTTGTAATTTTTATTCATTCGAAACCATTATGCGCCCTGACTGGCGATATATATAATTTAAAATAACGGAGTAAACATTGTCCGCTGTCAATAAAACCGATAAAAAAATCACGAAAAAAAATCAAGGCATCGCCTTTGCCGGCGATGATATCGAAACCAAAAAAAGAGCCGAAATATCCGGATTATTTTTAATGTTCGCTTCGATAACTCTTTTGATTTTTTTTATAATCAAGCCTTCAGAATCTAAATGGCTCGGCGCGGCATATGGAATTCTTCACTGGTTCAAACTGCAATTCGGCGTTACAATGTATTTTATATCATTTTTATTGTGGTATTTCGGAATACAAAAATTCATGCATGGCTCTGTCGCTTCTAAAGCCGGTGATTATTTCGGATACGCAGTTCTGCTTTTTTTCTCAAATCTTTTTTTTGAAATTTTAAATTCGTCCGGCGGTTTTTTTGGAAAATATATGGCTTCAAAATCAATCGACCTGCTCGGCAACGCAGGAACACTTCTGCTTGGAATTTTTGGAACGCTCACCGGAGCCTCAATCTCTTTTAATATTTTACTCGCGCCGCTTTTTGTATCGATAATTTCAGGTTTTTATTCCTTCGTTTCCACCGCATTCAAGCATATAATTTTTACGGCAGCTTTCGCGGTGACCTTTATTGTTAAAGGAGCCGGCATAGTTATTTCGACCGCTTTTGAACGGATTAAAAACATTTTTTCTTCCGAATCTAAAAACGATATCAGTCTGATAACTTCCAGCGGAAATATCGAAAAAATTGAAATGTTTCAAAAAGACGAAGAAACGCCAGGCGATTTTCCGGATACTTCAAACGAATACGTTTCGCTCGAAGAACGGCTGTTTTCAAATTTCAAAAACGGCAGCCATGATTACATAACGGAAAAAAAAGATAATCCGGTCTCAAACACCGAAATTACTTTTGATTTATCAAATAATGAACGCATCGAAAATATAATTAAAAACAGCTCACGGGCCGCAGAAAATACGATCGAGATATCTGAACGCTTAAAAAACGACGTTTTACAGATGAACACGGCCGGACCGGACTCCAGAACCGATAATAATTACCAGCCGTTCGGAAATCAAACGGACGAAAGCCGTCTCGACCTGCAAAACGTTCCGATTACCCGTTGCGGCGATACGGCAAATATGCAATCAGCGGCTTCTACAGCAGACGAAAAGACGCTTTTTAAAAATTACTATTCTAAAAATTCCGCCGGTAAATTCAGTTCTAATTCTAATATCAAAGAAAACTTTAATGAAAACATTAATCCCGGCGGAAATTCAGACTACGACAATTACAGTTATCCAGATTTTAAAGCAATTTTAAAACCCATTGAGAAAATAGAAGGAATAAGCGAAGAAGAACTGAAGTTTAATGCGGAAAAATTAGTTACCACATTAAAAAATTTTAACGTAGAAGTAAAAATCGCTCATATAACATGCGGCCCGACGGTTACGCGCTACGAACTTCAGCCGGCGAGCGGAGTAAAAGTATCAAAAGTGGTAAGCCTTGCCGACGATCTCGCTCTCGCGCTGGCCACATCGAGCCTTCGCATGGAAGCTCCTATTCCCGGCAAAGCGGCTATAGGCGTCGAAGTTCCAAATACAAAACCCGTACCGGTATTTTTTTCAGAATTA
>CAYQWL010000322.1:0-2572 GCA_964421195.1 uncultured bacterium | reverse complement strand
GTAAAATCTATGCCGACGCCCGCACATGAATTCATTATTTTTTCTAAAAATTCCACCTGCTGTGAGTCGCCGAAATCGCTTCCGGATGTTATAACGTGAACCGCTATTTCGTCTCCTTCAGGTTTGTGTCTGGCTATCGTCTCCATAAGTTCCATAAGGTTTTTAAGTTGATAGAAAGCGCGCAGATAGGCGTCGGTTATGGTTATCTTCTTCGCGCCCTTAAGATAAGGCCAGAACAGCTCATCGAATGAAAGGCCGCGCTGATTTTCCTTGAAAATAATATGTTTTTCGGTTAAAGGTCTGGGTTCGTACCTGCCTTCAGCCGTCGCCGTTCCGTCTTGCGCTTCTTCGCCGGCCGCTCCGCTTTTTTCGAATACCTCATTTTCGTTGCCTGAGTGCGCTTTCATATAATAATAATTTGGATACTCTTCTTCTTCGAGGGTTTTGACGGCTTTTTCATCGCCGCTCGCATTGTTTAGATAAGCGAAGCGCACCGCGGCGTAGGTGGAATCGATCCTCATTAACTGGTCTTTGACGCGTTTGCGGCCTTCTATTGAAAATTGCAGAATATATTCAATTTCTTTTGCGTCGGCTTCACCGTTCGGGTAGAGTATTTTCATCAGTCCGGAAAATGTTTTATTAATGCCGTCGCGGTCGCGCGTCGATATATCGGTCGAAAGCGAAAAGTGTTTCTGATAGCGGTCTGAAAAATCGTGATTTCTAAGCGAGCGCAGCACTTCGGCAAGGTAATCTACGACGAAGCCGTAGCCGTCCGAAAACATTTCACCGCGTATTATATCGACTTCCCAGCCCGGTATGTAAAAATGAAGGCGGTCTAAAAATGCTGAATCATGGTATTTTTCAGGCAGGTCGTCGAAGAGGTCGGCGTGCCTGAGCATATACGGCACCGTATGCTGCGTATTACCCACAAAGACCATCGACGCTTCCGCGCCGAGCATCTCGACGCCGCGCGAGAAAGATTTATTTGCCATATAGTTTTTCATTATATCAACGAGCGCTTTATCCACTTTTTTCTGTCTGCCGGCAAATTCGTCGAAGGCCACGGTGTCCCAGTAGCCGACCAGGCCGATGCGCCCGGAACTGTTGTTGACGAATAATTTAGGCACGGTAATCTCGCCGCCCGAAATAAGTATGCCGTGCGGTGAAAATTCAGAATAAATATGCGATTTGCCTGTGCCTTTCGGGCCGAGTTCCATCAGATTGTAATTTCTTTCGCAGTATGGAATGAGCCGGACTAACTGGCTTAATTTACTTCTTTTACCGAAGAGTTCCGGATTGAACCCTATGCTCTGTATCAAAATATCTATCCACTCGTCGGTGGTGAATTTAGCGCGCGCGCCAATATAGGCGTCTAAGTCGAACTGTGAAAGCTGTATGGGTTTGAGCGTTGAAAGCACCCATGGGCATATATTTTTATCTTCCCTGAAATCATATTCGACATCGGCTATACACCATACGCCGCTCACTAAAAGGCGCGGATGGGCCTTTACGGTCGCCGAATCAACGAGCACCTTGCTTATGCCCAGATTGGCGAAATCCGCTTCATAAGCGTCGGTTTTGTCGTTGAGCGAGACGCTTATTTTATCGATGACCTTATACCGGCCTTTTTCTTTGATAAGCGAACGCACAAGGCCGCTTTCATTGCGATGTACATAATGGTTCTTTAATATTTCCTTGACCGTTTGAATACCCGACTGGATGCTGGCCTCGTCGTTAGTCGCGCAGTACTGGCCAAGCAGGTATTCAAGAACGTATGAAGGCACGATAGCGTTTCCCTTGACTAATTTTACCAGGTCCTTGCGGACTACCAGGCCTTGAAAGTGTTTATTTATTTTTTCATCAAGCGCGTTCATGACTTACGACCTTCTTTCGTTCTTTTGTTTTTCAGTTTTCTACATTTTTTAGTTCTTTATATTCTCTATATTCTCTATATTCTTTTCTCTATATCCTTTTCTTTGGTTCGTTTATTCAACCTAAAAATCAAAATCGCTTGTAAATGCACGCCTTACGGTGTAAGCGCGCGAGCAGTATTCTTTGTAATGCGAAGTGGCGGAGTGTTTTTCGTCGAGCCTGAGATTCACCTGCTGGTTGTTCGCCTCGTCGGCC
This sequence comes from uncultured bacterium, assembly GCA_964421195.1. GTDB lineage: Bacteria > Muiribacteriota > UBA9980 > UBA9980 > UBA9980 > UBA9980. Next base: position 445 of record CAYQWL010000322.1, on the reverse strand, counting down.
TTGCGGGTGAGTATAAAATTAACCGTTACTTCGCGGCTGCGGCTGTCTTCGTGCGTCAGGTCAAAATCTATATCGCGGCTGTTAGATATCAGCTCGCCCGCTTTATTATAAATGCCCGCCTTTAATTTTCTTGCCCTGACCTTATCGCTGACCGGCTGTTTCTGGTAAAATACCACGGCGAGCTGACCGGCTGTGATAATCGAATCAGTGCCGCCGATGATCTGCACTTCGACCTGCGATATATCGCTCTGGCGTTTTTTATTGATTCTAATCACCGGCACCGTTATTTCCTGCAGCGAGGCGCCGCCGTGAACGAATCTGCTGCCGCTGCCCTTGCGGCGAAGGCGTCCGATCGATCTGGGAAACAGTATGTCGGTTTCGCCCGCCAGTCCGAGCTGGGCCGCGCTGAATTTTTTCAATCCGCTGCGTTCCGCGAGGTTTTTGC
>CAYQWL010000321.1:1058-2595 GCA_964421195.1 uncultured bacterium | reverse complement strand
TTTAATGCCGCCGTTTCAAGAACTTACTATGCAATGTTTTACGCCGTTCAGGTTCTTTTTGCGGATAACGGAATCGTTACTTCATCTCATAGCGGCGCCATATCTACATTTTCGAAAAAATTCATCAATACGGGCATGCTGCCAAAAACTTTAGGCCGCGCTCTGAATAAGATATATGAAATGCGTCAGACAAGCGATTATAATTTTACCGACTTTATTACCGGTGATAATGCTATAGAAGTATTAAACATCGGAAAAGATTTCGTCAAAACAATTTTAGAATATGTAAAAAATCAGAATAATCGGCCTGAATAATAAATTTTTATAAATTATCTATCGGATTCGTTGCCGTCAACGGCAGTTTTAATTGCGGTAACGGCTACATCTGTGCCTTCTAATACAGGTGAAGCTCCGCTGCCAACGGTAAAGTCGAATGCGCCGGTTGTCGTATTGCCGCCGTTATTTCCAGTAGCGAAAGTAACATTAGCATTCTGTGTGCCGAAAACTGGAGTTACATTGCCAACGGCGGCTGAAGCAATAGTTGCGCTCATAATAGCTGAGTTTGTTTTATTAACTTTAAGCGTTAATTTTTGCCCGGCCGTAAGCGCAACACCTGGCGTTAATTTAACAGAAGTTTTGCCGGCATTATTGACATAGCCCGCAGGAGCGTCAGTGCCGCCGTTGCCAGCCGTAATAAGAGCGGCAGCACCATTTAATGTCGGCTTAACAGGAATTGAGTGGGTGTCGAAAATAACGTCAGATTCATTGCCATCGGTAGTTTCTATTGAATAACCGACTTTAGGTTTAGCAGCAATAGCCGCCCAGGCTCCTTTGTCCGTTGCAGCTTTTGTTGTGTTTATTACAATGCTGTTATCGGCTGGTGTAATCCAATTCTTTTTAGCTGAACTTCCGCTATCATAAGTACCGTCATTATCTTCATACACATTTATTTTTGTATTATCTGTGATTGTAGTAAATGCCGTTTCACCAATAGTTATGGTGCCCGTCGCATTTGAAAATGACGACGCAGTTACTGCGGCCTGAGTCGGTGCTACGGGGACTTTACCGTCGCTGGCGTATGCGGAAGTATTGCCAGCCGAATTCATAAATGTGTAAAGAATATATTTATTAACTTCAATATCCTGATTTTCTTGAAGAACGCCGGTATATGTTTTGAAATTTGCGGTTTTCATACCTTTAGCAATGATTCCGCTACTACCGGATTCGTTTTCTGATTGATAACACTCTAAAATGCAATTTATTTCATCGACATTAACTACGCCCTCAGATATGGTAGTTTTTTTATCGGCCTTTGAATAGGCGAGTTTAGTAACATCAGGTTTATCTGGAACAAGACCGCCGCCGCATCTATAACTTGTGGCTCGCGGTAAAAATTAATATAAATCGGCGCTATTAATCGCACTGTTAAAAATTAACCTAATTGACAAAACAATACTATTAGTAAATTAGTTTGATTTAAACAAATATGTTTATAATGCATTAGTACATTAAAAGTTGTTTTGCATTAAAGCGTTAC
>CAYQWL010000321.1:0-1001 GCA_964421195.1 uncultured bacterium | reverse complement strand
AGTTCCGGCAGTGCGTAAATGCAGCGCCTCTGCGCGCGGTACGCGCGCAGAGACAAAACTCGCAAAAAACATGAAAAAAGTTTATGGCAAGAAAAAAAGAAAGAGAAAAACTTCGAAGCTGGCAGCAAATGTCGCCCGATATAAAAAGGCTATGATAATAGCTTTTTTATATCGATGCCACAAAACTGCGCTCGTGCGGCCGCACGAGCGCAGTTTTATATTCAGGGAGAGAAAAGGGGGCCATGGGGGAAAAAGGAGGGCCATTGGTCCTTCCTTTTCCCCCGTCGCGTTCTTAGCGGCCCTGTATATTTACGTATTAATTAAACATACTTAAAATAAACGAAAAACCTTTGCTGGAATTTAAAAAATCGATTATCTGGAATGAATCGCCGTTATAATTTAATTGACATACCGGCCTGTCGTATTGTATAATATAAAGACTAAACAAACAAGCATTACAAAAATGCCTGATCCTGATTATGTTTATCAATAAAAATAAAAGAAATATATTTGGAGGAAGAAAAAATGCCCTGTGCAGATAACCACGATGACAAAAAGAAACCCATGGACAGCTTTGAGGTGCTTAAAAAGACCAGAACCGTTATAATAAGCGAAGGCGTCAGTCAGAAATTAGCTGAACGCGTGTGTAATCAGCTTTTATTTTTGCAGGAAGAATCCAATGATCCTATTAAAATACTCATAAACACTCAGGGCGGCCATGTAGAAGCCGGCGACACTATACACGACATGATTAAGTTCGTTAAGCCTGAAATAATAATGATAGGCACCGGCTGGGTTGCCAGCGCTGGAATATTAATTTATCTGGCCGCTAAAAAAGAAAATCGTTATTCATTGCCCAACACTCGTTATCTCATACATCAGCCTTCGGGCGGCGCTTACGGCCAGGCTACCGATATAAAAATCGAAGCTGAAGAAATTATAAAGATGAAAAAGCGTCTTAATAAAATAATCAGCGACGGAACGGGACAGCCTATTGAAAA
>CAYQWL010000320.1:0-2612 GCA_964421195.1 uncultured bacterium | reverse complement strand
CTTTTTTATCTTCGCCAGGTCCGAACAGGTCGGGACGAAGGCGCGTGCCGCGGCCTATCATTTGCCAGAACTTGGTTTTAGAGCGCACCATTTTGAAAAAAACGAGATTGACCACTTCGGGTATATCGATGCCGGTATCGAGCATATCGACTGAAATAGCTATTTGCGGCATTTTATCAGGAATCGAAAACGCGTCGATAAGGCTTTGCGCGTATTCGGTTTTAAATGTTATAACGCGCGCGAATTCGCCTTTATAATGCGGGTAGTTTTCGTTGAAACGCTCCGCGATAAAGTCGGCGTGCGCCTGATTTTTGGCGAAAATAATCGTTTTTCCGAGCCGGTCGCCGCCGCAGACTTTCTGGCCGCGGGTCATGAGGTTTTCCAGAACTTTATCCACCGTATCGCTATTGAAAAGCCATCTATTGACCGCTTCGGATTCGACGCGATCGGGTATCTGGCCTTCATCGTTCCAGTCGAGCATGTCCCACTGGTCTTTTTCTTCTTCGGAGAGCGCGTTGTAATCGATGCCGTCGCGCTGGAATTTAAGCTGTACCGATATCGCTCCTGGCGGCACTAAAAAGCCGTCGCGCACGGCCTCGTCGAGCGAGTATGCGTCGGTGGGCACGCCCGCTTCGAGGCCGAAAAGATTGTAAGTGTTGCGATCTATTTCATCTCTGGGGGTTGCGGTCAGCCCGACGAGCAGTGAATCGAAGTAATTGAAGATGGCGCGGTATTTTTGAAAAATAGATCGGTGCGCTTCATCTATTATGACAAGATCGAAATATCCGGCGCCGAAGCGGCGTTCGCCGTCGAGCGTTTCGTCGATTAAGCCCATCATGGTCGGATAGGTCGAGACGAAGACGCGCCCCTGTGTGCTTTTTTCCGTGACGAGGTTGACCGGCGAAGAATCGGGCAGGAATTTTTTAAATGCGTTTACCGCCTGATTTACTAGCGCGACGCGGTCGGCAAGAAACAGTATGCGTTTCGCCCAGTTGCATTTGATAAGCAGATCGCAGAGTCCTATGACGGTGCGAGTCTTGCCGCTGCCGGTAGCCATTACTAACAGAGCTTTGCGCTCATGGTCTTTTTCGAAAGACTCGGTGACGCGGCGTATTGCGCGCGTCTGATAATACCGTTCGACGATCGAGCTTTTAATTTCGGCTTCGGCGAGTTTTTTACGGTTAGTGCGGCGCTGGATAAGAAGCTCTAATTCTGATTTAGTGTAAAAGCCCTGAATCTGGCGGGGCGGATAGCATGAATCGTCCCATATCCAGTGTTCATAGCCGTTCGAGCAAAAAATAACGGGGCGCCGGCCGAATTGTTTTTCGAGACAGTCGGCGTATAATTTAGCCTGCTGCTGTCCGATAAGCGCGCCGCGGTGGGTGCGCTTGGCTTCGATGAGTCCGAGCGGTTTTCCGTCGCCGCCCCACAAAACGTAATCTACGAAGCCCGAGCCGGCGGTATTGGGCATGCCGGTTACTTCGAATTCGCGGTCGCGCGGTTGATCGAGCGGCCAGCCGGCTTCTTTGAGCAGCATATCGATAAGATAGCAGCGCGTATCGGCTTCGGAATAATCGTGAGTATCGGTTTGGGCGGCAGCGGCTTGTTTCGCCAGGGTAACTTCTATTCGCAGGCGTTTAAGTTCATCGTCGAGCGCGGCCATATTAGTAAGAAGTTCAGATAATTTTTCATCTTTTTGATGAAGTTCCGTTTCCATTTTTTTAAGTTGTTCGATCGTTTTGGGTGGAACCGGCGATTCACTGGGCACTTTATTTTCGTCAAAAGTAAGGCCGATGGCAGGACGCTGCGTCCGGCTGTAAATAAATGAAAACCAGTAGGCTACATGAAATAATTCCCGGACGGCCGTAAGCGAGTCGCTGGCCGCAATAGTAAGGTGGCTGTGTACTGCGCGGTTTCCCAGAGTTATTATTATTCTTGCCTTGTTGAAAATAGCCTCGCCGATAAGTTGTTTGAAACTCGGCTCATAAACGAGCGCGGAAAGATTGTCCTGGTAAGGCAGTTTGAGCGCCGCGTCGTGCTTATACGCCCATTGGACCGCGAGTTCGAGCGTGCGCCGCGCGTAAAAACATGCCGTGCGCGGATCGGAAAACACCATATTTTCAGCTCTGACGGCGTCTTCGAAGATAGCGGGCCATTCCTTTTGAATGATAATAAAATTACTCACGGCTAAAGCTCACCCCGGAATGCGCGGTGCTGCAGCGACGCAAAGAGCGCGTCGAGTTCGGCCATTGAGGCGCGGTGGGCGGATTTGAGCTTTAATATAGCATTAATTTGATTCAAAAATAATTGCTGAAGATTTAATGAAAAATGTGGAATAGGAATTGAGCCTAATCCTTCAGTATTGATATTATATTGCCCAGCAGAAGTTTTACAATACGAACGTAGAGCGTGTCGTCCATCGTCACAAGCTAAATAGTGTTGTAATATTTCAGGTATCAAACCGTTTTTTTTCAAACGAGCCCTGATAAGGTAAGATGCATATATGAACTTGTTCGGATCTAACCCGTTTTTTGCAATTGATTCAGAATTAAATACAGCACATCGTCCAACATAATCAGGATTGCCGTTAGTACGAACGAATAATAAATCAC
>CAYQWL010000319.1:0-2617 GCA_964421195.1 uncultured bacterium | reverse complement strand
CGGCGTCGAAAATTTTAAATTAATATCCATGATCGATGATTCGGCGTTTTTTACGGATGAAGGCTTAAATAACGCCGCTATATATGTGTATAAAGTAGAAGTTTATGAAAAAGACCGGGACGCCGATTCGCCGGCTGTAATGAATTTTGGCCCGGTAGCGGCGATGCCCGCTTCGTATAAATTAACGATCGAATTCGAAGATCTTCTTTCCGGTCCGCTTAAATGGAATGGCGTCCGGCCGCTCATAGTTTCTGAAAAATCGTTTTCGAATGGCCGGTATATAACTTTCGATCCTTTTAAAACCACCGCGCTTTCATTATTAACACCAGAAAAAATTAAAACTGGTTATTATAAAGTTTTTTTATATGTCAAACGCACGGTGGATGATTCCGCTCTTAAAATCGAGATTAAACAATTCGGTGAACTGGAAGACGAAAGAGCTTTTTACCGCGGGGAAATCAGTTTAAAGTCGCCGGCTTCACGTGAATGCCGCGATGTGATAGAACTGGCGGAAATGCTTATAGCGCCTGAAAGCTGGAAAAATGAAGCGCTGCCTGAAGATTACTGTGAAATCGCGATCAAAATAAGTCAATCTGAAAAAAGCCCTGCGGCTGAAACCGATGGAAAAAATTCAACCGGTCAGGAAAATAAAATAGCCCTTGATGTGATTGAATTCGTTAAAATCGATTGATATTCGTTCTTCCGGTTATTTTTTATTCAGGATACACTATACATTAAAAAAATATAAAGGCGTGGTTCGATGTACGAAATATCTGCTAAATTTTCAATATCCTCGGCCCATTACTTAAATCGTTATGAGGGTAAATGCAAAAACCTTCACGGCCATAATTGGAAAATAACGGTTTATGTACAGGGCGAAAAACTTGATGATTCGGGAATGCTTATAGATTTTAACGTTTTAAAGAAACATTTTAAAATTATAGAAAGCGAACTCGACCATGTAAATCTTAATGAACTGTCATTTTTTAATCAAAAAAATCCGACGGCTGAAAATATCAGTGAATTCATTTTTAACCGCATAACTGAACTTTTAAAAAAAGCCGGTGAAATGAATGCTAAAGTCAGTAAAGTATCGGTTTACGAAACTGAAAACTGCGAAGCGGTTTACTATAAATGAGTTTATTTGAAAAAATATAAAACGGCATTTTTTTAAGATTTCGGACGGTATTTTTGAATATCTTAAAACTTTTAATATGAATTAACAAATAATTTATGAATAACTATCAGCTTTCTGAAAAACTTAACGAGATTGCGTGTATGTGTGAATATACGGGTGAAAGCGTATTTAAAATTTCCGCATATTTAAAGGCCGCCGAAATTATCGCTTCGCTTGATACGGAATTATATGAATATGAAAATGATTTTAAAATAGATGGCATAGGCCGCGGTATAAAGGAAATTATCCTTGAGTTTTTCGATTACGGCCGTTCCGCTTATTATGATGAATTAAAAAGCCGGGTGCCGCGCGATATTTTTTTGATGTTAAGCATATCCGGCATAGGCGTTAAAAAATTGAAAACTCTCTGCGATGAGCTTTCTATCGACGGCATCGACGATTTGCTCTTAAAAGCTCGAACCGGCGCGGTTAGAAAGATTAAAGGTTTCAGTGAGGCCGGAGAATTAAATATAATAAAAGAAATCAATAGAATAAAATCGCAAAAAAATGTAAAACTTTTTTTTGCGGCTGAGAAATTATTTATCGAAATCAAGCATCGCCTCAGTGTGCTTGATTTTATAAAAGAAATACAACCGGCGAATGAATTCGCCCGCAAGCTTCCGGTTTTAAATAAACTTGAATGTTCTTTAATTATCGGCGCGCCGGTATCCGATTTAAACGAAATTGCGAGAGCAATATCGGTAACGCTTGAAAAGCACGAATATTTAATCGATAAATTTGACGGCGGGGCGGTTATGACGATCGTGAATTATTACTCCGAATTTTCCGTCGTTTTTTATTTAATCGTTCAGGGTATTGATACGCATAATATACAAAAACTTCTTATGTTTTCACCCCGATATTTGAAAACGTTTTTTAAAATCAGGCAAAACGATGGAAATACGTCGGGAAATAATTCTGATGTTATAAAAACGAGACGGTCTTTAAATGTATCATACATTCAAAAAAAGGCTGATATTGACGAAATCGATGAAATCGACGCAACCGATGAAACGGATATGACGTTAATATCAAATCTTGCCCGCGGCTTCGACGGCCATGATTTTTTACGCATCGCGCCTCATTATTCACAATATATATGGAAAAAAATTCCGGCATCCGAACTTGAATTATTGCGGCCGTTTAAAAGTGAAAAAATAAAAGGAATATTTCATATTCATTCCGTTTATTCCGATGGAGCCGACACGCTCGATAACATTGCGGCATATTCTAAGGAAATGGGACTCGAATATGCGGGCGTTAGCGATCATTCAAAAAGTTCGCCGTACGCCGGCGGATTGAGCGCTGAAAGGCTTTTATCGCAAATTAAAGAAATTGACGCGCTTAATTTAAAATATGCGCCCTTTAAAATTTTTAAAGGCATAGAATGTGATATATTAAAAGACGGTTCGCTTGATTATGACGGCGATATTTTAAAAC
>CAYQWL010000318.1:0-2629 GCA_964421195.1 uncultured bacterium | reverse complement strand
TACCGCAAAAAAGGCCTTTCTGCAGCATTAATGAATCATTCGCTCAATAAATATTGCACTGGCGCTGATCTGGTTTATCTTTTCGCTAATGAATCCGCCGCCGGTTTTTATCCGGCATTCGGTTTTAAAGAAGCACACGAAACTTCTTTTGAATTAATCCCGAAGCGAAGTTATAAAAATAATGCAAGCTTAAGAAAACTTAATATCATTGACTATAAAGATTTTTCAATTTTAAAACGGCTGGCTTTCAACAGAACGCCGGTATCGAATAAACTTGGCGTTATAAACGACTCTCATCTCATTATGTTCTACTGCCTTAGTTATTACGCTGATAACATTTATTATTCGGACGGTCTCGATGCAGCTTTTATTTACACTATTGAAAACGATGCGCTTTATCTCTACGATATTTTAAGCGAACGCTCTTTAAGCGGAGGTAACGGCGGGAACAGCGGCGGTAACGCCCTGTTAGAAATGATCTGCGAACAAATGCACGCAGCCGGCGCGGCAAAAATAATTTTTATGTTCACTCCCGATATTATAGCGGCCGGCATAAAAGGAGTTTATAATCAGAGAGATTATAAACTTTTTATAAAACCGGGTAAATGCAAAATTACCGGTGAATTTAACTTTCCCAGGCTTTCACACGCATAATTAATCAGGCAAATAATTCACTTTTTAAATATTAATTGCATATATTTAAACGCAAAAAACGCCTTTTAAAGCCGTTTTTAAACACAATACGGCCGATAAAGGCGTTTTTATTCACCAATAATTTAATTCAATGCGCTATAAGATTAAATGAGACTTTCGTCCAAATCCTTTTGTTTTAAAATTTCCAAAAGAATATTGCGGATAACTAAAATCAAACAAAAAGGCCCGTGAAATGCGAGAAGAAGTTTTAAAACCTGACCATCTGATTTTACTATTTACACCCGGTCGTAAATAAATTTTATTCGTTTTTTATCTGTTCGGCTGTAAATCCTGTCTTTTCAACTATCTTTTCGAGCGGAATACCGTCTTTATAAAATTCGCGGGCTAATTCGAGTTTACCTTCGAGTTTACCCTCTATTTTACCTTCTATTTTACCTTCTATTTTACCTTCGATTTTACCTTCGATTTTGCCTTCGATTTTGCCCTCGATTTTGCCCTCGATCATTCCTTTAACTTTGCCTTTTATGAATTCATCTTCTTTTATGGTCGCGATCGTCGCCGTGGCTTTGGCGCGCGCTTCGATAATATCGCGCATGGTTGAATCGGAATTAACTTTTTTCATCTCTTCGAATGCCATAATAATTCCCTCCTCGCTTCTTAATTCATCCGGCAGCAACTGATTGTCGCCATAAAGCGCGTCGCCGAATTTAAGCACATGAAGCCATTTTTCAAATTTAGTTTGAAGCATTCGCGGTTTATCGATTTTAAATTTAGAAAGTTCAACAAAATGAAGCTCGAACATATCAGTCAACTCAGCCATTGATTTCAAGTTAAGCATTTTATAAATATTATGGATTTCGGCTTCCTTAGCAAATAATTCAAAATCGATTATTGAAATACCGATAGTTTTTCGTAAATCAGAATATTTATCGCCTTCTTTTATCTGGCCTGAGTATAATTTTGTCAGATAGTAAAGCGCGCGTTCAACAAATCTGCTGTGGCTTAAAACTTGAACTTCGATCGTGTACAGCGTTCCATTTTCATCACGGGCCTTTACATCTACTATCGAAAACTTATCTTCAGCGAATTCCTTTAAATTAAATGGATTTGTAATTTCGGTGACTGTGATTTTATTTTCTTTCGGTCTTTCGAGCAATGCGTTCAATAGATAAGACAACAACTCCGCATTTTGCTGGCGCCCGAAAACGTATTTAAAAACGAAATCATATAGAAACCCGTAAACCGGCTGCGACATAAATTATCAACCTCCGAGCTATTATAAACTTAATAATGCCATAATAGCTATTATATAACATTTTCTGAATATTATCAAGCCATTTAAAATTTTGATTAAAAATTTGACGGAAAATGCTATAAAAATTGATGAAGATCTTGCTAAAACCCGCCGTTTATGGTATAATACATTCATCCTTTAATAATAAGTTTAAATTATAATTTCGAGGTGAGCGTGCAATGTTGAAAAAAATAGTGAAATCTACTTTAATAGCATCGAGTTTTGCGATTATTGGTTTAAGCGCGTGCGGCGCGGTTTACGGCGCTGACGATTACGGAAAAGCGGCCGTGGACGAGGCTATGAAAACCTCGAATCAGGCTATGGAAGCCGGCAGGCAGGCGGGGGCTGAAGGCATGAAAGCCGGAATGGAAGCCGTTAAAGCTGCCGGAGAAATATCGGGCGAAGCGGTTAAAAATTCGACCAAACTCGCCATGGAAGGTATGAAAACCGCTCAGCAGGCTATGGACGGCGCCAATAAAACGATAGAAGCCGCCATGAAAACCGGAACCCAGGCGGGGGCTGAAGGCATTAAAGCCGCGCAGGCCGCTATCGTAAACGCCAGTAAATTAATAGAAGCCGCTATGAAAAACGCCGATAAAATAACGAACGAACAGATGAAAGCCGCGGCTGAAGCAATAGCTAACGCTAATAAACGCATAGAATCTTCGATGAGCGGGGCCG
>CAYQWL010000317.1:0-2630 GCA_964421195.1 uncultured bacterium | reverse complement strand
TTAAAAATGTCGATGCTATAATTCAAACCGCGAAAAAAAAGAATTTTGATCCGATTTTGATTGAAGTGGACGAACCTGATTTAGCTCAAAGTTTGCCCTGCGCGTTTGGAACTTTTTGTATCATAAATGAAGGCGTTATATTGAGTCACCATCCTATCAGCAATACAAGATTTGAAAATATATTGAAAAATAATAATATATGAGTCCGCTCCAGAAAGTCAGAAGAATGTCGGAAACGTACATCGAAAACTATTGATAAAATGTTGTCAAAGTTCGAAAAATAGATTATTTAGAATGAACTCATATATGAAATAAATAAAATTTACAGTATTATTTTATCTGCTTTAAATTTTGAATAGCTTTATCGTAGTCGGGATGCGAAGTTACTTCGGGCACATACTCGACATATCTGATGATATTTTCTTTATCGACGATAAAAATGGAGCGTGAGAGGAGGCGGAGCTCGGATATCAGCGTTCCGTAATTAAGGCCGAAAGAGGCGTTTTTATGGTCGGAAAGAGTTATGACTTTATCGATGCCAGCCGTGCCGCACCATCTTGCCTGGGCGAATGGAAGGTCCATAGAAATAGTTAAGACTACTATGTCGGTAGAAAATGAAGCCGCAGCTTCGTTGAATTTTCTGGTCTGCGCGTCGCATACCGGAGTATCTATAGATGGAATTACTGATATAACCTTGATTTTATTCTGATAATCGGCTAATTTAACCGGTGAAAGATTATTTGCCAGAACTTCGAAATCAGGAGCTTTCATACCGGTTTTTAATTCAGCGCCGAGTAAAGTTAAAGGATTGCCTTTGAACATTACCGCATTTTTTCTTTCGGTCTGTTTTTTTATTGTTTGCATTAAATTTCCTCCTTATTGTTTGCATTAAAAATATCTTTTTTGAGTATTTTCTTAGTTTTTATAGAGGACTCATTTATTGAATTTAAATGTTTAAAGTTTTATAGAGGCGGTTTTTTTTTCCGTCATTTCGATTGCATATTGTTCGTAGTTGATTTGTTTGATACGATCTATGCATTTCGAGCGGCTCGAACGCAGGAAAAATCCTATGATTTTTGATATAAAATTATTGAAAACTTTACATTTGCGGGCGTCCGTGAATGTCTTACAGTCGGCGCAACTTTTGTAATTATTTTTAATGCAGCATTTTCTTACTTTGCACCAGGCTGCGCTTTCGTTTTTAGCACAGCCTTTACATTTTTCTTTGAGGTATGTTCCGCACGAACCGCAGTAAAGACCGCAGGCCGCTATAAGGCTTACTTCCGCAGTGATCTCTTTCATTTATAAAACCTCCCGAAATCAAACTAACTGAAGCGGTATTAAGGGCGCCGCCTCAACCAGAAAAATATCATATATAGTGATTTTTGTCAATTGATATTTTATCCGGGCGAGATTTTAAAAATTGTTTTTTGAATCAGTTTATGAAATTAATTATTTCCTTTATAAAAGCATCCTTTGGAAGCGCGCCCGACATCGTTTTTTCAGCTTTTCCGTTCTTAAAAAACATCAGCGTAGGCACTGAATATATACCAACTTGCGATGCGATTTCAGGGCTTTCGTCAACATCAACTTTTACGAATTTAACTTTGCCGGCATATAACGGGGCGACTTCAGCCAATACATTGGCAAAATATTTGCAGGGTCCGCACCAGCTTGCGAAAAAATCCACGAAAACCGGAAGTTCGGATTCGATTACCTCTTTTTTAAAATTAGCGTCAGATACATGTGAAATATTATTATTGGTCATATCAATCACTCCTTTATTAATTTTACTTAACAATAAACAATTTGCATGCCAAAAAAATATGAAAAATGAAAACTGTTGGCTATGACTTATTAAAGGCTCTTAAGGTTGATCATAAATTCTTTTATTATTAAAAGTTGATTGCTATAAAATCGGCTATGTAAAAAATGCTATGTAAAAAATTCGTGGCGGGGTGTACAGGTAAAGTATAAAAATTATACGTATAAGACCGCGACGGGGGAAAAGAAAGGACCGATGGCCCTCTCTTTTCCCCTGTCGTCTCCATTTCTCTCCATGAATTTAAAACTGCGTATGCGCGGCATACGCAGCTTTGTGGCATCGAAGTTTTCCTTTTTTTTATCCTGTATAAACTTTTTTCTTGTTTTTTTGCCAGTTTTGCCTCCGCGCGCACGCGCGCGAAGGCGTTGCATTTACGCATTGCCGGAACTTAATATTCAGACTCACGGTAATGCTTTTAAGCAACAACAACTTTTACTATACAAAATTATTATTAAACTTATAAATATTAAATTAATTAAAGGTTGATTTACAAAGATTATTTTTTTTACAATTCTATTAAATTTTAACTCTACGATTATTAGAGTCGATTCACTGCGATTTTTATTGTGAGCCGTAAGGTAAATTTTCGACGGTGCCATAATTGCACAGCAGACGAGCGCACGTATGCGCGCGGCTGTAAACAAGCAAGCTGGCAGAAAAATAAGTAAAAGGCAGAAAACAAGAAAAATGAAAGAAAGAAAACTAAAACTTAATTAAAGCCATGACAGAAAAAGCTATCGATAAACTAACGATAAAGCGTCAGGCAATTTGCGGATAGGGGGAGGGTTTAAGGGAGGGGGAAAGG
>CAYQWL010000316.1:0-2640 GCA_964421195.1 uncultured bacterium | reverse complement strand
GGCGAAAATTCAACCGAATTAAGAGCTAAACTCGAAAACGCCGGCCTTTCACTCGAGTCAGCCAGGATAGACGCGCAAACGGCATCTAAAGATAAAAACGAGTATGAAAAATTAAAGGTACTTCATACGGAGTTAAACGCTAAAAACGGAAAACTTGCAAAACTGCTTGACGAATACGATTTTAAAGGAAATATCGGCCGGATAACAAAACTAAAAATAGTGCGCGATAAATTCGGCCCGCTGATAAACGAACTCAATAATCTAAACGCCTCGATAGAATCTAAAAATAAATCACTTGAATTAGAAACGCTCGAATTAAAAAAAATAATAAAACTTTCAAAATCCGCAGCGGAATATTTTGATAACATTAAAACGGAAAAAAATATATTCGAGAAAACATACGCCGATAAAATATCAGCCGCCGCTTCCGCGAAATCTAAATTTGAAGAGCTCAAGAGCATCGATAACGATTTAAACGAGCAGCAAAAAAAAATCGGATCGCTGAAAGCCTCGATGAATGAAATGCTCATATCGCGCGATAAATGCGAATCCGATATTATAAAATTGCAAAAACGGCGTCAATCTTTAATTGATAAAAAAAACGCGACCGGCAGGGATTTTGAAAACAGCAAAGAAGCTTTTTTTGAGTTCAAATCGCAAACGCAAAAAATCTTAAATCTTAAATCTACACTCGAAAAATACGGCGCCGAAATTAATTCACAAAAATTAATGGCGGACACGCTCATAAAAAAAATAACGGCGATCGATACAAATATAAAAAAAAAGACTATAATACTTGATAATATAAAAAAAGAAAAAACGGACTCAGAAAATGAAAAAATACGGCTCGAATTAGAATTAGAATCCATACTCACAATGGAAACCGCGGCCGTATTACGTGAAAAACTCGCTGTGAACGAAAAATGCCCTGTATGCGGCAGTAAAGAACACCCGGATGCGGCCCTGCCGATAAAAAACGGGGACAAACGCGACGCTAAAAAAATAAAAGCCGCAATCAAAATAACCGCCGATAAAATAAAGACTCTCGACATATCGATTTTAGAAGAAGAAAAATCATACGCCGGCGCCAATGCCACTTTACAAGCTTTAAAAGAGGAAACGGATCGAAACGCCGCATCGGCGGCTATCGCGGCGGAAGAATTTAACCGCGCCGCCGCCGAATTAAAGACAGTTCAAAATCTTGTATTTATACCTGCATCCCTTATAGAACTCGATTACGACGCCGCGATCAAAAAATGGAGCGAATCGATAAAATTTCTCGATTCTTTAAAAGATAATTTAAACGAATTAGACACGCTTATATTAAAAGCCGAAAGCGATATCAAATCAGCCGCGCTCGAAACGGCCGCGCTCGAAAAAAACCTCTCCGAAATAATAGAATCCGCATCCAGAATCGAAACCCGTAAAAATATACTCATAAATGATATTAAAAATTTGATAGGCGCTAAAACGCCTCAGGCGATTCAAAAAGAAATCGAAACCGCCAGAAACGAATTAAACGATAAATATAACGCCGCGGAAAAAGAATTCAACGCTATGACATCGATTCTGGCGGCAAAAAAGCATCTTGGCGAAAATATCGAAAAAGAAATAGCCGCCCTGAAAGCGGCGCTGTTCGAAACAAACGCGCGCTTCGAAACCACGCTCGAAGAAAACGGCTATAATAAAGACGAAGCCATACAAAACCACGGCACGCTTAAATCATTAACATCTATAGAAGAAGAATATCATGAAAAAATAATATTAAAAAGCGGTCTTGAATCAAGTATAGCTGAATTAAATAATAAAATCGGCGGCCGGCCATGCGATGAAAACGAATTAAAAAAACTCGAAACTGCTTTATATGAAAAAAATGAAATCATCGGAAAATTAAACCGCGAAACCGGCGAATTAAGCGAAGCGCTAAAAAGACGGCTCGAACTCGAAACTCAATACACGTTAGCCGCCGATGAATTTAAAAAAAATAGCCGCGAACATGAAACGCTCGAAAAATTATACGCACTCACTAAAGACAATCAATTCCGCGATTTTGTCCTTTCATTTCATCTCAAAAACCTTTTGCTTCTTGCAAACCAATATTTAAAAACTCTGACCGGCGGACGCTACGAACTACTCTTCGATCTCGAGTCCGCAAACGCTATATTTATCAAAGACTATTTTAACGAAGGCCGCGAACGCGAAATAAACACCGTGTCTGGCGGCGAAGCGTTCATGGCAAGCCTCTCGCTCGCGCTCGGACTCAGCCAGGTAAGCGCAGGAAACGGCCGCATCGAATTTATGTTTCTCGACGAAGGGTTCGGAGTTCTTGATGCTAACGCCCTCGAAGACGTGCTCGATATGATGTCACGCCTTAATAACATCGGTCGTAAAATCGGCATCATCAGCCATATACAGCAGGTAAAAGAACGAATAGAAACACGCGTCGAATTAATTAAAAATAACGACGGCAGCTCCAGTATCAAAATTTATTAAACAAAAAATACAATTAAACAACCGCAAATAATAAAAAAGCATTCGCATTACATAAGTAAACTTCAAGCAGTGTCATAACTATTGCCCCGCCAGCGGCAAATAATCTGATGGCGGAATCCAGCCGCTCGACGTGTAAGTGCCGGCATA
>CAYQWL010000315.1:0-2685 GCA_964421195.1 uncultured bacterium | reverse complement strand
AAAAATCAAACGTTACTGGAACGTCTTTAAAAAACGAAGCGGCCGGGGAAAATGAAAAACCAATGCAGTCTTCAGCTGATGAAAATTTAAAACCGGCTGCCGGGTTTATGCCATCTGAAACGACTGCATCTTCAGAAATACAGAGCGTTAAAAATATTGATGAGGCTGCACGTCTTGAAATTGAAAAAATACAAAAATTAATTGACGAACAGGATTCATCTTCTTTAAATATATTACTTCAGCGGTTAATTGCCGAAAAAAACCCTTTTATTAAAGCGACGCTTGTAAGCGCGGTCGGCCGTCTTGGAAATCGTGAAAATATGGATGCAGTACTTAATTTTTTAAATGATGATGATATGCGTGTTGTAGCGAATGCGGCGGAAGCGCTTGAAAATCTCGGCAATCCTAAATGCGTTGAAGAGCTCATCAAGCATATTAATCATGCAGATAATCGCGTCAGGGCCAATGTAGTTAAAGCGGTATGGAAATATGCTCAAAGCAATTTATCGGCGGGTCGAATTATTCTGGCGCGTTTGAAAACTATGATGTTTTCTACTAAAGCTCAGATGCGTGAGTCGGCGCTTTATGTGCTCGGTGAGATAGCGAGCGACGAAGCTATGGAACTTATTTCTATCGCTCTGAGCGATAAAGTCGAATCGGTTCAGGCAAAGGCAAAAGAAGCTTATGAACGCGCGGAAGCGAAACGTATGGAGGCGCCTGCGCCTGCTATAAAAAAATCTTTTACAAGGACTCCAGCGTCCGCGGTGCAATCATCTTCATCCGCCGTGCTGCCATCGTCTTCATCGTCATCGGCTTCCGCGGTCCGCTCATCCGCGCCGCCTAAGGATTCTCAGCCGCCGGTTACTAAATCTCAAAGTTCGTCGTCATCGTCCGTTCGACAGGCTTTAAAGCCGGATCTTCCACCGGCTGCCGCTCCCGTAAGGCGTATTTCGTTGTTCAAGCTTCTTTTTATCCTGGCATTTTTCTTCTCGATAAGCATAGCGGGCGGTTTTTCGATGTACTGGTTTATTATCGAAGGTAAAGATTATGCTCAGCTCGTTGAGTTTATTTCTTCGTTAACTTCGTCGGAACAAAATCTAACGATGTCTGAATCAAGCAGCTCTGATAACGCGGCTTCGGGTAAAGGCGCCGGTCAAACATCCGCGGCTGCTGATAATGCTAAACGTTCGTTTACAGTAAACGATCATTTAGACGCCGCACGTCAGAATTATAATGAAGGTTTTTTTAGCGAATCTATTAATTCACTTTCAAAACTTATCGAAAAATATCCACAAAACACCGATTTGAAAAAAGTATTGCTTGACTCTTATTTTAAAAGAGGGCAAACTTTGTTTAATCTTGAAATTTTCGAGGCCGCGAAAATGGATTTTGATAAAATAATTTCTATGGATGGCGGCGGCGGTTATTCTCAAAAGGCGCAAAGCTATGTGGATAAAATAGCGAAATATATAAAAAAATAGTAAAAATAAAAAAATTATTACATGGAAATGGAGAAGTTTTTATATCATGAAGGGACGGTTTTTATTTTATAAAAAAAGCGGTGTCTGTGTTTGGTTATACAGGTTTGTTTTTATAATTACATTTTTAATATTATCATTAAGTTGTATATTTTATATTTTACCTGTTTATGCTATTCATGCATCTCAAATTTCGCGCAATATAAAAGGCGGCGGCGTTTCGACTGAGATTGAAAAGCGGGATGGCCGTCCGGCGGCTAATTTTAATAAACATAAAAGCGGATTTATAAAGAAAATAAAAAAAATGATAGAAAGCGGCGCGGCGTTGACTCCTCAAAGATATGCCCGGCTTAAAAATGAAATAATTAAATTACGTGAGCGGCTTGTAAAAAGAATAACGCAGATAGATAAGAAAACGGCGGAATTAAATGCTGAAAGAACGGATATATTGTCGTTATTACAGGAGCTCGATACCTGTGAGACGCGTTTTGATAAAATAAAAATATCTGATTCGAATAGCGGCAGTGGTGAAGTTAAAATATCTCGTTAATAAACTGCCATGTAATAAATGTTATTATCGATTTGCGCCTGCGTGCAGCCTTTAAACGCGGCGCTTTTTATAATAAAATTTGCGGATAAACCGTTTATGCCGTTACTATTTTCAGCATGAATTCCTTTAAAATTAAATTGAATCTTTTTTTTATCATTTTTTAAATTCATTTCATTGAGTATTATTTTCAGGTTTTCCGTTTCTTCGGCTGAAAGTATGTCTTTTAAATTTAAGCCGTTCCGGATGTCTATTAGCGCTGGATTAAACGCGCGGTTTTTGAAAAAAAATTCGAATTCATTGTTATAATCGAGGCATTCTAAATTAGAATTTATTATAGCTAACGGCATTGGAACGCTTGTAAAAAAATCTTTATAATCAGTTTTAAAAATATTTTTGTAATAATATGTCTGGCATTGCTCTGCTGCCGCGCTAAATAAAGTATTTTTTTTCAAACTATCCGCGGCGTCTTTGATCGCGGTGATAAGATGGCGTACATTAATCGGTTTATTTATAAAATTGTCTGCGCCGTCTTTGATAAAATCGTCTATCATTCGTTCGTTAGATATAGCAGTCATCATTATTACTTTAATATTTTTGTCATATTTTTTTATTTTTTTTAATACGTTTATCCCATCGCCGTCTGGAAGGTTATAGTCG
>CAYQWL010000314.1:0-2703 GCA_964421195.1 uncultured bacterium | reverse complement strand
TTATCGGTATTAACGATATCGCCCTGCGAAAAAACCTTTTGCGTGGCGACGCTTTTAACGCCATGCCCCGCTTCGAGCCCTATAGGATTTAACGTACCCTGGGCAAGCGGCGCGCCGGCCGCCTTTAAATTAGAATAAATTAAATCCTGAAATTCGGCGCGCGATTTTTTAAAGCCGACCGTGCTTGTATTGGCTAAATTATTTGAAATAACGTTAATATTGAGTTCCTGCGCATTCATGCCCGTAGCGCCTATCCATAAAGCGTTTATCATATTTCACCTCCATCGGTCATATAATATTTATGTAATATTTTATTATCTAAACGTTTAACGATTTATATATTCAAATAAAATAATATTTAATACCGGTTATATATTAATATATTATAAAATACTAAAACAACGGCATAGTTCAGGAAAACATTATATCATAAATATAAATTTAAAAATCACGCATTAAGTTTTCCGACATAATTAATAGACCGTTGAAGCATTTCATCCTGCGTCAATATGACCTTCTGATTCAGTTCATAAGCGCGTTGAAGCTCTATCATGTTAACCATTTCATAAACCGCGTTTACATTTGACGCTTCGAGCGCGCCCTGGGTTATTTTATAATTATCCGCAACGTTAGTTTTATTTCCGGCTAATGGTTCAAGAAGGTTTCCGCCCTTTTTATTTATAAAGTTAGACTTTTCAAACTTAACTATAAGAAGTTTAGCAACGTTCTGGCCGTTTTGAAAAATAACGCCGTCTTCACCCACGTTAAATTTCTCGCCAGGCGCCAGTCTTATTCTTTCAACCGGCACGCGCATGCCGCCATTTTCATCTGTAAGTCCGGCTTCGCCAGCTTCGTTTAACGCGGCTTGATTTGCCGAGAGTATAAAATTACCGTTCATATCCGTAAGATCGCCCGCGGAAGTTACCGCAAAATTTCCGGCCCGGCCGAACTTTACGCCGTCAGGCGTTTCGACGGCAAAATAACCTTCCCCGTTAATAGCGAGATCCGTTTGATTATCGGTAACATTAATTAAGCCCTGTTGTTTCGATGTAAGATAAACATCGGAAACTACCGCGCCGGTTCCAAGATTTCCTATATAACGCGAAACATCGCTGAACTTTTTTTGCGAAACGCGGTTTAAATCGTTTACTCTGTATATTTGATTATCCGGCTCCATTGAAAAAACCGCGACGCTTTTTTTAAATCCGGTAGTATCGACATTTGCAAGATTATTCGCCGTAATATTCTGCCGAACCTCATTTACGAGCATTCCGCATGCGCCGGTATATAATCCTCTTAACATTAACCGCCCCCGATAAAACTTTAAAAATTCAGGCAGGAAATATATTTTGATATTCTTCTTTATATTCCGATTCAATACGCTCTTCGATCAGCGCTCTAAAAAATACAGCCTCAGAACACGGTTCACATACGCCCGTTAAAAAACCGTAAAGCGCGTGAAGACATTTTAGCGCCGTTATCTCACGGCTTCCGGCCAATCCTGACCCGATAAGCCCGTTATATAAGCCGGCCGGTATTTCAATATTATTTTCCCGCTTATTATTTATATCGGCATTAATTTGAGAATCTGAATAACGAGTTATGACAAGAACGTAATTTTTAATTAAATTACCGTCAGGTGTAAAAACATATAAAGAAGAAATATGCCTTATAAGGTCGCGTCTATAAAAATCCATAAGTGCGATATATCGATTTTTAATGACGGGATCTTTTTTTATGGAATTTTTTAAGTTTTTAAAAAAAGGAGACGCTTCAAGACGGGATATCAATTTAACTATACGCGGACAGGAAAGATGATATATGGTCGGAAATAAAATTCCGCGGGTAAGAAAAGGGTCCTGAACGATTACTAAAGGACAGGCAAACCTGCACCTTTTTGCAACGCTCAGGAACCTTATTTCTTTTCGATCGATTTGATATTTTACGATCGTAATATCGCTTTGAGTTAATTTAAGCGTAATACAAGCCATTAATTTTAATGACTACCTTCTTTTTCCGCCTTTTTTCTTACGCATTTCGTTATGACGCTTTAATTCGGAATTACGCTCAGAACTTTCTTTAAGAAACGAACTGAGTTTTTCTTCAAAACTTCTTACGCGTTCACGCGGTTCTGAATCTGAATCGCGATGATGAACGGAAGGCTCATGCTTAGTAACGGCGGCGTTCTCGTCAACCTGCTTAATCGATAGATCAATTTTATTATGATCTTTTTTAGCAATTACCTTTACCTTAACTTTCGAGTTCAGTTGGAGGTGATCGGCAACGTTTTGAACGTAGGTATTAGCGATTTCCGAAACGTGGATCAAACCCTTTTCGCCGCTTTCGAGTTTCACGAACGCGCCGTAAGGTTTTATCTCTTCGATAGTCCCTTCAACAATTTGTCCTACTTCAACAGCCAAGCTTATCAACCTCCTTTCATAGGTGGAATAGTATATAATTTATCGGAAATATAATTTAATAATTTATACTTTATATATAAATATACAAACTTTAAAATTATAAAAAAAAATTACAAATTAAATTTTTTTATAATTACAGAAGCCGCCCTGTCAACGCTCATATCGCGGCAATTCACTATTAAACCGGCTTTTTCATA
The DNA here is from genome assembly GCA_964421195.1 of uncultured bacterium. Classification (GTDB taxonomy): domain Bacteria; phylum Muiribacteriota; class UBA9980; order UBA9980; family UBA9980; genus UBA9980. Next base: position 86 of record CAYQWL010000314.1, on the reverse strand, counting down.
TCGTCTTTCACGCAGATTTAATAATTTTTTAAGCTTCACGAACGATAAATTTAAAAAAAGCGGCCGGGAAGTTAATTCGCCTTTAT
>CAYQWL010000313.1:0-2703 GCA_964421195.1 uncultured bacterium | reverse complement strand
AAAGACATTTCGCCGAAAAATTCAGTTTCGTTCATGCGGGTTATTTCATACTCGACGCCTGTTTCCGTCATTTTACATATTTTAACGGAGCCGTAAATAAGCATGTATATAGAAGTGCCGTAATCGTTTTCATTAAAAATAACTTCGTTTTCTTCGGCTTCCTGAAGCACGGCGAATTCAAGAAGTTCTTTTATCTCGGTTTCGCTGAGATTGGAAAGAATATTTATTTTTTTTATTCCGGGTATATAAAGATCAATTTTATTCAAATTATAAACCTCGTTATTATCCACGCAGGTTTCAAAGCGGTTTAAACAATTGCTTAAATCGTATTGACGGCCTATGGCGTATATTTTTTAAGATTGTAAAAAATTTCGATTCAAGTTCATTCAACTTTAATATACTTTATTTCAAATAAAAATTCAAGACATTTTTCAATAAATGTTTTTAAATATTTTAATGTTTTTATGTATAGCACATGATTCATGATGAGGCATGAGCTGAAAAACAAAATAAAGCAAAATAAAAACTTGCATTGCAAATTGAGTTATGATAAAATATAATATAATGTTTTACTTATTTTAAATGTTATTACCTGACGCCGTTTTTTTAATAACATAAAAATTTTTTTTATAATTTTATATTCAGGAGAGAGAGTTTTTATTATGTCCAGATATTACGATAAACTAAAAACGAAATCATCGGTTTATGTCGTCGCTATTTTTATATTGTTTTTATTTGTAAATGTCGCGGCCGCGATCGCGCTTTCTTATAATGATATTCCGGCGATCGCTTCTTATTTTTTTTATACTCACGTGAACCATCGTGAATTCAATGAAGAACTATATTTGCGAACTGTTAAAAATTTCATAAAAATACTTGATCCGACTAAAATATTTATGCTTGCTTCCGATGTTGAAGGTTTTGAAAGCGAAGCGCGTGATAACGTAAAAAAATATATGACCGATTTTAAGTCCGGCGATATGTCTTTTTTTGTTAAAATACATAATTTTTTTAATAAAAGACTCTCTGAAAGAAAAATTGAAATAGATGCTTTAATCACTGAAGATTTTAAGCCTCTTCCCGCGAGTGAAACAGAGGGGTTGGATTCGCCTGAAGCGCAGTTGTGTAAAACTACCGCGGAGCTTGAATTGAGATTGAAAAAAATACTCAGCCTTCAATATGAAGGCTTGAAATCCGCTAAAAAAGACGTTAAGGAAATAGTGAAAAAACTTAAAAGCCGTTATAAAGACGCTTATACGCATTATGAAAAATTTGATGAAGTTAAAATCGCCGATTATGTACTCAAGAGTTTCGCTACTTCTCTCGATCCGCATTCGCTTTATTTTAATCCAGAAGAAATAGAAAGTTTTAATATTTCATTTAAACTTTCTCTCGAAGGGATAGGCGCGACTTTAAAAAGCGAAGACGGTTATACGATCGTTGACTCTCTTGTAACCGGCGGGCCGGCGGAAAAAAGCAAGCAGATAAAACCTAACGATAAAATAATTGCCGTTGGTCAGCAAAACAGTGATATGCTCGATATCATAGGCATGGATCTTAATAAAGTCGTTCAAAAGATTCGCGGACCGAAAGGCACTAAAGTGCGGCTCAGTATTTTACGCGAACCTAAATCGAAACCGGCCGAGCAATTTTTAATAACTATTGTGCGGGACAAAATTAAACTCGTAGATCAGGCAGTCAAACATGAAATCGCCGATATTGGCGGAAAAAAATACGGCGTTATTAAGGTGCCTTCATTTTATGAAGATATGGAAGGCGTAAGGCGCCATCAGGACGGCGCCGCTTCGTGCTCTGGCGACGTAAAACGCGCCCTCGAATATTTTAAATCGACGACCGAAGTGGAGGGTATCGTTCTTGATTTAAGAAGCGATACGGGCGGCTCGCTTAACGAAGCCGTTAAGATGGCCGGTTTGTTTATAAAACGCGGCGTGATAGTTATGGTTAAGGATTCGTACAATAACGTTCAGGAACTTTCAGATCAGGACCCCGCGCAGTATTATAACGGTCCGCTCGTTGTGCTCGTCAATAAATTGTCGGCCTCGGCTTCTGAAATAGTAGCGGGCGCTCTTAAAGATTATGGAATAGCGGTGGTGGCCGGAGATTCTTCGACTTACGGCAAAGGCAGCGTTCAAACAATGATCAATTTGCCTAACGATCTTGGCGCGATAAAAGTTACTAACGCTCTTTATTATACTGCGGGCGGCGCTTCTACGCAGAAAAAAGGCGTTCCGGTAGATATAGTTATTCCGAGCGCTACCGAAGAGTTTAAGTCCGGCGAATCATCGGCTGATTATGCCCTCGATTGGAGCGTTATAAGTTCAGCTATACCGCGCGTTGCGCTTTCCGATGATATCAGCGTAAAAAGCGGTACGCTTGAAACGGTTATAAAAAGTATTGCCGATAACAGCCGTAAGCGCGTTGAAGCAAGCAGCGAATTTAAAAAGCTTATCGAAAAAAATAAAAAGAACGGAACTTTTGAAGAAGAAGAAAAAGAAGAAGAAGATAAAAATAAAGATGACGGGGCGGGCGGCACTAAAGAAACTATAATCAAAAAAGACGATATTGTTTTGCATGAAGCTTTTAATATTATCGATGATATCGGAACGCTTACGGGCGGCCGTTAATTTTAAAAAGACGCGGCCAGTTTTTTTATTTAAATCGGCGCTTTAATTTAGTTATTTC
>CAYQWL010000312.1:0-2733 GCA_964421195.1 uncultured bacterium | reverse complement strand
GTAGAAGTAGCTACTACAGGCTTTACTACGAGTCCGGTCATAAACTGAATATCGTCTATGGCAAGAATATTAAGCGGATCAACCATAGCAACCGTTAATTTATTACCGACTTTATTTATGGGTATCAACTGATGACGGCGCGCGATATTTTCAGGAATAATTCTTACCGTAGCAGGATCTATAAGATAATTTGAAAGATTGATATAAGGTATTCCAAGCTGTTTGCCAAGAACGGTAACTATGTCGTTCTCAGTAACCACGCCCATTTCGACCAGCACGGCGCCAAGACGTTTACCGCTCTGCTTCTGAATTTCAAGGGCCTTCTGCAGCTGCTCTTCGTTTACAAGGCCGTCCTGCAGCAAGGCGTCTCCAAGCCTCAATCTCTTTTTCGGTTCGACCATTTAATAATACCTCCAGAAAAATTATAATTATAAATTATATCTAAATAAAAATCACAAAATTAATCAATAAATTTTAAAAATTATTATTATAAAATTAAGCGCCATAACAAACAATTTTTCTTAAAAGCCATACCGGCGGTTTTTTCGAAACCCATTGCACAAACGATGCAAGCGCTTGATACATAAGCATTTCCCGGCCGTCCAGATAAACCGCGCCGGCTTTTTTCACGCATAATTTAACTTTACCGTTCGCGGCCGTTTTATAAGATAGATCATAGATAATTTGATGATCATTGAATAATTCCGGCGAAATCAGAGCCGGAAATCTTATTTCTTCTAAAACCGCCGATGTAGCATTAATAATTAAATCAGCCGATGACATTATACTACTAAATTTATCATTTTGCAAATCAAGATAAGAATATATCATAAATTTTTCTTTTTCGAACCCATATGAAGCGCAAATAAATTCTTTTAACGCTTCCGCCCGCATTCTATCACGGTTAAACATAAACAAAGAATCTATACCATTAGCTATCAACTGCGCCGCTATCGCACGGGCCGCCCCGCCCGCCCCGAATATGACGGCTTTTTTAGATACGGCCGAAAACCCCATTTTAACAATCGGCATAATAAAACCATAACCATCGGTATTTTTTCCATGCCAGCGTCCGCCGGAATTTTTAACTAAATTACATGCTCCGCATTTTTGAACGAATACGTCAGTTTCATCGAGATAATTTATAATTTTACACTTATACGGAGCAGTCACGTTAAAACCGGCAACATCCGGCGAAGAAAGAATTTCTTTTATCCGCTCGTCAAAATTTGAAGGTTCGACGGGCATCAACTCATAACGATATTCGCCGTTAAGGCCGAGATATTCAATAGCGCCATTATGTATCGCGGGTGAAAGGCTTTCATTAATATCCGCTCCGATTAATAATATTTTTTTCATTCTATATAACCTATTTTATTTCCATTCTTCATAATATTCATCATCATCGAGATTATATTCTTTTTTTTCATAATGCAAATCATACTTTGAAGGAATTTTAATTTCATACTCCTTGAAATACATTTCACGCATTCTATCAAAAGCGGTAATTTCATCGGTACTACCAAAAAATTTAACGTAAGTTTGTTTGATTTCCTCGCGCTTTTTATCGATATTTTCTTTTTCTTCCACCTTACTGAAATAATCCGGCGAATTCATAGCCGCTATTTTTTTTAACTGATATTTAGCGTGTTTTTCAACTTCTCCCGCGCTGTGATAATTAATTATTTTTTTATAACATTCATAAGCTTTTTTATAATCGAATATTTGCTGATTACAATAACCAAGATAATATAAAGCATTCAAATTACGAGGATTTTCATCCGCCGCAATTGAAAGATACTTTATGGCGTCCTTAAAATTACGAGCAAAATATAGTTCACGGCCTTTATTAAAATTATCGCAATCAAGAACATAAATTTTTTTATGAATCGAATCTAAAACATATAAAAACGAAGTATCGTTATCAACATCTATTTTTAAAGGCATAATTAGTTCGCCAAGCGAAAAATTAATTTCATTAGAATCATAATTACGCGGCATTTTATAATAAAAATCAGGTTTATAATCGGAAGATAAAAAACTCGATTCAAGACGATTGATTTCACAAATAAATCGACCGTCGAATGTAAATTTTTGAATTCTTCTATTATAAGAATCGGCGACATAGAAATTAGAATTAGAGTCAAAACATATATCCGAAGGCGCGTTAAAAAAACCCTTTGATCTTCCGCGCCGGCCAATGCTTTTAATATGCTTTCCTTTAAAGCTGAAAACCTGTATGCGATCATTTCCGCTATCGCATATATACACTTCGTCAGTTCCAACGGCCCTTAATGCCGAAGGAAGATATAACTGCGCCTCGCCTGAGCCTTTAGAAGAAAAAGCGTATTTAAAAACACCTTTTATATCGTATACGCAAATCCGGCAATTATATTTATCGGCAACAAAAATCAATCCGGCCGCTGAAGTTACAGCCGCGGGTTCACTGAATTCTCCCGCCGCTTCACCAGTTTTACCGGTAACATTCACCAGAAAGCCCTTAGAATCTAAAAAAGATATTCTATTAAAAAAAGTATCCGCTATTAAATACCTTGTAAAATCCGGCATAATAAAAATATCAGCCGGGCAGCCTACGATTTTTTTATCACGAAAACCCGTTTCAAAATCGCCTGAATATTTATAAGTATTAAGCGAATACTTTTTGATTTTGCCGCTGAGATAATCTCCAACTAAAAGACGGTTATATTTTTACAGGATTAACATTTGTATATA
>CAYQWL010000311.1:0-2748 GCA_964421195.1 uncultured bacterium | reverse complement strand
GTTCAACGCTCTTGTAGATGAATACCATGCCGGAAGTTATGAACTCAATGACAGAGAGTCGGAAACCCTGATAGAACTCGGCCTTGAATCCCTCGACAGGCTGCCTTTTTTAGTATTTGTAATAGACGAACTCGCCGATATAATGATGACGGATAAATCAAATAAAGTCGAAGAATATATATGCCGCCTGGCTCAAATGGCCCGCGCCGTCGGAATGCATCTTATAGTGGCCACCCAGCGTCCATCCGTAAACGTCATAACGGGGCTTATTAAAGCTAACCTGCCTTCGCGTATAGCTTTCGCGGTAAGCTCGGTAACCGATTCACGTACCATACTCGACTGCAAAGGCGCCGAAAAACTTATCGGCCGCGGAGATATGTTATACCTGCCAACCGGACTTCAAAAACCCGTCCGGGTACAGGGCGCCTATGTACGCGACGAAGAAATTAAAAAACTCACAGATTTTCTAAAAACCAGCTACGCTCCTGATTACGATTCTAACGTCGAAGATAAAATCAACGAATATCAGCGGGCTAAAGAAGGCGAAAACAGCGATACAACCGGAGATTCAAGCCAATCAGCTCAGGCGCTCGACGATTTGTTTTATGACGCCGCGCGGCTCGTAGTCGAAAATAAAATGGGATCGGCTTCCATGCTGCAACGCATGTTAAAAATAGGGCACAACCGCGCGTTAAAACTCATGGAACGCATGGAAAAAATAGGCCTGGTCGGCCCTTTCGAAGATAAAAAACCAAGAAAAGTTTTATGGTCGATAAAAGACTTCGAAGATAATATAAAAAAAGTCGCCTGATAAGCGGCGCATTAGCTTTAACCGGATTTATTAGAACCGGAATTTATCGTTCGTTTATATTTTAAATCTGCGCATCTTTACGTTTTATTTTTGATTAAGGTTATTTTTGTTATTATCATATACTGGGGGAAGATATGGACAATCCGTTTTACTGCCCTTTCGCAGGCGAACTATCAGAAGAGGCCATGAAAGAGCATCAGCAAACCTGTAAAAAAGAGCATTGCCATTTTTACGACAGGAACCTTCAGCGTTGCTTTATTCCTTTAATCGGCAAGGCGTCTATCGAGTTTATCGAAGATCTTCGAACACGTCGAGAGGCGTTAGAAGTTTCGACATTAAAATCGAGTTCGGAAGTTTTTTCTTACGACGACAAACAGGACCAGATCAACGTCCTGCTTTCGATCGCTGAAAAGCATTATAAAAATTCAAATCTAAGCGCCGCCATAACCGAATATAAAAAAATTATAATACTTGACGCGGAAAACGCGCGGGCGCATTTCGAGCTCGGCTGCATATACAAAAAAACGAACAGGCACAACGAATCCATATCCGAATTTAAGGACGTTCTTTCAATCGACCCGGAATATGGGCTCGCCTGCATTTATTTAATGGAAGAATACAAAAAACTATATGAAGATTATTCTGAAAAAGAAACCATGTACGAAGGGATTATCAAAAAATTTAAAGGCGTGGTCGAAGCCAATCCTTATGATTCTAACGCCTATTTTGCTTACGCTACCGCTTTATACACTCTTCACTCGAACGATCCGGCCCGCGATGTCGAACAGCGCGAAGCGGCCATAACCGCCTTTAACAGAGCTATAGAATTAAACCCTCAAAACATATATTCTTACTGGGGATTAAAAGGCGTTTATACGCGCGAATTTAAAGACGGCCGCATAGAATATGAAAAAATAATTGAAATATCGAAAAAAGCTGTCGAACTCAATAAAACTAATGCAAACGCCTATTTCGAACTTGCATCGGCTTATTATCAAAAACCGGAAGGCGACATGCACGAACAGGCCGTCACCAATTTCGAAAAAGCCCTCGAATACGAAAAAAACAACTGGGAAACTTATTTCGCCCTCGGCGAAATTTTTCAAAAACGCTACGAATATAACCGTGCCATTGAAAAATACAGCCAGGCGGTCGCCCTCGCGCCTAAAAACTACGAAATATATTACCGGCTCGCTCAAATTTACTACCTCAACGATTTTTACGACAAAGCAATAGCCGAACTTAACACTGCTTTAAGTTTAAACGGCGGCCATTTTGAATCATTCATGCTGCTCGGCCGTATTTTTTCCGAAAAAAAAATGCACGACGAAGCGGTCAGCGCGTTCGAATACGCTTCAAAAATAAACGAAAACAGCTGTGAAGTTTATGAACAGCTCATAAACGAATACCACGCCAGAATGAGCGCGCTGAAAACTCAGGCCGCTCAAGCGGCGGGAGAGCGTATTGTAGAACGCTTTCGTTCAAAAACCAACCTCGAACCCGACAATTCAAGCGCTCATACCGCGCTCGGAATGGCCATCTATCGTTTCAAAGACGGCGAATGGACAGCTAAAGCGGTATCTGAACTAAAAATAGCCATGCGTATCGATCCTTCTAATGTTTATGCAGGCTGGACGCTTTCTAAAATTTACATAAACGTCATGAACACTCCCGCCGACGCCATATCGCTATGCAAAAAAATATTGCGGCTCGAAGCCGACAATTCGCGGGCATATTATGAATTGGGCTGCGCTTATGCTCATGCGGACGAATTCGAAAAAGCTTACGATCAAATAAACAAATCATTAATTCTAAGCAAAGCTTTTATAGACGGATATTTTAAAATAATTGAAATATTGACGCGGCTTGAACGCTTCGAAGCCGTGCTTGAAATCTGCGACAGGCTTATTGAAATAAAACCAAATTTCGCCCGAATC
>CAYQWL010000310.1:0-2777 GCA_964421195.1 uncultured bacterium | reverse complement strand
GTATCCGTTGCGGACGATGTATGGATATATGCCCGAAAACTGCGATTTCTTTTCAAATAAAAGGAACGGCAGATAAATTTCCGTTTATCAGTCATATTCTTTCGCTTTATGCTTTTTATCTTTTTATGGCGATTTTTTTAGGCGGCATATTTATTAACGGTGTTTCGCGCATTCTTAATATAACGGTAAAGTGTTTTTTATAATTATATTTTTTCGAAATATTTTTTTATGAAACATTTATTATATGTAATTATATCAGCATCAGGCAAACGCGGTTATATAGTTAAATAATGATGAAAGGCAAATGGAGCTGATAATTATGTCAAAACTTAAAATGGTATTTGGCTTTATATGGGCCGCCGTTGCGGTTCTGGCGATACCGGCGGTATTTATGGCTAATAATAGCCTGGCTGAAAAGTTAGTCCGGGTATCCGCGATGAAAATATCTCCGTTATATACCGGCGGCGAAGTATTTAAAGCCATCGATAATAAAGATTATACCACTATTATTCACGAACCGGTGTTCGTCTGCCTTGCGGGCGAAACCGGCAGGGGGTTTATACAGATAGTATGGCGGCGTAAAAATGAAAAACCTTTACCGCGAAAAATAATTGAAAATATAAACATCGATGGCGGCTTGAAAATTAATTTTATATTTGAATTCGATGCCGAATCTCAAAGCGTATCATTCAAGCAATCATCAGACGCAGTTATCGGGTTGTTAAAAGTTTATACTTTAAAAAACGGTTTTGCCGTAAGAATCGGTTTAAAAAAAGAGCGTCCCGTTACGGCGGTAAATAAAATATAATAAAAGCGCCGGAAAAAATGCCGGCGCTTTTTAATGTAAAATGTTTTTTATTTGATTTCTATTTTTTTTAATTCTTTAGGTTTTTCATGCTTCGGTATATTAACGCTTAATACGCCGTCGGTATATTCGGCGGATATTTCGTCCGCTTTAACTTCATTTGGAACTTCGATGCTTCTGGAAAAAGTGCCATATTTGCGTTCGTTATAATAGTAATTATTTTCTTTAATTTCTTTTTTGTTTTCTATTTTTCCAGATATTTTTAAAAGACCGTCTTCGAGCTGAATGCTGATATCCTCTTTTTTTATTCCTGGAAGTTCGGCGCAGATATTCCATTTATCTTCCTGCTCAGTTATTTCAATTCCTGGAACAAAATCGGCGTTTTCTTTAAGGTCTTTCATAAAATCATCGCTTAAAAAATTTTTGAATGTGTTGCGGATACCCATTAACTCACTTAAAGGATTTGTCCATCTGATAATTTTCATAAAAATTCCTCCTTTTACTTTTGTTTATTCGTTGGTTTATATTAATTACTTCTGGTATTATTTTTATTTTTTTTACACCATTTTCAAAAGCAATATGTGTGCCAATTATGAAAACTATTGTTTATAGGCGTTTATAACGTTAAAAGGATTTTTGCCACACCTGCATTACCATATAAAATTAAAAATCATGATTAATTCCACAAATAACGTGATGAATTTTTCTACATTTATTTAATTTAACAAAATATGTTGATTTCTTATTGAAATATTATTAAGAAAATTATGTTAATGATAGTTTATTTATTATAACGTTTGATTCGTCATGATATTTGAGTTTATGATCTTCTGGTTAGTTTATAGTTTTTACTTAGTTTATTGACGGTTTACTTGACTTATGTTTTTATTTATAATATAATTGATTAAAGGTTTTAATTATTATTATCAGTAGAAGTATTTTTTAATGGTTTATTTTAAAATAATAGATTTATTGTAAAAATTATTTTTAGATATATAGAGCAGGGGGAGAAACGAGTATGAAAAATACCTGTGTTTTATTAGTTAAGTATTTTTTTATTAAAAAATTCATCATAAAGTCATTTTTGATGTCGATTGCGGCGGCATTCTTATTAAATTTTTTATTTTTATCCGCCGCGGCGCAAAATTCGGCGTCGCCCGCCGTTATAGCTGAGTGGACTATTTTATCGTTTCTTTCCGCCGATAACGATCTTGAAAAAAACGCTCTTTTCGATATTAACGAAATGGAAGCCGCCGGTCCCGCTCCCGGCGTTAATCTTATTTTACAGTTAGATCGTCCTCAATATGGTTATAATGATGGCGTCAATAATTTTGGTGAAGCTGTAAGAATTAAAATTCAGCAGGATAATGATCCGGTCAAAATAACTTCTCCGGTTGTAATGAAGCTTGGCGTTAATGTAAATAGCGGCAGTCCGGCTACTCTTTCTGATTTTATCGAATGGGGCATTAAAAATTATCCCGCTAAAAGATATATGCTCGTTTTATGGAGTCATGGTTCCGGCTGGAAAACTATTCCATACGATCAAATAGTTCGTTCGGTTGAATATTTAAAAAATAAAACTAAAAGCGTAAGAAATAGTTATTTATCATCTATCGTTAAAAACCCTGATTATTATTATAATAGTCTTCGTTCTAATAAAAACGCTTCGTTTAAAAGAACTGTCCCTGCCGCCGGTAATAGCACAAAAAAAATAAAAACCGGACGTGGATTTGTTAATTTTGACGAAGTGGACTGGGTGCGTTCTATTTCTTATGACGACACTTCGCATAGCAGTATTACGCTTAATGAATTGAGCGGCGCGATAAAAAAAGGCGCCGCCGCCGCCGGATTAAGCAGCGGATTTGATATAATCTGGTTTGACGCCTGTCTGATGAGTATGATTGAAGTCGCCTGCGAACTTGAAGGTGTTGGCCGGTATATGATAGCTTCCGAAGAAGTTACTCCTGATTCC
>CAYQWL010000309.1:0-2793 GCA_964421195.1 uncultured bacterium | reverse complement strand
CATGATCGCATCTGTTGCCATACATATCAAGCAAATTAACTTCTATAGTTTCAATAACTGAATCCTGCATTCTATAATACGAATTTTTCTCTTCATCTATCACTTCAAGTTTATAATTGCCGATTTCCGTTTTATTAGCGGAAACGGTAACAAGAACTGACGCTTCTTTGAAAAAATCATTGCCACGGCTATCGGTAACCGTTATTTTCGATTTAATCGGATTATCTTTTTTATATGTTCTTTTAGCGGTAAGATTATTAGTAGCTACCATATCCTGATAATAAAACACGGCTCTTCCATCTTCGATTTTAATCGAATCTATTCCAATGCCGGTCGCATCAAAAAATCCCCAGCCTGAGAGATTTTTATTAGCATAATAAGTTCCGAGCCTGTTTACTTTTACTTCTTCAGAACAATTCGTATTATCGGGTTCAGCCTTAATCGCGGCGTCAAAAACGCCGGTTTCAATCATTGAATTACCCCATATATCGGTAGCGGTTATTTCAAATTTTGTATAAAGCCCCGCCTGAGGGCCTCCATCTTCAGGAACCATGGTAAAAATATTTTTATACGTTTTTTCTTCTTTAATTTCAAATTTTCCGGGCGTTGTAGAGTGAAGTATTTTTATAAATACTTTTTGATCATAAGTGCTATGATAACCATTTATATAAGGTTTAAGGCTGAGCGGATAATTTTTATCGATATTATCTTCGTCTATCGGATTACATTTCGTATTCCAGCCGTTCGATTTATCTTTTTCACTCCTTTCATTTTTACTATATCTCAATTCTCCCTCATTGTATAAATAAACATAAGCCTTAATATACATGGTTTCATGTTCTTCTTCAGCATAAACATAAGTATCGTTATACCAGGCGGAAGCTTTTTTAGTATTGAGTAAGAATTGATAATTTGAATAATCTCCAAGCTGCGATTTAAGTTTTATTATTTTATTCGTATCGACGTCAAAAACGGACTTTGAAACATTAGTGCCCGAATATATAATACCCGCATTAGAAATCTTGAATACATTACCGTCAGTAAAATCATAAAGTCCGCCAAGCGCCGCGCTGGAATTATTAAATCCGGGCGCAAATTCCCATGGATACCAGTTAATATCGGGATCGTCGCCATCGCCTGAACATTTAGCGCGCGTATTGGAATTTTTAGAATTCCAATAAGTAGCGTCGGCGTTATCCGTTTCAAATCTATTTCTCGAATATAAAGTATTATTAATTCTGCACTCATATTCATTGATAAAATTAACGACGACGGCTTCGGAATCAGCTGACGAATAAATTAAATTATCGTAAGCGTCACGCCGGTCGAATTTTATTTCAATACCTTCTCCTGCATTAAATTTATATGGAGTTATTATATCTCCATCCTGAGGATACTCAAAATTTAAATGATGAAATATATTTGGCAGCGTTTCGATATTCGCGACGGCCGGTTGAGTGAATAAAGACGAACTCAACGTAAGCTGGAACGGAACCGGTTCGTCGTCGGAATTAACATCGGTTTCATAGTATTCGACGGTTACGATGCCAAGCGACCATATATTTTCTTTAACGGGGCTTTCATAAATACTTTTGCTTTCGCTCAAATCTCCGTCTTTATCCTCATTAAAAAGCGGGAATGACCAGTGCCGCGAATCGCCGGGGTTATGATACCCCTGATAAATTTTAACATTCGCCCTTGGATCGCCTTTTCCTTTACGCTGATTGGTCGTATTAAACAATACGAAACTTGAAAGTTTATCGATAGTAACGATATCAAAATCTCTATCCGCCGATACGATATAAAATTTAGCGGTCTCGCCGGCCCTTATAAACGGGGCGTTATAACTTGTATCTTTAGTCAATTCCTGATAAGAGACAAGCTGATGGGCCTCATTAAACACTAAAGACGAATCTTTAGCGAATACGAGTCTGAACGGATCTGACGCTATAATTTTATAAGTCTGCCATACATATTTTTCATTAAAATTACCATCATTATCGTATGCTCTTACAAAAACCCTGTAAACGCCGGCGCGCTTGAATTCGTTTTTAAGCGGGAAGTATGAAGTCTGACTATTAGAATATTTATCATCTACATATATAGTAACTTTAGTGCATTTAACCATTTCAGAAATGCCGCCATGCTCAAACGCTATTTCAACCACGTCTTTATTAGCTTCGGGATCCCATGTTTGCTTGCCGTCTTTTACTTCAAAGTACCATTCAACTCTATCAATGCCGGACGAAGGTTTAGAGTCGGTTATATTAAACTTGTCCCATATATCGGTAGTAAGTTGCGCTTTAGTTATTACAACTTCATAATCCGGGGTATTTTCCTCCCCAAAATCTACAGCGGGCGCTTTCGTATCGCGGGCTTTTCTTATAGGCGACACTCCATCGATACTCGATATATTACCTTCGCCGTCTATCGAGGTAACTCTGAACTTATAATAACATCCGCTGGGCCCGCGCGCGATAGTGGCATAATAATCCTTACCGGAATCCAGACCATTTTCCTGAGCGGTAACATTAGCAAAGCTTGATATATTAAATATATTTGTAAGCGACTGCTTATTAATACCGTCAACGCTCGCTCTATCTAAATATCTAATAAATCCCTTGGTCGGATGATTATATGCCGGACTCAAATAAGCCGTCAACCAGGAATACGCTCTTTGTTTGGTCGAATCGGCCGTATAAGCGGCATGAACGTCTATAAGGCCCGCGCCGTTATCCGAAGCGTCAGGCTCGAATAAAAGCCCCATACGAGGAGTGAAATCAAGGAATTTAC
>CAYQWL010000308.1:0-2861 GCA_964421195.1 uncultured bacterium | reverse complement strand
CTTATCATAATGCATGGATAATTTTTTTATTTCAGCTTTAGTAGATATTTTTTCTAAATCATAAAGATTACCGGTTAAATTGATATCCGCGGTAATTTCACCGCTCAGTTTATTCAGCGCATCGCGGGCTAAAAATTCTTTTAAACATTCTACATTTAAAGCGTTAAGCGAAGCGTCTATATTGAAATTATAATTTTTTGAAACGCCGCCTTTTTTTACGGAAAAAGTATCGTCGAGCTTAATATTTTCAAGAGCATATTCATCGCCGGTTTTATTTATGCGTCCCGTTAATTTTGAAAAACCGACAGGCTTAGAATTATATTTAAGCTGTTTGACATTCGCGTTAAAGTCTATACTGTATTTTTTAGCCGTGCCCGCGCAATCGATATTTACAGCGTATAAACCGCTCCAGTTTTTATTTTCAGCAGAAAAACCAGCGAGAAAATTTTTAGTTTCGAAATTAAACCGGCCTGAAACAGTATCGTATTTACCCGAAGCTGTATTAATACGGTTATCGCGCGGAGAATCAAAAATAATTTTTTTAAAATTAAATACACCATTTTTATAAATATATTCAAAATTTTTAACGTCGTATTCCTTCGAAAGCAGATTACAACCGCTTAATTCACAGATACCGGAACTTTCGCCATTATCCGCGCCCGCTTTTCGGCTATAAAGCGAAGTCAATTTTTTAATAAAAATACGATTATTGATCGTTACGTTAAAATGCCTTAATAAATCTGAAATATCTGCTATAGCGATACCGGCGGCTTCCGTCTTAGTTTCAAGCGCGCCGTTAGAAAACCCGTAACTTCCAGATGCAAAAATAGTTCCGGAACCTGGCGAGCCGTTAAATCTTTTAACCTCGAAAATACCGGCGGCGGCATCAATTAAAACCTCTCCCGATACATTATTCAGCACAGCGAGAATTTTTCTTTTAAAATTAACCACATTAATTCTGGACGCCTCCGCTTTAACGACGCAGCTTTTATTATTATAGTCGGCTTTTAAATTCGCCACGGCCTTTAAAACGACTTCGAGAGTTTCATAGCCGGCCGCTGCAATCGGAGCTATCAGCTCATTGGAAATAAATTCGAGCTCGATTTCAGACGATGCAAGATTGGCTCCGCCTTTAATGTCTATATGTGAATTAAAAGCGCGGCACGAAAAATCTTTTAAATCAATCTTAGAATCCGCGGGATTGAATTCAAACGTTCCTCCTATTCCGCTTAATTGTAAAAAATTCATAAATGGAAGACTGGCATTTAAAGTCCCTGATGATATTTTAACATCTGCGCGTCCGGAAAGATAATCGCCAATTTTACCGCCGGATTTCGATAAATATAAGGAAAAATCATAATTACAGGAAAGTTTCGCATCGAAAGAAAACGGTAATTTTTGAATTTTAGCGCTCGAAACAATACTATCATAAAAATTAAGCCTGCCGCTTAAAACCATATTATCGACATCGAAAGTTCCATCGTAATTAATATTTTCAAGTACCGCAACGCCGCTATTTAAATTAAAATTGCTCGATATTTTAAATTTTAACTTTATAATATCCGCAAGAATCATGTTCGCGTTAAATTTATTTATTGAAAAAGTATTCTTTAACCGGTTAAAATCTTTATCATAAACTTCAAATATTATATTACAATCTTTAAATACTATGGCTTTAAAAAAATTCAAATAACCCCGGCGGCCGGCGGCCGTCATATCGAACCCCGCGAGACCGAGATTATCAGGAAAATAAATTTTTTCGCCGTCCGATTTTATTGTAAGGTTTAAACCTTTAAAATTAAGCGAAAGCCATGATTTTTTAGAAATAATATCATAGACGGAACCTTCCGCGGATAACGATTCAAATTTAACTTCGGAAGTATTAACGGACTGGCCGCCGGCGGCCGGGCTGCCTGAAGCGAACACGACATTTTTCATGGATACGTAAGAAAAAAGATCGGTCGAAAGATATCCGGCTTTTAAACCTGATGGAAAAACTTTATGAAGCTCGTTCATAAGATAATACTTTAAGAATGTATTAGCAAATACATAAGCCGATATAACAACGGTTAAAAAAGTGAATAATAAAGTGCCAAAAAATAATTTAACTATCTGACGGGGTGTTTTCATTTCACATAAATTCCTTAAAATATTTGTATTATAAAACCATTCAATTATAAAGCTTTTTTAGAAAACGCCTCTTTTAGTTTTTTAGTGGTAACTTCGGGATGTTCAACTACTAATTTGGCGCCGCCGAGTATATCGATAAAACCGAGTTCGCGGGAATAACGCGGCACTATATGAAGATGCAGATGTTCGATAGACGCGCCGGAACAGGGCCCCATATTATAACCGACATTAAATCCGCCCGGAGAATAAACATCGTTTAAAACACCGATGGCTGCATTGGTAAGACGATGAAGTTCAAGAGCTTCGCTTTCGGTAAGCTGAAGAGTACTTTCTATATGACGTAAAGGAAAAATCAATAAATGCCCTACGTTGAAAGGATATAAATTGACGCATATAAGAAATGTTTCGTTACGGTAAATTTCGAGAAGATCCACGCGCGGATCTTTAGCGGCAATCGCACACAGGATACAATCGACGTCGGGTTTTTTTTTACCGGTAACATATTCGAGTTTATTAAACGAAAATAGGTTATTATACTGCATAATAATTCATGCTAATTATTACATATTTTTAATAAAAAGTCAAGATTCTTTCGACAATCTTATTTAAAGGTATAAATATTAGCAAAAATATTCCGAAGGGTAACGTATGTAAATATGCCTGTGTTTTATTCAGGACTCGATCTTTAATTTTATATCATATCACGCAAAAAAATTAATTATGATAGTATT
>CAYQWL010000307.1:0-2881 GCA_964421195.1 uncultured bacterium | reverse complement strand
AAAAACGGCGTTAAACTTTTCGCCGTTTTGCAAAACCGCTATAATAAAGCCGTAAAAAAAATCAGCGAAGCGATTAAAAAAGGAATTTTCGGAAAACTCGTACTGGGCACGGTCAGGCTTCGCTGGGCGCGCGGTCAGGCTTATTACGATCGCGATCCGTGGCGCGGCACATGGCTGTTAGACGGCGGCGCTCTTACCAATCAGGCTATTCACCATATAGATCTTCTCCAATGGATATTCGGTGAGGTCGAGTCGGTTTTCGCTAAAGCACAAACGTCTTTAGTAAATGTGGAGGTTGAAGATACCGCGGTATGTACGCTTAAATTTAAAAACGGGGCGCTTGGCGTTATTGAAGCCACTACCGCGGCGCGTCCGGATGATCTGGAGGCTTCGCTTTCGATTCTTGGCGAAAAAGGCACCGCGATAATTGAAGGCGCGTCGGTTAATAAACTTGTTACATGGACATTTTCCGATATAGACATGAGCGAATTTTATGAAAGGCCGCCTAATGTTTATGGATTCGGCCATAATGAATTTATAGCGGAGGTTACCGATTCGTTAATTAATAACGCTTCTGCGGTTATTGACGGGAAAGAAGGCTTAAAATGCGTCAGGCTTTTAAACGCGATATATAAATCCGTCGAAGAAAACCGCGAAGTTTATATGAGCGAAAATCCTATTTCGGCAAGACTTGGAGAACTTTCCGGCGGAAAAGATATTCGTAATATCTATCGAATAAATTAACGCGGAAGATCATAATTAGAATGTAAATAACGAAAAAAAATAAATTAATGAACTTAATATTTGTTATCGACTCGTCAAATAAAACAATAAGCGAACATTCACTCGGTCTTATTAAAAACAGCCGCAGTTCGAGTTTTTTATTTATTAAAAAAAACGAATATATTCAAAACCAAATATTAGAAAATAATAATATATCGGTTATTTCCGTAGGTGATAATTACGATGAATTACTTGATAGATCCCGTGATAACATAATAAATTATTTCGAGAAAATACCTCATAATATTTTTAAAGCTAAAAATGGACCGTCGCATTCTTTTCACTCATTGTTTTCATATAAAGGGTTATCCGCATGGTGGCTTATGGGATTTTCCAATAAAGCGCCTGAAGGAGGCGGCTGTATTAACCGTTTATTTCAGATTGATATTATCGATTATTACCTGAATCGAAATTATTATGATTGCGGCGTTATTATTTCCGATGAAGCGGGTTTTGAAAATTGCGTTAAAAATTTATTTATAAAGCATAAAATATCATGCGGTAACGAACCGGTTGTTTCTTTGCGAAAAGATTTTTATTATGCGCCTTTTTATATTAAAAGAATTATAATTTTATTAAAACTTATAGCCGTTAAATTGTTTACTTTATTATTTATGTTATTTATAAAAACTAATAGTGATAATGCAAATAATACGGCAGTTAATAAAATTTGTTTTCATTCCTGGTTTCCCGCTCACTGGATAAATATTAATGGTAAGGATTATTGCGATAAATATTACGCTGATTTAATAAAATATATTTTTCAAAATTCAAAAAAAATAAAACCATTTTATCTTTTTAAACTAATGTCCTATGACTCGAATTTTAAAGATTTTTATAAAAATTTCACAAAAGTTTTTACGATAGGCGCGGAATTTGATTTTATTGAAAGATATCTTCCCGTTTGGCCGATGGCGAAATTACTATTGACTCCATTTGATATTTTACGGTATGCCGAATGTGAAAAAAATATCGAATTTATTAATAATTTTAAATATTGTGGTATAAATATTTTCGATCTTGTTCGTTCTGAATTAAGAATTTCATATTTTTATAATTTTCCATATCACGCGGCGGTAACTGAAGCGACTCATAACTATTTTAATAATAATACTGATGTAAAAGTTTTTATTACTTTTTTGGAGCTTTATTCTTATTCAAGAGGCGTTTATGATAGATTAAGCAAATTTGAGCGCTTGAAAACTATAGCTTTTCAGCACAGTACGATTACAAAATATAATCTTCATTATAATTATGATATTTCAGAAATCGATGCGTTAAATAAATTTAAACTACCTCTGCCCGATTTTTTTATTTTAAGCGGAAAGGTCCCCGGAAATACTCTTCGAAATTTTGGCGTGCCTGAAAACTCTATAAAAATAAGCGGCTCGCCGAGATATGAATTTATAAATCAATATATCGATAAAAAGTCTTCAATTATAAAATCCAGTCAAAATAAAACCGTTTTATTGGCAACTGTCGGCGAACGGGAAGATACTATGCAATTAGTTAAACTCGTTCTTGAGGCGATAAGCGGCCAGCCAAAAATTGATTTAATAATTAAAACTCATCCGATGTGCAATATAAAAAATGAAATTAAAACTTGTATATCTAACGATTATAAAAACATTTGTTATGAATTTAATGACGATTACATTTACGAAACTATTATTAAATCAGATCTATTGATTACATCAAATTCGATGACCGGGCTTGAGGCTCTTGTTCTGGGTACCGATATTGTTTTATACGGCGATCCGTTTAAAATAAATATAAGCCCTCTTGCCGAATCGCTTGAATTTAAAGATAAAATATGTTATTCTGATGACGGGTTTATCGATGCGATTAAAAAAGCGATCGATAAAAAAGCGGAGCCGCATGATCCCCAAAAAATAAAACGGCTTATATCGAATTTTTATTATAAACTCGATGGTCGCGTGAATAAGCGGATATTAAAAATATTAGAGGAAATAATTGATGGCAAAATATAAAACTATTATATTCGATTTTGACGGCGTTATAGCCGATTCGGTAAATATTAAAACGCGTGCTTTCGCTTATTTATTCAGAGATTATTCAAAAGAAATTGTCGCTGAAG
>CAYQWL010000306.1:0-2881 GCA_964421195.1 uncultured bacterium | reverse complement strand
CTGACGGCTCTTTTATAAGGTTCGACGATAACGCCGCGGTTATCATCAAAGAAGATAAAGAACCACGCGGAACCCGTATATTTGGCCCGGTAGCCAGGGAACTTCGCGATCTCGAATTTTTAAAGATCGTTTCTCTCGCTCCTGAAGTTATTTAATGGAGGTCTAATCCAGAATGAAAAGCGTAAAAACTGAAATAAAAAAAGGTGACGTAGTCCGTGTAATGTGCGGAAAAAACGAAGGTAAACAGGGTAAAGTGCTTGTAGTTAATCGTGTAAAATGCCAATTAATAATAGAAGGCGTCAACATGATAAAAAAACACCAGAAACCCAATCAGAAAGTACAAAAAGGCGGCATAATCGAACGCGAAGGCTATGTATATGCTTCTAAAGTTATGCTCGTGTGCCCGAAATGTTCGAAACCTACCAGAATCGCTCATTTTATAAGCGGCGAAGGCAAAAACAGAAAAAAAGTCAGAAGCTGCAAAAAATGCAGTGAAATGATTGATCAGATTTAGTTTCTTCGGAGGATGAATAAAATGGCAAAAGAAAAAGTAGAAAAAAAAGGTCAGGCGCAGGCCGCTCATATCGATAAAAAGTCGGATGCTAAAGCCGCTCCTAAAGTAAAAGTTACATCGAGAATGAAACTCGCTTATAAAGAAAGAGTTATTCCCGGTTTAATGAAACAATTCGGTTATAAAAATATAATGCAGGTTCCTAAACTCGATAAAGTTACCATTAATATGGGTATCGGCCAGGCCACGCAGAATCCGAAACTTGTCGATAGCGCCGTAGCCGAGCTTACTTCGATCGTCGGGCAGAAAGTGGTTATCACTAAAGCTAAAAAATCGATTTCAAATTTTAAATTGAGATCAGGTATCGCTATAGGTGTAATGGCTACCCTGCGCGGTAATAGAATGTATATGTTCCTCGATAAATTGTTCAGTATAGTTCTCCCTCGTATTCGTGACTTTAAAGGCGTTTCCGATAAAGCTTTCGACGGCCGCGGAAATTATACTCTCGGCCTCAAAGAACAGACTCTGTTCCCTGAAATCAATATTGATAAGGTCGATAAAGTTATAGGCATGAATATAAGTTTTACAACCACAGCCACTACGGATAACGAAGCGCTTCATCTTCTTAAAGCGCTCGGCATGCCCTTCCGTAATGCATCGTCAGCCAATTAATAAAGGGAGGAAAAAATGGCAAAAACTTCATTGATAATGAAATGGGAAAGACCCAAAAAATATAAAGTACGCGAATATAACCGTTGCAAAGTTTGCGGACGTCCCCGCTCTTATATAAGGAAATTCGCTATGTGCCGTATTTGCTTTAGAATGTACGCCAATCGCGGCGAAGTTCCCGGCGTCACCAAATCGTCCTGGTAGAATTTACGGTGTCGGCTATTATAGACAACTTTGTTAAGGAGGATAAGTAACGAAATGAATATCACAGATCCTATCGCTAATATGATCACCAAGATCAGAAACGCATGCCGCGCCGGCCATGAAGTGGTTGACGTACCAGCGTCGAATTTAAAGAAAGAACTTACGAAAATATTAAAAAACGAAGGTTATATTAAAGATTTTAAATATTTAAAATCCGATTCGAAAGGCACGCTGCGTATATATTTAAAATATAAAAACCGCGCTACGGTTATTGCGGGCATCAGAAGAATTTCACGTCCTGGCCTTCGCGTTTACGTAGCTAAAGACAATATACCGAAAGTCCTCGGCGGCCTCGGCATCGCCATTCTTTCGACATCTAAAGGCTTAATGACCGATAAAAACTCTCGCGAAGCCAATGTCGGCGGCGAAGTACTCTGCTATGTATGGTAAAAGGAGGAAACAGTAAATGTCGCGCATTGGAAAGAAAATTATAGAAGTTCCCGCAGGCGTTGAAGTTAAAATCAAAGGCCAGCATGTTTCGGTAAAAGGACCTCTCGGCAAGCTCGAGAATGAATTTCATCCGCAGATAGAAATCGTTATGGAAGGCAATATCATCACCGTTAAAAGACACACTGAAGAGCCTTTCCACAGAAGCCTCCACGGTCTCACCCGCGCGCTTCTCAATAATATGATCGTAGGCGTAACCAAAGGTTTCGAAAAGAAACTCGACGTTATCGGCACCGGTTATAAAGTGGCTTTAGCCGGAAATAAATTAACGCTTAATGTAGCTTATACCCATCCGGTAGAATTTGTTGCGCCGGAAGGCGTTAAATTCGCCGTTGAGGCCATAGCGAAAGATAATAGAATAACGATAAGCGGCATCGACCGCCAGTTAGTCGGCCAGGTCGCATCCGATATCCGCGACGCGCAGAGGGCTGAGCCTTACAAAGGCAAAGGCATTAAATACACTACCGAAAAGATCATGCGCAAAGCCGGCAAACGCGGTAAATAGTCTTCGAGGAGGAGAGAACGAGAAATGTTTAATAAGATCAGTCGTAAAGAAATGAGAAAAAGCCGCCACTATCATATACGCAAGGTTATGACCGGATCGTCCGAAAGACCGAGAATGTCGGTGTTTAGAAGCACCAAACATATAGCGGTGCAGGTTATCGACGATATAAAAGGCCGTACTTTAGTAGCTGCGTCAACATACGAAAAAGAGATAAGCGCCGAATTGAAAAAAAATAAAAAAGCTCTCGATGGCGTGGAAGCCGCCAGACATATAGGAAAAGTAATAGCTGAACGCGCTAAAGGTAAAAATATAACCGATGTGGCTTTTGACCGCGGCGGAAATCTTTATGTCGGCCGTATTAAAGCGCTCGCGGACGAGGCTCGCAACGCCGGATTAAAGTTTTAATTAATAACTAAATATTTTATGATATAAAGAAAGGTGGAGGTAATACCGGCATGGAAAAAAGAGAACCCAGAAGAGAATTC
>CAYQWL010000305.1:0-2883 GCA_964421195.1 uncultured bacterium | reverse complement strand
GGTATTTCTAATCACTATTCTGTGGCTTGTTTTTGATATGGTCGCGCCCTGTTCGGCCACATATAGCGTGCGTTCTTCCTGCTGCATTTAAATACCCGTCATTCTTTTTCTTTTTTTATTATTTCAAATTCACCGCCGGCTTCATAAATTATTTCATACTTAGCGGTTTGACTTTCTATCTGATTGAAGTTGCCGGCTTTAAAAAGCCTTGCCATGGAGTCTTTTATCTCCGCCATAAGAGTTTCCTGCTTTTTAATTTCAGATTTTATCGATTCAAATTTGAACATCATTATATCCATGTCATCAGGTTTATAGCTGCTGGCTATGAGTTTCTGGTCTTGATAGCTGCGGTCTGCCGCATTTTTAAGTTTTTCTTCTGAATGCGGAAAAATATTTGCGTATATTAAAGGCGATGGGTAGGTTTTTGGCGGCAGTTCGAATATGCAGCGGCATCCGACGAGCTCCGCGAGGTCTTTCATCGATTTTCTTATTTTAGGGCAGCTTATGGGATTCGGCGGAACCGCTCTCAGGTTGCGGCCGACTTTTTCAGGGTCGTAATCCGCGCATTTTGAAAGGGTTTGATGGATAAATAACTGGCCGGCCTCGCCAAGCGGAGTTAATGAATAAATAAGGACATGTTTTTCGATGTGATTTAATATATGTTGTTCGTTAGCTTTTCGGACGATGCTCCATAATATTTTGCAGCGTGACAGCATATTCTGGATCATTTCAGGTAATTTTTGAGGATATGGCACCGATATGGCAAGCGTTTTAAATTCTTTTTCAGGCGCGAGTGTCGATTTACCTTCACCATCCGCGTTTTCACCGCCGGCGGCTTCCGGGTTTTTAGATTTTAAAACGCTGTAATCGCCGGAGTCAACGCCTTTGCCGCGGGCGTTTTTATTTATATTATTACGGTTATCTTCGGCTATGCGCCCGAGAACCATGTCGATTTCGCCGCGAGTATGGCGTTTAATATTTTTTAAATAGTCGAATTGGTCTCCGGCTACGTCGAAATTAGCCTCATCTACAAATACACCGCGAGTGTTTGTTTTAAGATGAATGCCGAGCGGCAGTTTTATTAAATTGCCTATGCCGCCCTGCTTTACCTCGTCCTGCTTCGGGAATATTTCGAATAAAAATTCTAACGGCAGCACTCCGAGTTTATAAATTATATAATAACCTATTCTGCGGGCTATTTTGCAGGATATGGGTTCTATAAAGAAGTACCAGACATGAAAACCTTTGTTACCTGAAAATTCGAATACAGGTTTCAATCCAAAAAATTCGGATATGGTTTTTATTTTGCGAAGCGATTCTTTCATCTTGCCAAGAAGCGCCTGCCGTCCGGTTTTTTCAAGTTTGTACTGGTAGGCCTTGCGTATGTCGAGATCGATTGCCATGTAATAGCATGAGTTATCGAGCGTTACGGTGTAGCTGCCGAGCGTTATATCGCCGTCGAAGTGCATTTTAACATGTTCCGGCCGCATTTTTTCATACACGGGATGATAACCGTATTCGCCGTTTTGAAGTTTAACCTGTTTGGCGAATACATTCTCCCGGCCGCTGAAAAGTTTGTGAAATTCATTAACGCCGTTTTCGTCATATTGAAATTGCGCGTTTTTGAATTCATGGCCGCGTGAAAGTTTTAACAATTTATGATGCCGTTCGTTTAATTCTTCGCCGCCAGCGCCCGCCGCTATTAGTTTTTCGGAAAATATGGAAGCTTCGCGGTAGGCGCCGTTCATTTCAAGTAAGTCTAAACAAATAAAGAGTTTTTCATCGGATAGCAGTGAAATTGAATTAATAAGCGCCATGGCAAGTTCCGCGCCTTTTTTTACCTCGCCTGAATCGTTGTAAAACTCTAAAAGCGCTTCCTTATATAAATTTTCCCCGGGTGCGTTCATCGTGAGCCATTTTAAAACAGTTTCGGCGTCAGCGCGGCGCTCCAACAAAAACAGAACTTTTGAATATAACAGATAAGCGTCGCGCAAACCGCCGTCGTAATTTTTAAGGTCGATAGCTTCCGAAAGTTTGGCCAGCGCGTCTTCGTACTGCCCGTTGGCGCATTGCCAGCCGGCGTGTTCTATTAATTCGTTTATCATAACCGCCTCCAGCTTTATTTTTAAATATTAAACGACGAATCAGGTTTAACTTTTACTTAATTTCATAACGCTGTCTATGATAAGTTCGTTTATTGTTTTTAATATGGAATTTTCATTTGGCGCTATTCCAAGTTTATTGTAATTATCGTGTATTATCTCTATTATGTTTTTACCCGGATAATTTTTTTCGAGATTCGGATCTTTGAAATGCTCTTCCGATGAACTTCCAAACAGATGCACCGCTTCGTTTCTCTTATCTTTAATTACCATCAGCGGTTTAATAAAAGAAGATACGACTCTGGCTTTTTCTTTTAATACCTGCTTTTCAACTAAGAATTGAAGAAAAATATTAAATACATAATTACTCGGCTCTCCATCGAGATATACTCTTTTTGATCTGGCGTATTCTTCAAAACCTTCAGTAGCAAGCATTCTGTTTTTAACGTCGTTAAAGTATGGCTTTAATACAGGCGTATTAATGATTTGCATTATAATGTATTTGGATATATTTTCAATCATGCCGAATAAAAGATCGGAAAATTCATATAAGTTATTGTTATTCCAGGAAATATTCATTTTATCCAACCAGAATTTTAATAAAAGTTCATAAGATTTTATTAATTTATCGGCTTCATCTTTACTTAACTCTTTTTTATCTAATTTACTGACGCGCTGATAAAAAGCCATATTTTCCTGATGAACGTACAAATCGTTTACTTCGGGTATGATTTTGGTGTTGAGTTTTATCTTCGTGACGGGGTCTATTGGAGCCTTCAGA
>CAYQWL010000304.1:0-2885 GCA_964421195.1 uncultured bacterium | reverse complement strand
CCGGCCAGAATAATCGTGGGCGTAGATTGCGTGGTAGGATTAACATAAGGCACCAGAAACGGAGTATAAGAAAGATGAGCTCCCGTCTGTACAATAACATCTGGTTCCGGTAATTTTTTCCAATCGCAATAAGTGATAGCTTCTTTATCCGGCGCAACAGTCAGCCGCGGTGGGTTAATAAACCAGCCATTAATCGGGCCGCGATAATCGTCTATAAAAATCGGGCTCTTAACGCCGCCGCCGGCAGCCGTAAAATGCGAAGGGCTGTCGCCGGTACGAATAAAATTAAGTATAACTTTATAAAGATTTGGAGATATCGTTTTATTTTTCGTAGTTATAGTCGCCCGATATTGTATATACTGGTTTTCGAAAAGATTGGGCGACATTCCGCTATATTCGTCATCGACCTGAATATCGGAATTAATAGTCTTATAATTCGAAGACCATTTCGACCAGGAACCGGTGTCGGGATTACCATAACCGTCGTCAGGGCACAATCTGGTATTCAAATGTATCTTCGTCGATTTTTTAGAGGCCGTATCATCGACCCACAAAATTTTACCGAATCCTTTAACATGCGTTCCAAGATTTATTACCGGCGAAGTAAAAATACCTTTAAGCTGATAAATAGAAACGTCGGTAAACCGGGCGCAATACACGTCATAATCATTTTTAGACGTATCGAGCCATGCGGCGAATACTATCAAACCGTCCGGAGTCGAAAAAATAGTCGGCAAAAGCTGTGCACGGCTTTGAATTTTAGAATTAATTCTCGTGTTGAGTTCAAATATGCCGGACGATGATTTCGTAAAATAAATATCTTCATCATTAAAGGTTAAATTCTGTGTAGATTCCCATACGACCATGGCGACGTCTTTACCATATTCATCGAGGCCTATAGTTATTGACGGATTTTTTTGATAACCGTTTTTAGTCGAATTAATCGTTTTTATATTTTCAAAATTAACGCCGGCATCGATCGAAGCGACATATTTAATATCCGTCTGCATATCGAGTCCAGTCCACACTAAATATAACTGATTAGCCGCGCCCGAAGCTACTTTAGGGCTTCCAACGCTATGCTCAGGCCCGCTTTCAAAGGTTTTGGTGTCCTTAATTATCGAGCCGGCATCGCCGCGCCCGTATTTAATAGTATTATAACCGTCTTTGTTAACCACCCATACGGCATGAATATGAGTAGTTTCCCGTGACGCGGCCAGAGATACCTGTTTTTGTTCACCTTCGGCGGAACATTCGAATTGCTTAATACCGGCAGGAGCAAATAACGATGGATTTGACCCATTAACGCCGTTTGCGACCGGAAGAATCGAACGATTATAATTTATCTTAGAATTGCTTTCCCACGCTATATAAATATAGTTATCCTTATCGACGGCTATAGACGGATTCGAACAACCTGTATAACCGCCGCTGACTAAAACTGGCGATGAAAAAGTTTTGCCGGTATAAGTTGTTGAAAACTTAATCTGGCCGCTATCAGCATACGCCACGTAAACATTATTGCCTTTAGAAGCGAGAGCCGATTGAACGCCGTTAAAATCAGCCACCTGGCCATCAAATGTAGTCGCATCTTCGTCTTTTGCAAGTCTATGATAAAGCACTCCGCTTTTTTCATACATTACAAGCGGCAGGCTGGTACCGGTATTTTCGTCGGTAACTATAGCGATCGAATGATTGGTATGGCCAAAATTAGCGTCTTCGATTGAATTTTCAATCGCGACCTCGCCGGCGAATTTAGAAATACCGGTTTTTACGACGCGATGTGAAGCATTTTCAGAAGTAAGCGTGTACTGGCCAAATGAAGATATACCCGTAGGAGTGCTCATAACGCCGCTTGACGGATATTTATCGATATAGTTAAGATTTAAATCAAGTTTAACTATATTTTTAGATGCGCCGCCGTTAGTGAAATAGATAAAATCCGGGCTGAGTGAAATATACTGCGGGCTCGTCACGCCTGCTGAAAAATGCGCTTTATATACAAGCTTATGATTATTCGACTGTGATCTATCTATACCGAACTTTATAATACGATTATTACCGGTATCGCATACGAAAACATCGACGCCGTTAGTAACCAGACCGGTAGGCGAGCTTAATACCGCAGGCGCCGGAACACCAGTATAAATAATCGGGTTTTTAATATCGTTAAGAGTGATTCCATTTACCCACATTATTTTATTACCGGTAGTGACAAGTAAATTAATGCCATCATAACCGCAAATTCCTTTAAGATTGGGCAATGCTCTCGATATGGTTTTTGTCTGCACCTCATCGGTAGATAAGCTTATACCGGCTGAATCGATAGCGTAAAGCCCCTGTTCGTTATAATAAACATCGAGCGGCGAACTATAAATAGATCCCGGCGAACATTTATGAAAACCAAGCTCCTGATCGAGCATCACGATACGATTATTACCGGTATCCGCCACATAAAAATAATTACCGGCAAAGCTGATTCCATTAGGATTTTTCAAATGAGCATTGTCTTTTGCGGCTACAT
This sequence comes from uncultured bacterium, assembly GCA_964421195.1. Taxonomy (GTDB): domain Bacteria; phylum Muiribacteriota; class UBA9980; order UBA9980; family UBA9980; genus UBA9980. The sequence goes on along the minus strand of CAYQWL010000304.1, from coordinate 361 downwards.
TCGTAACGCCGAATTGCGCTATTTCGTTCCAATCAACTTTTTTAGCCACATCGCCGGTCATTATTATTCTTTTACTGCCGCTTTCACATATATATGTATAATACCCATCAGTAGCCACGCCGTTTATTTCAGTTAAACTTCCGGTAATTACCTTGCCCGGATCATCCTGGCCCTCGCCCATAAATTGATCTTTAAAGGTAAGGCCTCCATTTTCTTCAATATTCAATCTCATCACGCGTTTATTACCATTATCAGTAACATAAACGTAAGTGCCGTCGGAACTTATATCGCGCGGATCGCTAAATTGATCAGGCCCCGTTCCAATACTTCCGATCGATGATTTATAAATAAGTTTATCGGT
>CAYQWL010000303.1:0-2974 GCA_964421195.1 uncultured bacterium | reverse complement strand
GGACACTAAAGCGCGCACTAAAGCGGTTCTCTGGCGCTCGCCGCCGCTTAAATTCGCCGGATATCTCTGAAGAAGGCCGCCTATATTAAAAAAAGAAATAAGTTCGTCTATCTGGGCACGCACGCTATTTAAATCGATGCCGCGCGCTTTGATCGGATAGTATATATTATCGATAACGCTCATATTAGGAAAAATGCATATATCCTGCGGCACGTAAGATACGCCGCGCTGATGAGGAAGTTTATTCGTAACGGTTTCGCCCGAGATTATAATATCGCCCGCCGAAGGCGTTCTGAAGCCTATAATGCTTTCAAGCAGCAGGGTTTTTCCGGCGCCGGTAGGGCCGACTATAACATGGCTTTTTCCGGCTTCGATATTAAAATTGATATTTTGCAGGGAAAAATCGCCCGCTTTAACGAATAAATCGCGGATTTCAATCATGGCGGGCGACCCCCATTTTTTTAGCGAATAAAATAGTTGCAAGTCCGAGGGTTATAAGCAATATTATAAGCACCGCCACGCCCTCTATATCGGCTGACGACAGGTTTAAAAATATCGACCCCGGGAGCGTTTCGGTTTTCATCGGCATGGTGCCGGCGAGCGTCATCGTCGCGCCGAACTCGCCCACGCATTTAGCGAATGTAACAGCCGTAGCGGCTATTATTCCACGCCGCGCCAGAGGAAGAGTAACGCTTATAAATGAATAAAAAGGCGAAGCGCCAAGCGAACCTGCGACCATTTCGTAGCGCGGCGAAATTTCGTCAAAAGTAGATTTTATCATTCGCGCCGCTATTCCAGCGCTGGTAATAAATTGAGCAAGTATTACGCCTTTGATTTCAAATACAAAACCAGCCGCGTTATCCTGAATATATGCGCCCGCTGAAGTTTTAAAAAATATTAAAAGCAGCGCGCCGAGAGCTATAGGAGATACTATGAGCGGCACTTCGAGCGCGGCGTCAACTAAGGCGCGCCCGCGAAATCGATAACGCGAAAGCGCGTAACCTGCCGGAATACCGAAAGCCAGAGAAATAATAGTAGCTATTACCGCGGTTGTCACGCTTAATTTAATCGAATACAGCACACGCTGCGAAGTGATAATTTTATAAAAATCGCCCGAAGTCAAAAAAGGCGCAAGTGAAATTATAAGGACCACATAAAACGATAACAGCATCAAAGCAAACGCTATAGCCGTATTTCTTAAACTCATTCACACAGCTCCAACGATAAAATCAAACTGAATCGGCAACGCAACCGGCGTCAAGCCGGCGCGGCGGCCGATATTATTTTTTAATTTATAAGTTCATTAAAATTACTCAACAAAATATTTATTTCGATTTTATGGCAGGACCGCTTGCCTGCATAAATCCTTCACAGAAAGCTAAAACGTTTTTACCGAGATCCGCGAGATAATAACCGCCCTCAAGCACAGCAAACCTTTTCTGATGGCCCATTCTATTTGAAGCGCTTTTAAGAATTCGGCCGATTTGATAAAAATCGAATGTTTCAAGCTTTTTTCCAACGTCGTATTTATAAGCGTCAAAACCGGCGGAAACGGCTATTATATCTACATTGTTAATTTCACGCATACGGGTTTCGAGCAGCTTGATGTAATCTAAATTATTATCGGCATAAGGATTTATCACTATTGCTTCCGGCCAGTTTTTAAGAGTATCGATATTGCCGTCGCCGGTATGCGCGTCAAAATCAACGACAACCGCATTATTTATCAGTCCTGAAGCTTTTAATTTTAACAGCGCCACGGAAACATTGCAAAATGCGCAATAACCCCAGCCGGTATCGATTCCCGCATGATGGCCGGGCGGACGAAGACAGGCGAAAACCGCTTCGTTTGAAAAATAAGATATTTCGGCCGCTTTAACTGCCGCGCCGGCGGCAAGCATAGCCATTTCATAAAGCGGCCGGTCTTTTTTTACTTCAAGATAGCGCCTCTGAGTGTGCGCTCTTAAAATATCTTCTTCCTCGGCGGACGGAGACGGCAATATCTGGAACCGCGCCTCATCGCCAAATTCAGCCATAACGGCCTCCATGCGCCCCGCAACCGAAGCGCCGTTCGAAGCATAAGATGAATCATAAAATTCTTCATTAAATATTATTTTCATTATAGATAAATACAAAAGTTATTCACAATTTTATCTTTGTCCGTATTATAACTTAATATCAATAAAATTGTCAAGGCAGATAAGGCAAATATGATATATTTTCAAAATTATCAGAATTAAATGTTTTAATAAGGCACATCAAACCCGGTAATTTTCTAAAAGAGCGTCAGCAATATTTATACGGTTATTTTCGTTATTATTGATATAAGCAAAAGTTTTTTTAACTATCGAACTGCCTTTGATTTCATCATTAGCGCCATAAATTTTATTAAGGTCGATAGCTGTTATTGCGCTTGATTTAAGCGCGGTTAATTTTTGTTCATTACCGCCGCCGTCAGGCTTTTTAACGAACTGAAGCAATTTAAGGCTGTCGAATATTCGGTCATCTGCGTTTATTATACCATCATTATTATCGTCATACTTAGCTAATTCAGTAAAACCGTCAGCAGCGCCATTTTGATCGCCAAATAATTCTTTTCCATTATCGATTATTCCGTTATTATTTATATCCAGCGCGAGTATTGCATCGTTTCCTTTAGTAACGGCCATCTTATCCGTTACGCCATCGGCATCGATATCAAATAGGGCGCCATCATCGGCGCTGGTTAATTCAAAGCCGTTTCCATCCATATCTAATATAAGAGGATCGGTTTGTTTACGATCGATAAATTGAACCCGGCCTTCAACTATTTGTATTTCAATTGAAACCTCGACCGCCGCAATTTGTGTAACAGTTTCCATCGATGATGAAGATATTTTGTTGTTAATTATGTTCTGAACTTTAGACGTTAAGTCGCTAAGTGACTGCTTAATTTGACCGCCGCTTGATTTATTAGTTATTTTAGCGAAATTAG
>CAYQWL010000302.1:0-3032 GCA_964421195.1 uncultured bacterium | reverse complement strand
ACATTCAATCCGAATACATTAAAACTATCGCAGCCTTTTACGTTTAAAGCAGGCAATAAATGGCATGAACTTAATGGAGAAGTAAGTTTCGCCGAACCGGCCGGACAGGCTTCATATAATTTTACTTTAAAAGAATATACGCCAGCTTTTTATAATGATCATCTCGTTATAGACGAAAATTTCGATAAGGACGTTTTCGTGGCATTTGATTACGAAGATAATGAAGGACCGCCCTATAATAGTGATAACGATAATAGCGCAAATATAACATCACTCAAAGCCTCGATCTATAAAAACCGCAAAAATGTTTTTTCGGCTTCGGCCTCCGGCCGATTTGAAAACATAAAAATAGACGGCCTCTGGAACTTGAAAAACGCGCAGATAATACGATGTGAATTAAACCTGAAAAACTATACGGCCAGAATTAAAGATCTCCTTCTGATAACAAAATCAGAAACAACGTCCGGAAACATTGAAGTGTCTTTTACGGACCGGGAGCCGGCATATTCATTAAATCTCAAAACCGCCGGCATAGCGGCGCCCGATGATAATATACATGAAACTAAAGATGATAAAACAATCGAAAAGCAAAAATTAAAATTATCTGCCGCTGTCAACGAAACGGTTCAGGAACAAAAAAAGGAATTATAATAATTGGCGCTGCTTATATATGGAATTAACTCAAAAATAACTGAAAAAGAAAAAATACTCAAAATCGTATCGGATTACGAATTACATTTTGAAAAATTCGAAAGCGTTTTTACGAATATAAGAAAAAATCATCCGCAGGTTGAAGCTGTAATTTTATCTACCTGCCTGCGTTATGAAATATTAATTACGACGCCTGAATCTTCTTACGCCTCTCGAACGAATAACATTGAAAAAAAAATCGCCGGCGCAATATGCGATTTTTTAAAAAAAATTATAAAAAAATATGGACTCGCGCGCGAACAAAAAGAATTTTTTCATGCCGCCGGCGAATGCGCGCTAACTCATCTTTATTCAGTAATGTGCGGTTTCGAATCGGAAGATATAGGCGAGATACAGGTGCTCGGCCAGATAAAAGACAGCTACTTGCGCTGCCGTCAGAAAGGATTCTGCGGAGATTATATAAGCGCGATATATAATCTTGGTTTAAAATGCGCGGCAAAAATAAGAAATAAAGTTCCAATATTCGCTGAACGAAATATACTCAAAAACAATATACTTAAAAAACTCCATGAACGGTTCGGCGACGAAAAACTCGCTAATAAAAATGCGCTTATCATGGGTTCTGGAAAAAATGCGGAAAATATCCGCCGCGCTCTTTCAATGCTAAAAATAAAAACGCGGCTCGTTAAAGAAAAAAATGTAAATATCGATGACGACGTCTGCGCTCATTACGATATATGGATCTTTTGCATTAACGATATAAATTACAGCATGACCTTAAGCGAACCCTCTTTTAACCGGACGCACGGCAAAAATATAATAATAATCGATCTCGCTATTTCACGAAGCGTACCGCCCGAAGTAGCGGCCCTGGAAAACGTAGAACTTTTAACCTTAGAAGATCTTATTCCGGCCGCATGGCAGAGGAACGATCCTTCTAAAAAAAGAAAAGAAAATAAAGAATTTTATGAAACGGCTCGAAAAATAGTAATCGAAGCCGCGCAAAACGCAGGCAAAGAAATATTACTGCGTTTCGGAAACGGCGAAAAACTTTTTTCTCTGATGAAAGAATCAGCAAAAAAAATCAACGATGAATTCGATATAACCGGCTTGAAAATCAACGAAAATAATTATCAAAAAAAATTACTTGAATTAAAACGTGTTCTGATAAAAAAAATACCGGCGCTTATAAAACGCCGACTGATCGATTAAAAATCTATCGTTAAAACAACATTAATTTTCATCAGGCTTAACGACGGTTTTTATCACATCGGTATGCCGCCTTTCAAGCATCATTTCGAGAAAATAAGAAATAAAAAGAACAAAATATACTTTAGTAACCGTATCACGCGACTCCGGAAACAAAAATTGCCATAAAAATAATCCGAGTGCAAGAATCGTTTCACGTATCGTAAATTTTAAATCTAAAAAAAGCATAAGCGAAAAAAGCATCATCGCAATTACAAGCAAAAGTTCCTGACTTTGAATTTTATCAAATGTAATGCCCGTCGGTTCGCCTTTATAATAACTATATGCGAGCGGAACCATAGCGGTAAGCAAAGTGAGCTGTGCAAGTATCGAACTTAAAAAATTTATCATAGCGGTGTCTTCATGGCCTTTCATCGCATAACCTATTGCCACCGTCTTTTCCGGAAATTCAGACATAAAAGGCGCCACATAACCTATAAATATAAATGTAGAAATACCGGCGGCCGTAGCGGCATGAAGAAGACATTCAAGAAATTCTTCGGCAAAACCGACGAGCAACGCGCCGCCCGCAGCAAGAAAAAAGAACGACGCTATATAAGCTTTATGTAATATAACTTTTTCGCCGGCCATTATAAATTTATGTATAATTTTTTCGACGGCGCTGTCTTCGACTTCAACAGCTTTTTCTTCTTCTCCCGCATTCAGCTTTAATTCACGATAACGTATCTCCATACGGCCTATAAAATAAATAGAGCCGAAATAAATTAATACCAGCACTATGCTATCGTACCACATAAGTGAATTTTTTAGATAAATTATAAAATTATACATCACAGCGAATATCATAACGAATATACTATAGGATTTTATCTTATGCATACTTATATAATCGTTTTTTTTGGCCGGCGAAAAAAAATAATAAACAAAAAAAACTAACGGCGGTCCGAAACCGACAAGAAGCTTATTTGCGCCGTAAAGATTGGCCATGGCATTATGTAAAAACTCCGGATCGAACGCCGCTCTTTTAACAGTGGCCCATTCCACGAAAAATTCAGGCGATATTTGAAGAAGCGCCACTATCGCTATAGCCACTCCGCTCGGCAGTACGAGTTCCAGAACCTCAGCGCCGTATCCTATTAAAACGGCGCCGAATATAATAAGCGAACTGATTA
>CAYQWL010000301.1:0-3048 GCA_964421195.1 uncultured bacterium | reverse complement strand
GGTAAAATAAAATATTAAATTTTATTTGCCGCCTTCTACTACGGGAGCTTCTTCAACCACGGGGGCTTCCGTTTTCGGAGCTTCTACCGCAGAAGCTTCCGTTTTCGGAGCTTCTACCGCAGGGGCTTCCGTTTTCGGAGCTTCTACCGCAGGGGCTTCTACCGCAGGAGCTTCCGTTTTCGGAGCTTAGACAGCCATAGCTTCAGCCGCCGGCTCGGATGATTCAACTTTCGTTTTTTCAGTCTGAGCCTTTTTAGCCGCTTTATGTTTTTTTACTCTTCTGGCTTTTTTTACTTTAACAGGGCCGGATTTTTGTTCGTTTAAAGCCTGAATCGCTTCTTCTCTCGATATTTCTTTACCATCCTGATTTTTAGCAAGGTACTGAATATAACCGATTAAAGAAAGGTAGGCCGTTTGAGAGGTAAAAGGCTTCAATCCGGTCACGTTCGGATAATTAGCGGCATAAGCCGCGCTGCTCATAAAAAATGAAGCCGCGAATAAAATAACGATAACCGTTAATAAAGATTTTTTCAATTGTTCCACCTCCTTTAGTTATAAATGTAACTTTTTTTTATCAACTCAGTGTACGAGTGGATATTATCATATATAAAAAAAAATGTCAATCATTTTTTTATAAATCGAATAAACATCATCTTAATGCTTCTCTTCTCAAAAACATAAATTTATTACAAACATTAAACAACTACGATAAATATATTAACTTATACCTGCAGGCTTTATTTAGCGGCTTCAAAAACCTTTATTTTTTTAAAATTTTTAAACGAGTCTTTTGCGATTACATAAACACGGTTATGTGCTGCAATAAAAAGCTTTTCATCGGCACTTTCCACTTCGAAAGGCATCGACGCCAGAACCACATTATGTTTATAATAATCATCAAGCATTATATGACAATTTTCATTATAAAAAAATCCGGCATTCATTAAAGCGATCGAATCTTCAAATATTAATACGAATGTAAAAACGCCTTCAGGCGAAATTCTAAAAGCATAACCAACGGGAATTTTTAATTCCGGATCGATTTTTATTTTTACATTTCTTATTTTTTCGAGCGTATCGACGTTTATTTCAGCAACGTTTATAATTCTATCGGCTGCGCCATATTCTACCGCTAAAATACTTTTTTTATCCTGCTTTGAAATGAAAGAATCAATATTTAAAAATGAATTTTCAGACGATGAAATAAATGCAGAATGAACAATTTCAATTTTACTATATGTACGTTTTATTTTATATAACACGATACGTTGAGAAAAATATTCATAGCATACCAGAATATCATTATCATAATAAAGCACACGGCGGGAATCGTTTAAATCAATACTGGCTGGAAACGACGTTATATAACCCGGTTCCGACCCGATTGCCAGACTTACGCCGCCACGGGCAGCTACCACATTGTTACCATCAGAAGCGCAACACATACCATAAAATTTACTTTCAAGCATATTCATACCACAATCGACGGTTTCAATCTTTCTTTCGACCGTTGAAACCCTGTATAATTCAGATTCACATAAAATTAAAAAATCTCTCTGCCCGAATCTGCCAGCGCTTATAAAATTTTTAATCCCGCTTATAATCATAATAGTTTTTGAATCATTCAAATCAATTATTCGTACATTTCCGGAAAAATCATAAACAGCGGCAAACTCCGCGCCCGCAGATACAGCAAAAAAATTTTTAACGCTGAATTTAAATTTATTATAAACGTTATTTTCATCGAACATCAAAAATCTATCACCCACAAGCGTATAATCGCTTAAAAACGATCCGCCATTTTCCATCACCCCGGCCTTTATTTTATATACAAAACGCGGCGAAATAGACGCAGCTTTTTTTTCATCTATTAATACATTCAAAAAAGGATAATCGAGCATCGCTATTTTTTGCTCACCTGCCTGCTTTATATCAATAACGGCAGCATTAATAAACGCAGCGGAATAATTATTTAAAACAGTTTCAAACTCAACTACACGGTCAGGCGGAAGCGGAAACACCCTCATATTTTTTTTCGCATATATTTTTGACGCCGGCTGGCCGGGCGCATTCAACGTTATATAATTAAACGGCGCGTTAAACCGGGCAAAATATCCGCCGGCGGCATCGTGATATAAAGATGCGCCCTGCGAATAAAATTCGAAATAAGAACAGGCCCCATATACACGATAAACTGAATATACATAAACTGTAGCGGCAAGGGTCAGAAAAAAAATATTAACCGTAAAAACAGCATTTTTAATATTTAAATCCACACCTTCAGGCCGCCGCACAGCTTCGACGTCAACATATGCCCCCGCAGCCGATTCCACCGAAGGCAGCATAAAAATTGTAAAAGCAAGCGCAAAACCGGCTGCCGTAAAAACCATCGCTCCAGAATCCGGATTTAAACCTACTATAAATAAATAAAAAGACAGGCCGGCCGTAAGCGCCGTTAAATAAGCTCCGCTATAAGCCGTTTCTGATTTTATTTTATGATAAAACGCTATAATTAAAAACGGAAGAAAGATAAGCGGCATAAAAACGATTTCTTTCATACCACTTATACCGCTTACCAGCGGATTTATATTAAAAAAATCAAAATAAATATTAAGCGACGCAATTTGAGCAAACAAAAGAAAAAGAAAAAGCATAACCGCATTTTTTATTCTGTAAGAATAAAAAATTAAAGTAATAGATGAAATAAAAGTCAAAGCATTAAAAACATCAAGATAATAAAAATTAGATATAATATAAGAAAATATCATTAAATAAGAATACGAAACTAACGGCGACGGCGATCGGCCTGTATTTAAACGATAATAAGCGGAAGCGGCGCAGTTAAACGCCATGAGAAAAATAACGGTGGGAGCGCTAAACCCGCCGCCATAACAATAAACCGCAAAAAAAACAACGGCGGTAATTAAAATAAAAAAATAAAAACCGCGCCTGCCGTTAGAGGAAATTTCTTCAATTTTACACTCGTTATCGCCGTTTAAACTGTTCATTATTAATTCACGACACCTGAAAAATTTATTTATTTACGCC
>CAYQWL010000300.1:1942-3062 GCA_964421195.1 uncultured bacterium | reverse complement strand
ATTTTATCCGCCGGCAGGCATGTAAAAAAAATTTTAGATTCGGCCGCCGCGCTTCAAAAATATATTCCCGCGCGCGATCTTTTGTTTTATTCTCAAATCGTTCATACGGGCCGGCCCCGTGTTATATCTACCGGCGGCCGTGTTTATGCCTGCGAGATTCCGCTTATATCTTCGGATTATTCGGCCCGCTTTATTTATCTTGATCCGTCCGGCGGGCTTTTATTTCCGCCTGCTTCCGATTCTACCGGCGCCCGTTATTTTTTAACTGCCCGCGAATGGCGGGAAATTGTTTCAACCGATTATCTTCTGCCGCAGAATCGATTTTTTGCCTCAGGCATTCCTGGCGTTCTTGAAAGTTTTCCCTTTTATTCTAATGAACGGCATCAGGGTCTTGTTGAATTGTGCGGAATTCCAGTGGAATCTGAAGCGATGAAGGATTTTAAGATTATAGATTATATTAACGAAATGCCTTCTAAATCAATCGCGAAAAAAAAACTTACCGTTTTATCCCGCGCGGGGAATGAAAGTATAGATTTTTTTCCGCTTAAATCTTTTTCTTATGCTTGCGCTTATTGTGCTGATTGGTGGCATATTGCATCTTCGTGCTCCGATGAAGTGATTTTTGAGCGCTATTACGATTATTTAAGCGGAAAACCGGCTTTTGGAGTTAATCCGCGCGCGCTTGAAATGATTTATTTAAAAAGATCGGCGGTTGATTCCGCTTTTTTTACGGTTTCCGGTTATTTGAAAGACCCTGTTTTTCTTGACGAAAAAGTTCATTCGTCTCTTGAAGGTTATGCTTCAGCGCTCGTTTTACCTGACGTAAAAAGCGCGCCTGATGCCGGCGATAAAAATGTCGTATATACGGTAGATGAAAATAATCGTTTTTATATGGGCGATGAATATATCGAGCTTTTCCGTTCTCAGGGAGATAATGCCGATATTTTAACCGCCGCGCTCGATATACACGGTATAGTGCTCGCCGGAATTCCTTTTTATATGAAAAGCGTCCCTCTGGCTCATAGCGTAAAAGCGGTCGCGGTTATCGGTTATAAAAAAAACGACGGCGTGACTTTATTTATTTATAAAGATTTTGAAGATCCCGCTAAAATTTTTCGAA
>CAYQWL010000300.1:0-1886 GCA_964421195.1 uncultured bacterium | reverse complement strand
CGGCCGGAATTTTTTCCGAAGCTTATTGTTTTTCTCACGAGTTTCGCGCTAAAGCGCGTTATACGGTTAAAAATAGAAAACTGACGATTGAAACTTTCGATCAGCGAGGAAATAAAATAAACGTAGATTCTATTTCCGCTACTTTTCCGGTTGAAGACAGGCGCGTTAAATTTTTAAAGGAAGCCCGGGGCTTTTATTTTCATCAGGTAAAAAAAGAGGATTTTACCGGTATATCTCGCGCCGTGCTTGTAGCTGAAATTAAAAAGAAATATTTTGTATCGGGTGATAAAGAGTTATACACGCTTAAATACGGCGTATATTAAAGAAACTTTTATGAATTGCGGAGGTCCGGGATTGAAATCTTTTTCATTTGTTTTTATTATAATGTTCTTGCTTTTGTTTTTTTTAGCGGCCGGCTGTGGATGCGGTAATAACAGACATTATATCAGAGCCCGTGAGCTTTATAAAAACAAAGATTTATCAGGCGCTATCGAAGAATTAAAAACCGCGCATAAGCAGCAGCCTAAAAATGTTGAAATATTATCGTTTTTTGGCAGGGTGTATTATGAAAATAAAAATTATGACGGCGCCGTTGAAATGTTTGAAAAAGAGCTGAAATTGGTACCTGATGATATACAGGCGCATTTTAACATAGCTAAAGCTTATAAGGCTAAAGGTGAAGGCGGGGCCGCCCGTGAGCATTTTAACAGGGTAATCGAGATTAATCCGAAGGGAAAACTCGCCGCGGAAGCGGGAAAGTTAGTTAGCGAATGTAAAGAATCGAATCCTGAAAGCGGGAGTCAGGATACTGCGGCCGGCGGCCGGAGCGGATCCGCCGGTTCTAAAAACGGCCGTACGGCACGTTGAATTATGTGATAAATTTAATTAAATATTTCGTTATACAGTTTGTTTCAAGGATTATATTAAAAAATTAATAAAAATCGTTAAAAGTGGAAAGGAAAAAATATGGCAATTAAAATTTACGATACTCTTGCGGCAAAGATGGTTGATTTTGTTCCATTAAATGAAAACGAAGTGAAAATGTATGTATGCGGCGTTACCGTATATGATGAATGTCATTTAGGCCATGCCCGCGCGGCTATTTGTTTTGATCTTATACGCAGGTATTTTGAATTTAAAGGCTATAAAGTTACCATGATAGTAAATTTCACTGATGTTGACGATAAAATAATCAACCGCGCCAAACTTGAAAAAACGGACGCGCTGGATATTTCGAAACGTTACATAGACAAATATTTCGTAGATATGGATGCGCTCAGGGTAAAGCGCGCGAGTATTTATCCGAAGGCTACCGAACATATAAAACATATTATTGAATTCGTCGAATGCCTTATTGCGCGAGGTTTTGCTTATGAAGTCGCGGGCGGTGAAATTTACTTCGAAGTGTCTAAATTTAAAGATTATGGAAAGCTGTCAAAGCGTAATTTCGAAGATATGCTTGCCGGCGCGCGTATAGCGGTTGATGAAAGACTTAAAAATCCTCATGATTTTTGTCTGTGGAAAGCGGCAAAGCCCGGTGAAATAAGCTGGAAAAGCCCATGGGCCGAAGGCCGGCCGGGATGGCATATAGAATGTTCGGCCATGAGCTGCCATTATCTTGGCGATACCTTTGATATTCACGGCGGCGGACTTGATCTGACTTTTCCACATCATGAAAACGAAATCGCTCAATCAGAAGCGAAGACGGGAAAAACTTTTGCGAATTACTGGATGCATAATGGGCTTGTAAATATCAATTCTGAAAAAATGAGTAAATCACTCGGTAATTTTTTTACTATTTCAGTTCTGCTTGAAAAATTTTCGCCGTTTGTAATAAGGTATTTTATTTTATCAAATCATTATAGAAGCCCTATTAATTTTACGAT
>CAYQWL010000299.1:0-3108 GCA_964421195.1 uncultured bacterium | reverse complement strand
CCGATATGAAATCTTCGATTTCATTTTGCGGTATTAAATATTTTTGCATCACGCGCGTAAATATTTCAATGGCCGTTTCGAATTCTTCGGGGATAACTTCATCGGCGCCGAGTTTTTTAATTTCTTCTACTTCGCTGTAAAAACGGGTTCGCGCGATTATATAAATATCGCGGTTCATTTTGCGGCTCAGCTCGACTATCCGCCTCAGCGCTATACGGTCGGGAACAGCTATTACGATGATTTTTGCGAATTTGATATTAAGGTGCTCTAAAACGCTTTCATAAGTGGCGTCGCCGTAAATTATAGGCTCGCCGTTAAGTTTTTCACGCCGTACCGTTTCAGGATTTACGTCTGATATAATATATGGAATTTTAGAGGCTTTCGCGGCGCGCGCGAGGTTCTGGCCGTTGATGCCGTAACCGATTATTATAAGCTGGTCTTTAATCTGACAAAATTCGCCTTCGTCGGCCGCTTCATCAGACACGGCCCCGCCGGGTATCGCCTTTAAATATTTGAGCTTTACGAGGTGTTTAAGAATGATATGGACTAAATAAATTATCGCCGGCGTTAATATCATCGTCAATACAGCGACGCTTAAAAATATCTGATAGGTATGGTCGGTAATAATTTCATGCTCGACGCCCGTTTTTGAAAGTACGAACGAAAATTCGCCTATCTGACAGAGCGCAAATCCGGCAAGAAGCGCCGAGCCGGCCGGCACTTTTAAAAGCGCGCCGCCTGTATAAGCGGCCGCCGTTTTAATCACCACGACGCTTGTGGTCAAAGCGGCTATAGTCCAGGGCATCGATAAAATGAATTGAGTGTTAAGAAGCATTCCGATCGATACGAAGAAAAAACTGGTGAATATACTTTTAAATGGAAGAACGTATCCGAGCGCCTGATGGCTGTATTCGGATTCCGATATTATCAGGCCGGCTAAAAATGCCCCGAGCGCGAGCGATAGCCCGGCTTTTGAAGTTAGAACGGCTACGGAGGCGCATATGACTATTACGGTTAATAAAAAAAGGTCCTGATTACGTGTTTTAGCCACATGATAAAGAATCTGCGGCACGATGAATTTAGTGGCCGCTATAATTAAAAATACTATCGCCGCTATTTTAAGTAATAGCAGCGTTACAGAAAAATCTCCGCCCGAAGCGGCCATGTGCTTTTTTGATAGAAGCGGAGTTATCAATATCATCGGAACTATTACGATATCCTGAAAAATAAGAATAGCTAACGAAGTCTGGCCGTAAACCGTATCTATTTCGGCTTTTTCCTGAAGATATTTTAAAACTATGGCAGTGCTGCTTAAAGCAACCAGAAAACCTATGAATACGGCCTGTTTAAATCCGGAACCGAGCTCATACTCGATAAATGCGACAACGGCTATCGTAAGCATGACCTGAGTAAATCCGCCAAGAATTAAAGCTTTTCTTATTTGCAAAAGTTTTTTGAATGAAAATTCTATGCCGATAGTAAATAAAAGCAATACCACGCCAACCTCCGCGAGATACTCAACCTCATGGGTCGCATGAACGAGCCGTAAGCCATAAGGCCCAAGAAAAGCGCCGGTAAAAAGATAGCCGACTATAGCCGGAATTTTAAGACGACTGCAAAAATAAAGAACGAACATCGATATAATAAATATAATAAATATTTCTTTGAATAAACCCAATGTCATATATTTTACCTCTTGTTGTTAACGTTTTAAACGCTGCCCTTTTTCCGATTAATTTTTGAAAATTCATATTGACTGCCGCAATCAATCGACATAAATATAACAGCTATAATAAAAAAATGCTTAATAAAACAGCTTAATTTTAATATATTTAAAAATAAAATTCAAGATATATTTGATATATTTATTAGCTATGCTATAAATATTAAACAAATAAATATTAAACAAAAAATTAGATTAATCGCAGCATTAACGGATATAAAAATAATAATAAAAAGGCGCCGTATAAACTAACTATCGGCGCCCGGATTTATTCTAAATTTATATTTATTATAACTAAAGCTTATCCGCTCATTAAAAATTAATAAATATTAAAGCCTTATAGAATCATGCCCATTTTACTAAGTTAATCAGATATTCTCGATGTAGAAGATTTTCCAGTAGAAGCGGTCGAAGACGCTCTTAATTTTTCGAGTTTTGATTTGTAACTTTTATATATCGATGTAAAAAGCTTCGCGCCATGAGTATGCGGCGTATAAGAATAAAGGGAAAAAGTAGCCGCGTTAAGAGGCGTTATTTTATCTTTGCCATAATTGATACGAAGCGTGGTCGATTTTTTTGAAGCAAGCATTTCCGCGCCTTTATCGAAATTATTTCTAAAAGTTTGGGCTGCGCCGGTAATTTGCTTTTTAAAACCTTTATATGCCTGATTCATCTTACCGTTATCATAAACCCCGACGCCCATCGCCCAATCTAATTTAAATTTAGTGATTTTCTTTTTTGTTTGAACAAGGCCGTTTTCTTTCTGCATGGTAGCAAGAATAACGAGAGGATTAACTTTATTTTCTTTAGCCACTTCCATTATTATCCCGGCCGGATTAACGCCTTCATATTCTTTTGCCATAGGAGAATTCATCGAATTGAGAAGCGAAGTAAGTTCAGCTTCGCTCATAAATTCAAAGTCGGTAAATTCGTCGTCGGCTATAACGGAATTTAAGGAAGAACCGGAGGCCGCCGCCGTTTTTGAAGTTTTCGAAGAAGCGGCCGGCGATTTAACCGTAGCTGCCGTTCCGGAACCGGTTGATTTAGTTTTTTCATCTGAAATAGAACTTTTATTTATACTGCCCTGTACAGACGAAATTTGCGCGCCTGAAAAAGATACGCATATAAAAAAAGTCGAAAACATAGCAATAAATAACATAAACGCTGTAACGACGATTTTTCTCATAAACATCATCCTTTATTTTTATTTATTTTACATGTTATATGTTAATTATACTACAAATTATTAAAAAAAGTTTCTTTTTTTTAATAACTTTATTTTTTCTGTATATTTTTCTTACCCGCGCCCACTCCAACTTTAAAATTAGCTATAAGCTGACGCAGGGATTCGCCTGAGCCGGAAAGCTCTTCGCTCGACGCGGCTA
>CAYQWL010000298.1:0-3174 GCA_964421195.1 uncultured bacterium | reverse complement strand
TGAGGAATTAACGAAGCGGATGGCTTAATCTGATGATTTTTCTTTTTGAAAAAATTTAAAAATTCCCGTCTGATAGTATCGCCGTTCATTCAATTTCTCCTTAACCTGAAAAATAAAAACATAATTCCGCGTTTAGCGTTTATGCGTTTAATTTTACGATTTTACATTACATAAAAATTATTGTGGTCATTTTACCAGATCACAGGCAATTTGTCAATTAAATCAGACATTTAAATCATACTTTTATATATTTTATTAAACGACAATTCATGATTTGTATTTACAATTACACAAAGTTCTGGTATAATAAATTGCTATGAACCACAATGCAGTCAATTTAATCATGCTTATTATCATGCTGATGATGATGTTTTCAGCTTTTAATTACTTTATTTCACTTTTATTTTCTAAAATCGGCCTCGGCGTAATTTTCTTAATATGGTTCCTTTATCAAATTTATAAATTTAAAAATTATAATTACAGCGTCCGGTCAAAAACAAGCAGTTATTACGATCATATTAATACATACACGCCCGGAAACGATTTTGAATACCGCCGAAACACGGGCACAAATCAAAAGGGAATATTAGCATCCATAAAAGAATGGTTTCGCGAAAAAAAAAGACTTTATTATTACGCTAAATTTAAAAAAACCTGGGAACGAATACAAAAAAAATATGCGCTCGATATGCGCTGCCCTTATTGCGGCTCCGATATTACGGTTTTTAATGTAAGCCAGGACGCGCGTTGCAATTACTGCGGCAATAAACTTTTATAAAATAATTTTTTACATAAACAAATATAAAATATAAAAGCGGAGATGATATATCAAATGAAAATTGTATATTTACGATATTCATACGTCAAAAAAATGGCGCTACACTTAACTATAGTTTTTACGGCTCTGCTTATCTCGTTTTCACAGCTCGCCTGTCTCTCGTTCGCGGGCGATTATTATAAGCTCTGTACGAAATGCGGGCTTAAAATTCCTAAAAACGAAGATACGCTTAATCGCTTCGATATAAATTTTTGTCCTGCATGCGGAAACAATCTCAAACAAATCAGTTTCATAACAAAAACGACGCGTGAAAAAATCCTGGAATTAATCAAACAAAAGCGTCGCCAGATGGGCGATATACGTCAGCTCAAAGCTTCGGAATGGAGCGACAAAGGAGAAACTAACGAAGATAAAATCATGAAAATGGCTTGTTTTATCAATGCTATCGAACTCGACAATCACTGCGCTAAAATTTACAATAATCTTGGCGTCCTGTACGACGAAAAATTATTAACCGGCGAAGCCATTACATGTTTTAGAAAAGCCGTAGAAATCAAACCGGATTACGCCGAAGCTTTAAATAATCTTGCAAAATGCCTCGCCGATTCGGCGCATTGTGAAGATGCCGAAGCATATTATAAAAAAGCCATCATTATCGATCCCGACAACCCAATTTTTCATCGTAACTACGCTGACACACTCGCAAAAATGAAAAAAATAGATGAAAGCATTAACGAATATAAAAAATCTATGGAACTTGATAAAAACGGAACCTCCGCTAATATCGCCGCTTTTAAAATCGATCTGCTCACACGGCGCCATAAATTAAATACCGGAAACAACGCGGCAAAACAAACCGTTCCCGGAAACACTATCGACAAAAATAAAATTAACGCCGATCAGGCTGAATAATATAAATAACGAACCTGATTAAATAAATTACACAGGCCGGATATACATATTTATAACAACCATGACAGATCAATTAAATAATAATAATAAATTAAAGTAAAAATAAAGGATGTGATAATTAATGTCTAAAGGCATACTGATCAAAAATATTTATGCCGCGGCTCTGCTCGATGAAAAAAACACCGTCCTTAATAATGCGGCACTTATTATAGAGGGAAATGAAATTAAAAAAATATTTACCGCCACGGAAGCCCCGGAAGTAGAAAAAATAGCCGCATCGGGCAATTATAAAGTAATAGACGGCTCACATAACCTGCTTTTACCTGGCTTTGTAAACACGCATCATCACTTTTATCAAATATTTACACGTAATATACCTAAAATGCAGGACGAAAAACTCTTCGACTGGCTCGTCGATCTATATGATATCTGGGCGCTTTTAGACGAAGAATGGGTGGAATACAGCACTCTTGCCGCCATGAGCGAACTCGCGTTAACCGGCTGCACCGCTACTACTGATCATCATTACGTTTTTCCTTCCGGCGGCGAGCATTTCATCGATACGCAATTTTCAGCCGCCGAACGTATCGGCCTTCGATTCCACGCCACCCGCGGTTCCATGTCGCGTTCACGTAAAGACGGCGGCCTTCCGCCAGACACGGTAGTACAGAACGAAGATGAAATAATGCTCGACTGTGAAAGACTTATCAATAAATATCACGACACTTCACGGCATTCTATGCGCAAAATCGCTTTAGCGCCCTGTTCACCGTTTTCGGTAACGCCAAAACTTCTCGAAGAAACCGCAAAATTCGCCAGAGCTAAACAGGTCAAAATGCACACTCATCTTTGCGAAACAAACGACGAAGACGATTACTGCATGAAAGTATATAAACTCAGGCCGCTTGATTTTATGGAGTCAGTCGGCTGGATCGGCTCTGACGTATGGTTCGCGCATTGCGTTTATGTAAACGAAAAAGAAATAGAACGCATGGGAAAAACCGGAACAGGCGTGGCTCATTGTCCGTCTTCAAATCTCCGTCTCGGCTCCGGCATCGCTCCCGTGCCCGCAATGCTCGAATACGGCGTTCCCGTCGGCATAGCCGTTGACGGCTCCGCTTCCAACGATTCATCCGATATGCTCGGCGAATTACGAATGGCGCTGTTAGTGCATCGGGTAAAAAGCGGCGTATCTTCAATGCCGGCATCCAATGTTTTTAAAATGGGCTGCCAGCTCGGAGCTAAAATATTAGGCTTTGATACATCAGGAAAAATAGCGCCGTCTATGGCCGCCGACATCATAATGTACGATCTCAATTCCATCGGCTATGTAGGCGCACTTCACGATCCTTTATCGGCGATACTCTTTTCCGGATTCAACCACCGTGTTAATTACAATATAACCAATGGAAAAATCATAGTAGAAAAAGGCATATTAAAAACCGCATGCGAACACACTTTAATCGAGCGCGGAAACAAAATAG
>CAYQWL010000297.1:0-3181 GCA_964421195.1 uncultured bacterium | reverse complement strand
ATAAAAGGCGCGCCGCTTCTTTTAGATTTTTCATATATCGCGTGCGCGGCAAGTTCTTTGCCCGCGCCGGATTCGCCGAGAATTAAAACCGTAGCGTCCGTTGGAGCGACACGGTCGATTAATTCAAATATTTTTTTCATTTCAGGTTCGGCTGATATGAATTTTGAATATTTAATTATATCGTAAGATGCTGAGTTAAGATTAATATCAGTCAATTTATATTTATTCCTTAATTTTTTATCTTGTTATTTATATTTTTTTAATTTATAATTAACAGGTTATTTCAGATTATTTTTAATACAGATTATATTTTATATGTTATCACTCATATTGTCAATGGTTTTTTGTGTGTTTTTAATATTTTATATGTAATGGAATAATAAAGGCATTATAAATATTTTTTATTTAAGGCAGGGCGGTTATATTAATGATTACAAAAATAAAGAACGAATATTATCGACATATAAAATATATTATATTTAGTAAAAATATTGTATATTGCGGCTATCGTTATGTTTATATTTTATTTTTTTTAATGTTTTCAGTATTTTTATTATCAGGATTATTTTTATTTTTAGCATTATTATCGAATAATATAAATGTCGATGAAACTGGAATTTCGTCATATAATTCCCTGACGCCGTTGTTATCACGTTTTTCTTATATTGCGGAGGCCGGCGGCGTGCCGGCGGGAAACGCTTCCGGGTATTATCGCACCGGTATGAAATTGTTGTTTCCGCTTAAAATTAATGACAGCGTTTCCGCTACTTTTGGTGAATATCGTTCAACTCATTTTCATGCGGGAGTTGATTTTCGAACTAAAAGAAGAAACGGTATTCCGGTAATAGCGCCTTCATCTGGAAAAGTTATTAATTTATATGGCGATGAAAATAGTTATGGCTTAATGCTTACTTTTAAAGCGGATAATGGGCTTATCTATAAATTCGCTCATCTATCGGCATTTGAAAATAATAAATTCGGACTTGGAGATTATGTAAAAAAATATAGGGCCGCTAATAACAGGCGTTTTAATTTTGATATAGATTTAAATTCTCAAAATATATCCGCCGCGGCCGGCGATATAATCGCTTATTCAGGCGATACGGGCGCCGGGCCGCCTCATCTTCATTTTGAAATTGTTTCATCGGCCCGCGGCGTTCCGGATAGCAATAATGCCCCCGGTAAAACTGATTTTAACGGCTATGATAAGCAAAGTTCTTTTAATTTAACCGGGGAACGAATCGTTAATCCTTTTAGATATTTGAATGTTTCTGAACTTAAAGATACGGCCGCGGTTAATATAAGCTCGCTGGTGGTGGTTCCAGATGGCTCAAATTCGTTGATCGAAGGCCGGCCCGCGGCCGGTTATTTTAAATTTAATTCAGAAAGTTCGATTAATTTGTCTTTAAATGCGGTAGGCCCCATTAAATTACTTGTAAAAGTGTTTGATGAAAACAAATCATTCGCGAATAACGAATCTAAAATGGGAGTCTATTATATACAATTAAACGAAGTATCTTTTAATAAAGATTTGCATTCGGGCGCTTCTTCAAAACTTATTTATTCATTGAAATTTGATTCGATAGAAACCGGGTATTCGA
The DNA here is from genome assembly GCA_964421195.1 of uncultured bacterium. Classification (GTDB taxonomy): domain Bacteria; phylum Muiribacteriota; class UBA9980; order UBA9980; family UBA9980; genus UBA9980. The sequence goes on along the minus strand of CAYQWL010000297.1, from coordinate 1,580 downwards.
GAATGCCCGAAATTGTTTATGATATGTATTATTCTAAAATTTCAGGCGGCAATTTTTATTATAATATGTTCTATGCCGGTAATTTTACTTCCCGGCCTTATTTTATAAATACGGGCGGAGAAAAAAATGGCGTGATACTTATTAAAGAAGGTGAAAAACGTTATTTTGAAATAGTCGCCGCCGATTATTTTAATAATGTTTCTAAAAAAATGATTGAAATAAAAGGGAATAAATCTTTAAAAACTGAAAATATTATAATGCATGCCGGTAAGAAAAAAAAATCGAAAAATAAAAATTTAAATAAAGATTTGATAGTTGTAGAATATCTTGAAAATGTAATTTTGTTTAAAATTAAAATTATTCCTGGAACTATGCCGCCGGTTATAAAACATTCAGGCGAAATTATGAAAAAATATATGGATGGTGAATATATTTGTTATTATAAAGGATATGAAGAATTTTTAAATATGCCGGAAATAACAGTGCATTTTATCGATGAAATGTTTGCCGTTGATTCACGTGAAAAAATTGAAAAAAAATCTATCGTAAATGAAAAAATAAAAAAATATAAAATAAAAATATATAAAATTAAGCCGGGCGAAATGGTGGAATTAAATTCAGGCGGTGAGCGGATGTTTAAATTAACGTCACTCACGGATGCCGTTAAACCCTTTTATTTTGGTGAGTTGAATCCGGCCCCGGCCGGCATGGAGCCTGAAACGAAGTTAAAGGTGAAAAAAAGTTCGATTTCAAATGTATCCGAAGTGTTAAATTATGGATTTTCACGTCCGGGTTTTGAAGGAAAAATTTATTGTGCGTATGGCGAAGATGATAAAAAAATAAATGCCGCCGGAATTTATGTATTATATTTAAAAAATAAAGTATTTATGGGTGCATCAAAAGAAATTATCGGCGGGAAAAAATATATAAGCGCATTTTTAAAAAATACCAATCGTTTGAATTGCGGTGTTTTTTATGATGAAAACATTCCACTGTTAAAAAGCTAAACGATTAGAAGTTTCGAATAAGTAATGAATTATTTTAGAGAAAATTTCAAAAAAATCAGCAGCTTTACTGGCGCGAGACATAAAATTATCCGATAAAGCTGAAAGTAATTATTTAAGCTTTATTTTAACCGATTCTGAATCCGGAATTAACCGGCATTCGATTAAATATTTTATAGATGGTTCCGAAAGCGGAAATTATGAATATTTTTCAGGCGCGTATTTTAATGTATATCTATATGATTTGAAGACTGGACATATTTTAAAATCAGGCGTTCATAAAATAAAAATTATAATTGCCGATAATGCCGGCAATAAAATTGTTTATGAAAAAGAATTTACGGTTACTGATAAAGCGGTTAAATATAATATTAAAAAGAATAATAAAAACAAAAAAAATAAGGTAAATAAAAATAATAAAAAATAAGAAGAGCCACAAAGATAAGAAAAAAATAAAAAATAATTCAAATATATTATTTATATCATAAAAATACTCATAAAACAATATTTTTATAACATTAAAAAATAAAAAATAAAAAAAGCTTGACATAACAAACGGGCTATGTTATAATAAAT
>CAYQWL010000296.1:0-3291 GCA_964421195.1 uncultured bacterium | reverse complement strand
CATTCGTAACTATCGGCATCTTCTTTTCCTCCTCGGTCTCTTTCATTTCATAAACGAATTTTTCTTCTAAATCCATCGGCAGCGTCACAATCCAGTCAATAAACTTATATAACTGCCTTACATTCTCTTGACTGTAGCCTTTCTTGTAAAGACTTCTGATGAGCGTAAACTTCCAGAAATATTTCTTCGCGTTATCGTTCTTCGCTTCCATCAATCGCAAATACGTCAGAGTTATTACCGCGAAAGGATTCTTGCTCTTCTCGAGTTCTGCTATCTTCGGCCTGTAATCGAGCAGCTTCACCATTCCAAACTTCAGCGTCAGGCAGGTGTCCGGGTATTTTACCTCGTACTTCTCCGGCCGGAACTTTTTATTATCGTCGGTCAATATAGCCAGCGTTATTACGTCTTTATGGTATCTGTTGAATATGAGGTAATTGTATGTGTAAAGCCGCTCCGCAAAATTGCTTTCGACGCTCGTCTGTATCTCCACATGTACCAGCAGCCATTTTTCACTGCCGTCTTTCAAAAATACCTTTACTAATTTATCGACGCGCTTATTACCAACTTCGCCTGTTAAGTTGAGCTTCTGAAATTCCTTGTCAAGAAACTCTATCGGGCGTTTGAAGTCTATGATTCGGTATGTCTTCGGAAAATAGAACGCCATGAACTTCGGAAAGTAATGCTCGTTGAGTATTTCCTTCCACGCGTTATCGTTATCGGCCGACGACTTCTTTACGGCTTTCGATTTAACAGCAAGTTCCTCCAGAGTCGGGTTCGCAGCCGTTTTCTTATGTTCCGGCTTCTTTATATTTACATTTTCATTCGCTTTTTTGTTTAGCATGAATATATTATACCACAACTCGCCGCTTTTAGCAAGAAGACACCCGCAGCGCCGCTTCTGGCCCGGATGCATTTTGAGTCGTCAGTCATTAGTCGTTAGAGAGCCGGTCCCCCAATGACTGGCGACTAACGGCTTCTTCAATTACATAATCTTTTTAGGAACACCGTCATAAACTTCATCTCGTTTTTTGACTAAAACGACGATTATAAAACGGTGTTTTTCGGTCATATAGATAATCCTGTATTTTCCTGCTTTAAATTTAAAAAATCCTTTCCAATGAGCTTTTAACGGTTCGCCAAGACTAATCGGATCTTTAGCAAGGTAATTTTCAACTTTATCCATGATGTCTTTCGCTATGTTTTTTGGTATTCTTTCAAGATCGCCTATCGCATCTTCGTGCCATTCGACTTCATAAATCATAAGCCTAATCGTTTCCTGGCGTCTTTAGAATTTAAATATTTAACGTTAGGTTTGGCGACCCTGTCAAGAGCCACGCAGAAGTCTTCAAGATCGTCGAGATAGTTAGTCAGCGCCTCTTTTACAAAATAACTTTTAGGCCTTTTAGTCGCTATAGAGACCTGCCGCAGTTTGTTTTCCATTTCTTCCGAAAGTCTTATACTTAGCATTTTAATCACCTCTGTAACTATTGTATTACATGTATTACATTTTGTCAAGAAAATTATTTGACGAGCAGCTATCAGTCGTTAGATGTTAGTCATTAGTGGGCCGGTCCCCCGTTCCTCTAACGACTAATGACTGACGACTAACATCTAATAAAAATCCCGGCCCATATTTTAGAGCCGGGAGATTTTTTATTTCTTCGTTAGTTTTTGTCTTCGCCACGGGTTTCGGCCTCCCGTTCCCCTGACGGTTAAGCGCATCTCTTTCATTGATACAAGATAGTCAGGTAATCAAAAATATCTTTCACAACTTTAGAACAATCGCCGTTATTTGATTTTATAGAGGCGAAAAGGATACCGCCGTCAAAAAAATTATAAAAAGCAGGATGATAAAATTCTGAGTTCCTGCCTTCGAATAGTATTTTACTTTTATACGAATAATCGAAAAAAGAGCCGCAGACGCCGGCTATGTTTTTATAAAGCGCTTTACGCGCGGCTTCATTATTATTTAATCGATATTGCAACCATGAAAGTAATATTGCGCTATTGCCATAATCGATGACATCAACCGCCGCACTTTCTGTTTGATTAAACGATAATAATCGGGCTTTTTTATTTATAACTGAACGATAATCTGCAAGACTGAATAGCCTGACAAGTTTCCAATATTCGGCGGCCGGGTGATTATCTGATGAAAACACTGCGCCAACCGGTTCGATTCCGTACAGAAAATAATCGATCGGCCGCGATAGATCGGTTTTTACAAAAGAAGTGCAGGCTAATATTTCTTTAAGGCGGGTTTTAATTTCTTCAGCGCCGGCGCCGTATTGAGGCATTTAACTCATTGAACTTTACAAGCGCCCTGTCTTTAAAATATAAAGACAGCACGCTGAATAAATAACGCGGCGATTCAAGTATTTCACCTTTAAGAGCGGTCGTAATTTCCCGCTCCTGATCAAATCGGGATAAAACCGCTTCGATTCCTTTCTTGTTATAATGCTCGGCTAAGTATAAATCGACGGCTGATTTAAATGAAAAAGCGGATAAAAGAAAAGTGACCGTTATAAAAGTATAAAAAGCGGTACTTTTAACCTCGAATTTTTTCAACATAAGCATTCCTGCGGCCGGCCCGATTTTTTTAACCGCTTTTTTATCTTCCGGCGACAGCATTGAAACTGCCGAATACGTTCCGATAAACATATAAAAAGGCAGCGCCGTAACCGGAAAAGTAAAATGAGGCGTAACAAGAGAATTAACAAGTACGGCGCTCATCATAAAAAAAGCGTCAAATCGACTGCTGGATCAAGTTTTTTATCACTAACGATAAAGAGCAGATAAATTATGCGGGCGGCGATCAGAAACAACGGCGCCGCAAATAAAAGCGTTCCGATAAGTCCATGATTCGCGAGCCTGTCAAGGATAAAATTATGCGCATCGAAAGTATTCTGAATCGAATAATTTTGAATAAGATATGAAAAATTGCCTGCGCCCGCTCCAAATAAAGGGTTTTCGATAAAAACCGACCATGCGGCGCTCCATATTGCACCCCGCTCGCTGCCGGACATAAGAACTTCCGAATTAAATACGCTTATAATCCTTTCGTAATAGTCCGGCAAGAGGACCATTACACTGCCGGCCGCAATGAGCGTCATAATTCCTGCCGTAACAAAATGGCCTGTTTTTAATTTGCTTCTAACGATATAACACAAAGCGGCACCAGTAATTATAAATCCCGTTATAAACCCGGCTAATGCTCCCCGTGAAGCGGTTAAAACAAGCATGTACAAAGAGAATACAATGACTGCGCCGTTAATAATGGTAATTTTATGA
>CAYQWL010000295.1:0-3332 GCA_964421195.1 uncultured bacterium | reverse complement strand
TAGAATTAAACATAAATGCCCACTTTATTACCTTTCAGACGCTATTAATATGATTTATCCATTCATAAATTGAAAATAAAAAAAGCGGCCTTTCGACCGCTTTAGAAATCACTAATAGCCCTACGGGGATTCGAACCCCGGTTTAATGGCTGAGAACCACTCGTCCTGGGCCCCTAGACGATAGGGCCATTTTTAACTATTTTAACAAAATTATAGTTAAAAGTCAATATTTTATATTTTTATCATTTTAAAAGACATTTATTTATTGACAATTATGTTAAAAAAAGTTATTATGCAATTGATAATGTGTAATATAATGGTGTGGAAGATGTAAAAAGTGGAAGTTATAAAAAATAAATGAATATATCGGGGAGTGAGGCTTTTGAGACGGAATGCGCCAGAAAAATCGAGGAAGGCATCTGTGACGAATGCGGTAATGAATTTTTTTTATTTGAGTGCCGCTGTCATTACGAACGTATTTTTTATTTTGTTTTTAACGGCAGGCTATGCTTCGGCGACTGGATTTATAAAAGTCGGAAACGGCGGAAGTGATACATACGGTGAAAAAATTTCCGATGTGACTCTTTTTAGCGAAACTATCGATATACGTTTCGATAATCAAATGGCTAAAACTCGCGTGGTGCAGATTTTTAAAAATAATACGCCCAGGATATTAGAAGGGGAATATATATTTCCTCTGCCATTCGGGGCTAATATTGTATCTTTTGCTACATGGGACGACGGCGTTAAATTAAACGGCGTTATTATGGAAAAGGTTAAAGCCAGAAAAATATACGATGACATAGTATCGCAATTAAAAGATCCCGGATTGCTTGAAAATATCGGTTCGAATACTTTTAGCGCGCGTATTTTTCCTATACCCGCTTATGGTACCAAGCGGCTTGAAATGGAATATGTCGAATATCTTCCGCTTTTAAACCGTACTTATTCTTATGTTTATCCGCTTTATTCCGAAGATATGGAAGTTAATGCCCGAAAGCTTTCGATTACTGTCGAACTTTCATCTGATTTTAATATTGTTTCACCAGAAATATATTTTAAAAGTATGAAATTTTCCAGAAATGCCGACGGAAATTATTTCGCTTCGTGTTCAGCCGTTGATTTTAACGATAAAATTGATTTCAAACTTTCTTTTTCTTTTGATTTATCGCAAAATGAATCTAAAACTCTTATTTATAAAGATAATTATAATAACGATGAAAAATTTTATTTTTTAACTTCGTTTAAGCCGTTTGAAATTCAAAAACAAACTGGTGCCGAAGATTGTATTGATAATAATCGAACGGCTGTTTTTCTTATAGACACTTCTTATTCCATGCGCGGCGAAAAGAAAGATATTGTAAAAAAATTATTTTCAGCTCTGAATGTTTTTGAAGGGTATGCCAGATTTAACGTGATTTTTTTTGATTCTTTTTCCCGTTTGTTTGCGGTGGAATGTCAGGCTATAGATTCGGCTAATTTTAAACGGTTGAATGATCATATTGATAAAATAAGACCTTTTGGCGATTCAAAACCGCTTGCCGCGATCAGCTTGCTCGTCGAATCAATCGATAGTCTTTCAACCGGCGAGGTAAATGCGATTTTAATCAGTGACGGGCTTTTTCAGACTTCACAAAACGGCCTTCCGCTTTCCAAAACTCTGAAATCGGTTTTTGAAAATAGCCGTTCTGCCAGAAGCCGGCTTACTATAAGCGCACTCGCGGTGGGCGCGGGTAGTGAAAATGACAGATTGGCAATGATATCTAATATTTTTATGGGTGAATTTCGTGAATTAAAAAATATAAATGACTCTCAGGTTAATTTTGTACTGGCCGCTATTTTGAAATCGATGGCCGGAGGACTCGTTAAAAATATTACATTTAAACCGGCGCCGGAATTCGATGCTGACGTTTATCCGCGCGGAACGCAAAATATTAATTTTGATTCTGAATGTTATTTTACGGGCAGGTTGAATAAAAAATTCGATATTCGATTTGATTTAAATTACGAATTTAAAGGCGCGAACTTTACCGTTCCCGCTTCCACCGCCGTGACCGCTAAAAATGGTTCTTATATAGCTCTTTTATGGGCGCGCCGCCGCGTGGATTATCTTACGGCATATATGGATGAATATGGTGAAAATGAACAGATGAGAAAAGAAATCGTTGAATTATCGAAACGTTTTAATTTCGTAACTAAATATACTTCTTTCTTAGCCGTACCGCCTTCGGTATTACGTCCGCGCCGTATCAAACCTGGCGATCCTGAAATAGCGGTCAGCGCTCCGGTTGATTCGAAATCGGTAATTATAAAATTACCTTTTTCCGAGCCGTTAAAGGCTGAATATGACGTTAAAAAACAAATGTTCATAGCGCGTTTTACCGCGCCCGCGCATATAAAAGACGGCCGTTATCAGGCGCGCGTTATTATAATGGATAAATTCGGCCGTGAAATCCATCACGCGCTTGATTTTTATATAGATTCTACGCCGCCGGTAGTTTATGCGAAATGCTCTCCTGAAATAATAACGCCGGGTTGCGATTTTATTGTAAGCGCCAGCGCTTCACCGGATACTGCATCTATAAAAGCGAAAATTTTAGAATTTAATGAAATTCTCGACTTGAAATATGATAAACTGTCTAAATTATCGCTCGCCCATGCTAAAGCGCCGATAAATGCCGCTCCGGGAATTTATAAAATGGAAATAGAAGCTATAGATCATGCCGGTAATCGCAGCGTTAAATACGTCGAATATACCGTCGCTTTAAATTCAGCGGCGTCCGGCGATATTAAAAAAATGGCGGGTGATGAAAGTGTTAAATAAAAATATAAGCTTTAAAAGTATTAATAAAAGGATAATTATAAAAATTGCGTATGCGTTTATATCGTCGCTTACGGTTTTATTTTTTATTGTATCCGGTCCGCTTTTAGCGGCTGACAATACTCCGGCTGCGGCGCTTATCGCGGCAGAGAATAAAATATTATTATATGATTATAAAGCGGCGGCTGAAGAATGTAGAAAATTAAGCGCGCCGGAGGTGGCCGTAAAAGGAGGCCTTCTGCTTTCGCGCGCGCTTCATCTTGCGGGCGATATTGAAGGCGCTATGAATAATTACGCCGATCTTTTATCGAAATATCGCGATAATCCATTAATTTACTTAGAAGCTGCTTCTTATGCGGTATCTCAGGTTAAATTCGATGAGGCTAAAAGAATATATTCCGCCGCTATAGAAACTTTGACTGCGCGGGATGGCGCGGCGTATAAAACTGATATTGCCGGGGCGCATAAAGTGTTTTTTTCCGCTCTTGAATTTTATGATAAGCTTAAATAT
>CAYQWL010000294.1:0-3340 GCA_964421195.1 uncultured bacterium | reverse complement strand
GAAAGGTAAATTTTTTGAAACCAGCGTTGGAAGGCTTATATTTAACCAGCTCCTTCCTTCGGAACTCGGATTCATCAACAAGCAAATCAATAAAAATAGCCTTTCCGACATCGTTTCAAACACTTACAAGGTATGCAATCTCGCGCGTACGGCCAGATTGCTCGATGACGCCAAGGAACTCGGATTCAAATTCGCTACCAGATCAGGATTATCATTTTCGATATCTGATCTTATAATACCTAACCGCAAGGTAGATATACTTTCCGCGGCCGAAAGAAAATCAGACGACAGCTCTAAAAAATTCAAAGTCGGGGCCATTACTCGCGAGGAAAAACGCCAGAACGATATAGACGTATGGCAGAGTGCCACCGCGGAAGTTACCGATGAAATGATACATGAATTTCAACGCCGCGACGAAGACGGCGAATTCAATTCCGTTTATATGATGGCTATTTCCGGAGCGCGCGGCTCGATGCAGCAGGTTCGTCAATTATGCGGTATGCGCGGTCTCATGTCAAACCCGCAGGGTGACGTTATCGATTATCCTATCAAATCAAACTTTCGCGACGGTCTTACCCTTACTGAATACTTCATCTCGACATACGGCGCGCGTAAAGGTCTGGTCGATACGGCGCTTCGTACCGCCGACTCCGGTTATCTCACAAGACGTCTCGTTGATGTCGCTCAGGACGTTATCATACGCGAAACTGATTGCGGTTCTACGGAAGGTATTTATATGGTCCCGCTCCGCGAGAAACGTAAAGTCAATAACCTTATCGCAAACGAAATACTTATATCGCTCACCGAACGCATACGCGGCCGTATCGTGATAGCCGACGTAGTTCATCCGCAAACCGGCGAAATCATTGTTAAAGCCGGCGAAGAAATTACAGGCGATATCGCCCGTAAAATCGAACATGCAACAATCATGATCGAACTCGACTCACCCGATTACGAAAAGGCGCTCGGCAAATTCACCACTGAAAACGTAATCGACGATAAAACCGATAAAATCATTCTTAAAAGCGACTGCATGATCGATAATGTAGAACTCGAACACCTTATGAGCTGCCGTATCAAGCGCGTTAAAGTAAGACCGGCGGTTCTTGTCAGATCGCCTCTCACATGCAAAAGCAAACTCGGCATCTGTCAAAGATGCTATGGTAACGATCTTTCGACCGGACGCCTGATAGAACTCGGAGAAACAGCCGGCATTATCGCGGCGCAGTCGATCGGTGAACCGGGCACCCAGCTTACGATGAGAACATTCCACATAGGCGGTATCGCACTCGCGCAAAAAGTCGAAATACGCAGCAACACAGAAGGCGAAATCAATGTTGACGGCCTAAAATGGACTTATAAAGTCGATCGTAAAAAACAGCTTATAGGCAATGTAGAATCGCTCGAAGAAAAAGAATCGCCGGATCTCGAAGACGATTTAAGACGTATAGTGCTCGAAGGATTTATCACCATAACTAAAAAAGACGGCAATAAAGAAAACTATCATCTGCCAACAGGTGCATTTTTAAACCAAAAAATAGCAAACGGTGAAAGAATCGGCGTCGGCGACGTACTTTGCGAATACAATCCAAATCAGGTTGTAACGCAATACGCCGGTAAAGTCAAATTTAATAACCTGTTAGTTAAAGACGGAATAGTCGTTTCAAACGACGGCACCATCATAATAGAAAAAACCCATAAAGAAGGCGGATTCGGGCTTGAAACTTACAAAGTGCCTCTCGGTTCTTATCTTCGCGCCAATGAAGGCGATATGGTAGAACCCGGTTTCATACTCGCCGAAAAAATAGCCGAACAAAAAGCCGCTATTGCCGGTATTAACGGCCATGTCGAATTTTTTGACATAAAAATCAAAAATCAGAAAGTTATCTCAGATAACGGCATAATTTTTATAAGCCCTCTCGATGAAAAAGAAAGCGTCAGAGAGAAAAAATATACTTTACCTCAGGGCGTTAAAGAATTCAAAGAAGAGTCAAACGCTAAATATGGCGTCGAACTCAAAGTACGCTCAGGCAACGAAGTAAAGAAAAACGAAGAACTCCTCGTTATCACATCTGAAATTGATGGAGAAGTCAGTATTAAAAATAAAATGATCCACGTTAAAAGGAACGCCAAAAAAGAATATCTTTTCCCGGTCGATATCCCTTATAAAATAGAGCCGCTCAACGATAAAACAAATACCATTACATTTATTTCAGATACGGCCGGCCTTGCACGCGTGGTTCAGCCTAAAGGCTCGGCATCTAAAACTCTCGACACTCGCCGTATCATAGTCACCGATGAAGAAGAGCATAAAATTCCTCAGGACGCAAACCTTCTATTATCAAAACTCCGGGTAAAACCAGGTTCAAATATAGAAGCCGGCGAAAGGATATGTGACGAAATTCATTTTAAATCCGCGATAGACGGCGAAATTGAAATCACCAGCGAAACCCGTACGATATCAGATGGCGAAACTTATGAAGTGGGCGTCATTGACAGGCCGAGAGTGCAGAAACGTACTGAAACTTTCAATAAGATTGTAGTGCGCGATATTAAAGATCTTACCATCAAAGATACGGCCGGCTCAATAAAAGAAAAAATAGTCGATAAAATTCTCGCTTCGCCGATTATCGAAACCGCCACTAAAGAAATTATCGCCCGCGCTAACGAAAAAATTACGCCCGAACTTGCTGATAAGTTATTAAAGATATCTACAATTGGCGGCTATGTTAAAATCGAAAACGACATGCCTCTTCTTGCACTCGACATTCAATCTTTAAATAAACATATCGGCAAAAAAATCACGCGCGATGTCAAAAATAAAAAGACTAAAGCGATAGCTTTTAAAGAAGGAACTGTAATCGATAATAAAATAATTGTTGATATCGACAAGCTCAATACCGATTTATCAACTATTTATATAGAATGTCTCCGCGTCAAAATCGAAAATGAAATAGTCGTGGCTATTCGCGATACCGCCGCTATCCGCGAAAAACTGCTCGGCAAAAAAGCCAAACAGGACGTTATATCGCCGGAATCGAAAGAACTTATCTGTCAGGCAAATGCCGTTATAACCGAAGAAATACGCGATAAAATACTCGCGGATCACACTATCAAAAGAGTGGAACTCATCGATTATAAAATATTCGATGTTCCCGAAAATGCTACAATTAGAGTTAAGGAAGGCATGCAAATCAAATCGGGAGCGGAACTTATTTTTCCGACACATATAGAAGGCATCAGGGTAATAAATAACGTCGAAGAATATGAAATTCCTCAGAATATTAAATTGACGGTCAATACTGGCGATATTATAAAAGCCGGCGAAGACCTTTGCGAG
>CAYQWL010000293.1:0-3402 GCA_964421195.1 uncultured bacterium | reverse complement strand
AAACCTTTGGATGTGCTTTCACCAAACCCCATCCTAATAGAATTTTGAGGAACAAAATCAGCGGGTACGCATATTGAAAGAGGCGATAACTTAAACGAAGCGAATATATCTTCAGCGGTTTTTAAATATTTATCAAATAATTTTTCCGGCGCGGCAAAAGTCATTACATAAGCATGTTTATTATGAACCGTCCATACGCCTTTAGACTTTAAATAAAGGCCGTTTCTTTTAAAATTATTTATCGCCGACGCAAATTTAACGCCGCTATAAACTTCCGAGCTTTCTTTCTCGACTTTAAAATCAGGCACGTTTTTAATTTGCTCTCTCGAAAAAGCCGTATATTGTTCTAAATTACGGTCCGGTTCCGGCTGTATCACTAAATTTAAGGTTACGGCTTCTTCAGGGCCGTAAAACATGATCATAGCATTATCGTTAAAAAAAGAAAGAGGCGCCGCGACGGTGTAATAAGGATAAGTTATATTTAAAATTTCAGGTTCGGAAGCCGCCCAGGCGTAATTTAAACCGCCAAACAATATGGCGGCCGAAATAAATGAATAAATTAAATTTTTCATAATAAATCTCCTTTTATTTTACACTGCTGTTTTAATAAATATTTTATTTCGGACCGTTTATGATTTTTATCAAATAATTAAATAATACTGAACCCCATGACGAGATTATTCGGACCGTTAGCAAGCGCATGACCGCATTTTCCAAAAGCCGCCACCGTTATCCTGCCTTCACCGCGCACTACCGCTACTTTAAAACCGCCGCCCAGGCCGGGGTTGATAGAAGCTAACTGTATATATGCGTCGCGTACGGCATTACTCAACGCTATTTTTTCCCGCGTATCTTCCTTGATTACGCCGCGCGCTATCGCGGCGACAGTAGTGGCTTCACGAAGCTTGATGGGAAGTTTTTCAGCCGTGGTGCCAACCTGAGTTATAACTGAACGATAACCTTCTTCTATACATTTCTGGAGCCAGTGATCTTCACGTTCACGCTCGTTGGTCATCGCAAGATATATCGCGGCGCGTTCGGGAGATAATTTAGGCTGCCGGGTTTCTACGATAAGGTCTTTTACTATATCGCGAGAAGTTATTACACCGAGCATTTCACCCGTATCGGATATTACCGGAAGCTGTTCTATACGATTATTGGTAAGATATTTAGCCGCTTCCTGAAGAGAATGATCTTCGGTTACCGATATTACGGGCGTGCTCATTATGCTCGAACACGGCCTGTCATCGTCGCATTCCTTTCTAACTATATCGCTTTCGGTAATTACGCCCTCCACGCGTTTTTTATCGAGAACAAAAATAACACGATTTTCAGCCGTCAATATAATTTTTCTGATCTCGCCGATTTTTTCAGTTTTTTTCACGATGACGAATTCCTTCGACATTGCATCTTTTACAAGTGTACTCATAAGCCGGGCAGCTCCTTTTTATTTTTTCATTTTTATTATTTTAGCTTCGTTTTTACCGTCTTTACTTTTATCTTTATCCCTTACGGCAGTAGAATTTTGAGAACAATCAGCCGCGGCGTTGTTTTGAGATTCAACGCCGGTTTCATAACCGGATTTCGTTCTGGTAAAAACTAAACGTCCGGCGGCCGTCTGAAGCATTGAAGTAACTATCACATCAACCGTTTTACCTATACAATCAATTCCATCTTCGACTATAACCATTGTTCCGTCAGGCAGATAGCCCACTCCCTGAGAAGGCTCTTTCCCTTCTTTAATTACATGAAGCGACATAGCTTCTCCCGGCATTACTATAGGTTTTAAAGCATTCGCCAGATCATTTATATTAAGCACTTCAAGACCGTGTATCTGAGCGACTTTATTTAAATTATAATCAGTTGTTATAATTTTTGCATTATTTTTCTTAGCTAAAGCTATCAGTTTTTCATCGACGGCCCTTGAAGACGAATAATCTTCAGCGGTAATATGAATCATTCCCGCAAATTCATTTTGCATTTTATTTAAAATATCAAGACCCCTCCTGCCTTTACTACGCTTTAAAGTGTCCTGAGAATCGGCGATAAACTGCATTTCATTTACTACGAATTCAGCTATAATTATATTTCCTTCTATAAACTTCGCTTTTATTATGTCATAAATTCGGCCATCAATTAAAACCGAAGTATCAAGATATTTTTCAGTTTCTTTAACTAAAGAAACCTGTTTCCCGGATATCAATTTTATTAATTCAGCGTAATAACGCATACAAAGCGACATTCCAACATAACCAAAGAAAAAATTAATAATAAAAGGCATTAAAATTTTAAGTATAGGAATTATTTTCTTTATATAAACTGGAAAAGAATCGGAAGTAGTTGAATTTAAAAATATTATAGCGGGCAGCAATATCATTAAATTCGCCACCAGAAGCCCGGTTATAAAACCCACAATACCCGCTATAGCTTCATAAAGACTGATTTTTTTAAATAAATCGGTGCAGTATCTTTCTATTTCACGTGAAATAATCGAACCTATAAGAAAGCCGAACATGCCTAATACTATAGATAATTTTACTTCCGGATCTTCGCCGAGAATGGGATTGTCGGTATAATAAGGCGTATTCGCCAGGTAATAGCTTAAAGTGACACCGGTAACCGTACCGGTTAAAGTCATAAAACTTCTTATTATCGAAAAAATTTTAATCACTCCCGAATCATAATTACCGCGCAATAGCTTTTTACGCAATGACTTTTTAATAATCCCCGGCGGTTAAATTCAATAATAATCGAAATAACGGCAATTTTTATGCAATAATATCATAACAAAAGTTAAATGTCAATAATATCGCTAATCTTTAATATACTATAAATAATATAACGTTATTTTTTAAACGTTTAAAAAACTTATTTTAAAAATTAATTTGATTTAAATTAATTTTTCTACACAAACACGTTACACGCAAATGCGTTATTGACATTCAATTCAAAAAAAAGTATAATAACGGCTTAATGGCTAAATATAAATTTCAATGATATTATCCATAATTAAAAATATATTTTGAAGATAATGGTGCTATATTGAAAAAAACTTCCGTTTCAAACGGAAATGTTTTACTTTTATATGTCAACCGCCCCGGCACGGAAAATCTCTATCAAAGTTCCGAGCCGCTCGGTTTAAAATCCCTGGCGGCCTTTATTGAAGAAAAGGGATATTCTTCTTACGTCTTTTCCGGCCCGGTCAATGAAGCGGTAAAGATATTTTTACGCGGCATTAATAAAAAAAAATTCAGCGCCGTCGGGCTTTATTGCGATTTTGAAACGGTTTCTTCAGTCGAAAGTTTTTCCCGTTTTGTAAAAGAAAATACGGCAGCCAGAGTATTTGTAGGCGGCCCTCAGGCCGTCGCGCTCGGCGAAGATTTTTTGAAATCGTCCCGCTGC
>CAYQWL010000292.1:0-3444 GCA_964421195.1 uncultured bacterium | reverse complement strand
AAGGGATTTGCTTTTTAAGTTTTTAGCCTTGTTTTAATTTAAAGGGAATTTAGGAATTATATGTACGGCGGCTTCTGTAGTTTTCGTAGCCGGCTTTCTTGAATTTTACAAATATTTCGGACCGCACTGGGCGGCATTTACAATGACTTATAAAACGTTATTTACCGCCGGAATCATACTGGCCGTTCTTGGCGCGGGAAAACTTTTTTCGAAAAAAAGCGAAAAAAACGGCGGCAATGCTGATGAAACTTTAAACCGCGAAGAATGGCAGAGAATTATTGTAATATGCATTATATCGATTTTCGTCATCTTTTTCTGGATGGGATTCGAACAGGCAGGCGGCACTCTCACGCTTTTCGCCGATCAGCAGACCGACAGAAATTTTATGGGATTTGAAATACCGGCTTCTTATTTTCAGTCGATTAACCCTTTAGCTATAATGATTTTCGCGCCGTTTTTTTCGATATTATGGCTGCGCCTGGATAATTCTAAATACGCCCTTTCCACTCCCGCTAAAATGGCGGTCGGAATGATAACTTTAGGCATCGGTTTTATCGTGATGTATTTCGGACAGTCATTCGCCTTCGCGGGCGATTCTAACAAGCTTACGACCATACCGATGACAAACGGTTTTCACGTATTTCCGGTCGAAGTATATATTCGCGAATACGGAAAAGTCGGACCGTTATGGCTTGTAATAGTGTATATGATACACACTCTCGGCGAATTATGCCTTTCGCCCATCGGCTTATCGATGGTCACGAAATTATCTCCGGAGCGCGTAGTATCGCTTATGATGGGAATATGGCTTGTATCATCAGCACTGTCAAATTATCTCGCGGGCCGGCTCGAAGAAATACTCGAAATTTATCAAATAAATATTTATGTTTTTTTAATTGTATCTTCTATCGGAGCCGGACTGCTTTTACTTTCGATAACTCCGCTGCTAAATAAGTGGTCACAGGGTAAGGCGGCTTAAAAATATACTCAGCGGCAGGCCGCAACTATCGCTTTTCCAAACTCTACGGCCTCCGCCTGCCTTACGGCGTCTGGATTCCACTGGTTTTTAAACCCTTCGTTTATCACCTGAAATCCAGCTTTTTCAAGTAATTCATTCATGATTTTAACGGCCTCTCCGCTCCAGCCGTAACATCCAAAAGAAGCGGCTTTTTTATTTTTAAATTTAAGTTCTTTAAGAAGATGAATGAAACCGGCGGTCGAATGTTGAACGTTATTTCCAACCGTCGGCGATCCTATCACAACCGCTTTAGATTTAAATACTTCAGTAGCCGTATCGTTATAATCACCTTTAGTTATATTTATAAGTTTTACTACCGTTTCAGGCGAAGCCGCCTTTATTCCTTCGGCAATTTTTTCCGCCAATTTTTTAGTGCCGTTCCACATAGTTTCATAGACGACCGTAATCTGGTCCTGTTGATAATTATCGGCCCATTTCGCGTATTTTTCAATTATCTGCATGGGATTATCACGCCATATAACGCCGTGACTGGTGGCGATCATATCAATCGTAAGATTCATGGCTGTTATTTCTTTAAGCTTTTTAAGAAGTATCTGGCTGAACGGCGCAAGAATATTAGCATAATATTTTAACGATTCATTAAACAGATCGCATTGATCGACTAAATCATTGTAAAGCATTTCAGTGGCATAATGCTGTCCGAAAGCGTCATTACTAAATAATACATTATCAATGTTAAGATAAGCGGCCATGCTATCCGGCCAGTGCAGCATCGGCATTTCAACGAAAGTCAATTTTTTTCCATTACCGATATCGAGCGTATCTCCAGTTTTAACTATCTTAAAATTCCAGTCCTGATGGTACTGCCCTTTAAGCGATTTAACGGCATTAGCAGTGCAGTAAACGGGAACGCCGGGAATACGTTCTAAAAGCGCGGGCAGCGCGCCGCTATGATCCACTTCACCGTGATTCGCTACTATATAATCGATTTTTTTAAGTTCTATTTCAGATGCGAGATTATCGACAAATTCAGCGGCAAACGGAAGCCAGACCGTATCTATTAAAACCGTTTTTTCTTCCTGAATAAGATAAGAATTGTATGTAGATCCTTTATGAGTGGAAAAATCGTCGCCATGAAATTTTTTAAGCTCCCAATCGACTTTTCCAACCCAGAATATATTATTTTTAATATTCTTCTTCATAATTTTTTTCTCCTTTTTTAAATAATAAACAAAATAAACGAACACCGTTCTTCAGGCGCTATCGGTCATTTTTTTTGAGGGCCGCGTTTTTCGGCTAATCGTGATTTAATTTGCGTAAGCAGCATATCTATGGCGATCTGGTTATGGCCGCCATAGGGAATTATTATATCAGCAAAACGTTTTGATGGTTCAACGAATTGATGGTGCATCGGCTTTACCGTCAAAAAATATTGAGATATGATCGATTCGAGAGAACGGCCGCGTTCTTTAAGGTCGCGTTCTATACGTCTTATAATTCGCACGTCGTCATCAGTATCCACATAAATTTTAATATCGCACATATCACGAATCCGCGGATCGGTAAATATAAGAAATCCTTCAAGTATTATTATATCTTTAGGCTCTATACGAAGAGTTTGTTCAGAACGGGTGTAAGAAACAAAATTATAAACGGGTTTTTCAACCGGTTTATAATTTCTTAATTTTTTTAAATGTTCGAGGAGCAAATCATTGTCTAACGCATCCGGATGATCGTAATTAACCGATAAACGTTTTTCGAAAGCTATAGCCGATTGATCTTTATAATAAGAATCGTGATCGATAAGTATTATAGCCTCAGAATCGAGAGCCGACATAATTTTTTTAGTTACGGTCGTCTTGCCGGAACCCGAACCTCCAGCTATGCCAAGTATAAATGGTTTCAATTTTAAGTTCCCTCCTGAAAAAAATCTTTTTTTTATTCATTACACGCGTTTAAGAGCTATCACGGTTTTTAAACGCGGCTGGTTCCTATCCGAAACCTGGTCGGCGGAATGAACGATAAGCCTGCCCCGTTCGTCAATTTTAAATAAAACAACTGAATTTAAACCATATTCATTATAAAAATCCTGCATATTAAAGTTAGGCGGCGCTTTAATATTAATTATTTTACCGCCTGAAACGAGCGCGGACTCAAAATCATCGTAAGAAAAATTATCCATAAAAAGCGTACGGCCAGTAAGCCTTTGCGGCAGGGAAGAAAATACTTTCGACGATATCTGAAACAGGTCCTGGCGTTCAAAGTGTTCGCAAAAACGAACTATCGCAAGCGAATTTACCTTATCGTTAGAAGTAAGGGCGATAACCCTGCCATAGGCGTTGACATCGATTTCATCGATTACGTTATCGGCAAGTATGCTGGTGGCGTAAGCCGTAAGCCCTTCCGCCACGGCCAGATCTACGTGCCGAACGTTATTGTCTATTAAAATAGACTGAAATCCTTCG
>CAYQWL010000291.1:0-3456 GCA_964421195.1 uncultured bacterium | reverse complement strand
CTGTAACATTAACATCTCCATATTTAGAGATATATTGAATGGTATTACCTATAAAATCATGTTCGGGGGCTGAGGTTATAGTTAATTCAAGCGGCGGGGTGTATGTAAATTTTAAATCAAATTTATCGTAATAATTATCAGGATTCGTTAAATCCACATCAATTGAAGCTTTATCAGACACCAATGCCACGCGCATTAAACAATTCGTTTTTTTCTTGATTTCACGACGAAATTTTTCGCCGATGCTTATGTCTTCGATACCATTTTTATCTTTTGTTTTAAAACCGGAAAAATTATACTCAGCGCCACCGCCATGATAAACGCCAAACGCGCTGGTTTTAACAAATAAGCCGGCATTATTTATAGAACCAGCCTCATATATGTGAATAACAACTTTAACTTCAGAATCGTTACGGCCAGTATGATTTGAAGTGTCGCTCGAATCATGAACGGGAATATCTTTAAGTACAATATCATCGAAATCAGTTATTTCAGATATTTTAACCAACTTTCCATCTAATCTTGTCAACCATTTATAACCACCAGGATTAATAGGCGGCAACACGGCGTTCCAGTTTTTTTTATAATACGACCAGCCTTCTTTACTTTTATCTTCTTTCAAAATATTAGAAATACTATTTTTAAGCCAGCCATCCCAGCTTGTCCACGCGATCGGATTATTCGATTTAACAAACTGAACGCAATTATAACGACCAGAATTATTTAATGATGCGGAATCGACAGTATCATCCGGCAGATGTATTGTTCTGTATGTTCTTGCATTTTCAGCTGGCGGTATATCATCGACAAAATAAATTATAAAGATAGATTGGCTATTATTATAATTTTTATCCGTAATTAATTCAGTCAATGATTTTGTCATATATAAACCATTAGTTACAGTATTATGATCGCCGGCTGAATCATGAAAAATAAATGATATATTATCCGATATTTTACTTATATTACCTTTATTACATGTATAGCCGAGAATCACGACGACGTGAGACATAAAAGACGCCATTACAGGAACGCCTTGATTAATCTGATTTACAACATACGCGGTGAATAATCTTTTATTAGAAAACCAGTAACTTTTAGTATTTTTTTTAGACAGAATATTAGACATCTGATGGGTTATAATGTAATCAGACAGAGGAAAATCACACGCATCGCCAGATTTTGTTTTACCATAACTGGAAAATAATAAAAATGTATTATAATAATGAAGGCCGGCATCTACAGGCATTTTTACTTCACTTAAAATACTATATATCGAATTAAAATCACTCAATCGATAAGAAAGATTTTTTTGATATCCTTTCATCAGCATCAACCACGCAGCCGCCCAGCACGTTCCATAATACTGAGAATAATATGGCCATTTGATTATTTTAGACGCGGGAGTGCATTCGACAATTTTTTCACATTCATTTATTACACTGTCATAAGTATCAATTTTTTCACTCACATATTTTAAACTATCAAGAACCCACACATCATCAGTCTCCAGAGCCGCATCCCGTGTTTTACGTGAATAACGTTTTGATGCCTTCGCAAGCTCTGAATCTGGAACCGGATTAAGAATAAACACGCATTCGGTATCATTAATTACCGCTTCTGGAAAAAACATGTGTACAATCGGTTCAGATATACAGCAGGTCAGTGAAACATTTTCTTTCGGAGTACCGGCCCTGACTGGAATTCGAACAATAGCCGTTTTAATGCCACAATTACTTTTTATCATAAATGACGATTGCTGAGGCGCTAAATTCGAAGTATCGGAAGATGCCTGAATAACTACTTCACCTGTATTTATTATAGCATTTTCAGGTATTTCGAAAATCATACCATTATTTAAATGAAATTTTGCGCCTGCCAATGTTACAATTCCGCGATTGCCAAAAACATTCGTATTAAAAAAAGATAAAGTAAAATATGCTGATTTAACCGAACCGTCCGGCGCTTCAAATGATCCCATAAATTTTGTAGAACCGGCATTTTGAGGAACCGTAGAAATATTGCCGCGGAGCGAACCGCCGCCCGATACTATAAGCCATGACGGCGCCACTAGAGCCGTTGTCTTATCTGAAAATTTTGCGGTCGCAACCAGGCGGCTGAGATCATACGTGCCGCCCAATTCAACGGAATCCGTCGTTTTATCAAGTGTAAGGCTTGCAATCTGCACTTTACTTCCCGGCGCCGGCGCGGTAACTTTTAACTTAAACCGGGCGCTCTGCGTTACTCCGCTAAATGTTTCCGTAATCGTTAAAATGGCCGTCTCACTGCGTGGCGGCGCTATATAAACTTCGCCGCTGAGTGAACCGCTGCCGGAAGTCAAAGTCCATTCAGCGTTCCATGACCAGGGGTAACGGTCTTCCCTTGAATCAAAAGCAGGCGGCATGCTAAAAGAATGTTCTGAAAATTTCATAATTCTATATATATTATTTATCGAAAGATCATAAGACATTAATGTTTGTATTTCGTCGGTCTCACGGCCAAGAATTAATGCAGTCAACGCGACGACACGCAAACGAAACTGCGCCGTCTTAGTTATGCCGCCTTTCGTATAAGAAACCTTAAATACGGCTACTTCAGCTTTCGCGGGAGCTTTATAAATTCCATCATTAAAAACGCCGGCACCTGAAACAAGCGTCCAGACCTTATCCGGATCTTGAGTCACATCTTCCATAACGCCATTTGATAATTTATTCGTCACCATTAAATAACGAATATTATAATTTGCACAGCTTAATATTTCATCAGTCGCACAGCCTAAAATAAGCGAAGCCGTTCCAATTACTCTTAATCGAAATTGCGCGGTCTTAAACATCCCATTTTCAGAATATTCAGCCGTAAAAACAGCGGTTTCAGTTATCGGCGCAGGGGTATATACCGTGCCGAACAATGTTCCCGCGCCTGATGCGAGCTTCCAGACCGGCGTTACAATTTTATTCGTACCGTTCGATATTTTTACCGAAACTTCAATTTCAACCGCCAGATTATAAGTCGAAGGAAGCATTATTTCATCGGTCGTTTTATTTAAAATAAGCGTTTTTAAACCAACCACATAAAGTTTAAAATGCGCCGTTTTTGTAACTCCATATTTTGTATAACTAACAATTAATACTGATGTTTCAACTTTTACCGGCGCAGTATAATTAAAGCCTTCGATAACGCCAGTTCCTGACGCCAGCGACCAGGCAATGCCAGAATCCGCCAATAAAGATTCAATAGTGCCGTCTGAAAAATTTGCCGATACTGTAAGTTTTTTTGAAAGATCATATACTCCAGACGTTTGAATTTCGTCGGTCATCATACTTAATGTAAGCGAAGTCAGAGCAATTACTTTCAATCTGAACTGCGCGGTTTTTGTAATGCCGCCTTCTGTATAACTTGCTATAAATACGGCAGTTTCTGCTTTCGGAGGCGCGGTATATATTTTATTATTAAAAA
>CAYQWL010000290.1:0-3490 GCA_964421195.1 uncultured bacterium | reverse complement strand
TCGGAGGCGCTTGCGCTCGAACGCGACACCGCGCTGTTTTCAAAGAAGTTCACGGCGCTTGCCGATAAAAATTCTTTAGCCGTGGCAAAAGCGATAGTAGATTCTTATATAGAATCGCCGAAGCTCTTCGGAAAAAGCCTGACGATGTCGGTTATTGATTTATCTAAAATAGATGTAATGGCAGGTTATATAAACAACTTAGCCTCTTTATGGCTTTCAAAAATTTTAAACGAGGCGGAAGTCAAAACTTTAGTAAACGCCATTTACAATTCGCAGCGGTTCGGACCGGCGCCTTACAACGAATCTTCAACTACGCTTTTATATGATTTTTCGACGAGTTACATAGATCTGTTCGACTTCGCGTCTATATTATCAAAAAACTCAGGCGCCGGCAATCTTAAAAATTGCGCCGATCTTATTTTAAATTATAAAAACACTCTTGTAGCGCATAATCGCTCAACCGGCAGCTTCTATCCGCGGGCGAACGGCCTCACTATTTTCGTCCCTAAATTTTCGACGCAATGGTACAACAACGATATGACAAGCAATTATATCCGCGAACAATATATGTTTCTTACCGAGTTCGGCCGCCTGACAAAATGGGGCGCTTTCTTAGATGAATGGGCCGGATTGCTTTACAAGATGGGATATTGATTTGTGATTAATAAAGCGATAAATATAATAAAATATTAATTTACATAAAATAACAGAAAAGGAGTATCTTAAAAATAATCAGGTTTGAACCCGCAAATTTAATTTAGAAGGTGGTAATATGTTAATAATGAAATCGACTAAATCTTTTTTATTGGTTATATTTTTTCTTCTTTTATTCGCTTCAACGGCCGCGGCGGCGGAAATTAAAGATATCGTCAAAACAATGGAATCCTCGGTCGTATCGATAAAAGTAACCGATGAAAAAGGCCAGAACGTTTCAGGCAGCGGATTTTGCTATGTCTCGCCGCAATATGTCGTAACTAATTATCATGTCGTCGAAAACGCCGTTAAAATAACGGTAACAGCAAAAAACGGCAAAAAATACAGCGTCAGCGATATATATAAATTCGATAAAGAGAGGGATGTCGCAATTTTAAAAATTCAAGGCTCAGAGCTTACGCCTATTGAAAAATCAGGCGGCGTAGAAGCAGGCGAAAAAATTATCGTAATAGGAAATCCTCTCGGACTTTCATTTTCGGTTTCCGACGGCATAGTCAGTTCTTTTAGAGGCAAAGAAGCCAGTTTTGACAGAGCTATTCAAATAACCGCGCCTATTTCTCCGGGCAACAGCGGCGGGCCGCTTCTCGATCAAAACGCCGGATTACTCGGAATAACGACTTTTTCATTTAAAAAAGGGCAGAATTTAAACTTTGCCGTTCCCGCCGAATATATTGAAAAAATGATAAACCCACGAAAGGCTGAAACGGTTCTTTTAACAAGCGGTCAGGCGCAATGCGCGGAGTGTAAAAAAGATATTAAAAATTACGATGAAATGAAATTTTGCCCTTACTGCGGAGCTAAACTTGAAAAAATCGAAATTAAAATAGAAAATTCATCAGTTAACGTTAACGACAGAAAAAAGTTATTCGATAAACTTTTAAATTTATGCCGCAAAAACATATCGGGAATGGCGAATTTTTTCACGGTGCGCGATGCCGTTAAAATTATAAGAACGCTGAATGAAATTAACGAAAACAACTATATCGTCGAATCGATGCTTTCAATAGCGTATGCTATCGACGGCGATAAAAAATTATCTAAAAAATATCTCGACAAAGCCGTCTTTAACCAAAAACGAAGCGCCGGCGCCAGCGATGAAGTATTACTGAGGGCCCAGATACTATATGAACATACATTCGGCGACGACGATGCCGCCAGGAATAAAATAGCGATGGTCAAAGACCGCAACGGCGAATACAAAAAATTCTACGACACTCTTTCAGAACAGGGAAAAGATGGACATATCGTTTCGCCTCTCAGCTTCGAAAAAGTATCCAAACTCAAGGGAGAGCCAAAATATAAACATGCGATGGTCATCGGCGATTATAACTTCGAATTATCGATATATGAAAGATATAATGAATTCGAGGAATATTACAGATATCTCGTATTGATATTTTTAAAAGACATTTACATCGGCCAGATAAACTTTATAAGAATGTTGCCGAGCGAGCTTATCATAAGAGGCGAGGCGGTAAAAGCCCTCAACCAAAGCCATCAGGAAGCCGTCGCCGCCTGGAAAAAATTAAAAGAAGACCCGGAATATAAAGCCATCGAAAGGTTTTTTCCCGAATTTGACGGATTAGGATGGCTGATAGAACTTAAATAACTATTTTTTGATCTGTTTAATAAACTTGATTTTTAAGATTTTTTTCGATATAATTGCGATGCGGTTAAATTAGCCGACCCCGGGGAGGTAATACCGATGTTGACTGCGAGTATTCAAAGATTTAAAGAAGAATGCAAAGTGGAAGGCAAGCTCGAAAGTATTAAAACGCTTGTCACCGCTAAATTTGGCATTATTTGCGATGAAGAAGTAAAAATTTTAAAGACTATGCCTGAAGAAAAGCTCGATATGTTATTGCGCCATTTGCTAAACTTAAAAAGTTATGATGATTTTAAGGCGCAATTATCGGCGTAAAATATTTCTATACCAAATTTATCGTGATAGTTTTTAAAGATAAGCGTTATAAATAATATTTTAAAGGACAGTGTTTATGATCACAGGCGCTATCAAAAGTCAAATAGACCAGCTCTGGAACGCTTTCTGGTCCGGCGGCATATCAAATCCCATGGAGGTTATCGAGCAGATTACATATATGCTTTTTCTCCGCCGGTTAGATGAATTGCACACTCTCGAAGAAAATAAAGCGAACCGGCTGAAAAGACCTATGGCGCGACGAATTTTTCCTGAAGGCTCGGACTCGAAGGGGCGGACTTATGAAGATATGCGCTGGTCGCGATTTAAAAATTTCGCGCCGGCCGAGATGTTTAAAATTATTGACGAACATATCTTTCCTTTCCTGCGCGCGCTCGGCGGCGACGAATCCACCTATGCCCATCACATGAAAGACGCGCGGTTCACTATACCCACGCCGGCGCTGCTTTCTAAAGTAGTCGATATGATAGACCATGTGCCGATGGATGAGCGCGACACCAAGGGCGATCTTTACGAATATATGCTCGGTAAAATTGCCAGCGCCGGCCAGAACGGCCAGTTCAGAACGCCGCGCCATATCATCCGCCTGATGGTCGAACTCACCGCGCCCGGGCCGAAAGATATAATTTGCGATCCGGCCTGCGGCACGGCCGGCTTTCTCGTCGAAGCCGGCGAATATCTTCGCCGCAATCATCCCAACCTTATGCTCGATGCGGCGGCGCGCGAACATTTCAACCGCAATATGTTTCACGGCTTCGATTTCGACAATACGATGCTGCGTATCGGCAGTATGAACATGCTTCTCCACGGCGTTGAAAACCCCGAAATAATTTACAG
>CAYQWL010000289.1:0-3498 GCA_964421195.1 uncultured bacterium | reverse complement strand
GTAACAAATTCTTTTATATCTTCTGCAAAGTTAATCATAAATTTCGAAAAATTTTGCGGCCATAAAAGTTTTTTCGTTATTTCTGTAATAAAAGGGCCGGCTATTTTATTGGCCGCGAATTCAGGATCGAGATTACGTCCTATAGCTTCTATCTCCATCGTAGCCTTGCTCAAAAGAGAATATTCCGCCGGAACCCTTATTTTATGGCGAACGGCTATTTTTATGGTTTGAAGCATCACCCGGCCGAGTTCGATATTTTTCAAAGGTTTTCCATAATAATCATCGATAAATTCGTCAATTTCATACTTTAAAAGATTTATATCGATATTATCAGGCATTACTCCCATAACTAAAAGATTTTTAAGTATTTTATCGCTGTCGCGAGTCATAAGACCAAGAAACATATTAACGACCCGCATTTGATGTTCTGAACTTAATTTACCGGTTATCCCGAAATCGATAAAAGCGATAGTGCCGTCGTAACGTATAAAAACATTACCGGGATGAGGATCGCCATGAAAAAGCCCGTCGATTAAAACCATTTTAAAAAAAGCGCTTGCGCCATTATGCGCTATAGTTTTCAAATCAAAACCGAGCGCCTTCAGTTCATCGACTTTATCAGCTTTTATGCCTGACATATATTCAAGCACTAAAAGACGCTGCGTGGTAAACTGCTGGTACACCAGGGGAATATGAATCGATGATTCATTTTCGAAATTTTTCGCGAAACGTTCACAATTCTGGGCTTCAATGCTGAAATCAATTTCACGTCTTATATGCCTAGCAAATTCGCCTACCATACGGACCGGTTCATATAACTTTATTTCGGGAAAACGGCCCGAAAGCATTCGCGCGAAATTAAATAAAATTTCGATATCGGATTCTATAGTTTTTTCAATGTCCGGTCTTCTAACTTTTATTATGACTTTATCGCCATTTTGTAAAATAGCTTTATGCACCTGGGCGATAGAAGCGGAGCCTATAGGTTCGGGAGTGATTTCAGAAAAAATTTCACATACCGGCCGTTGATAATCTTCTTCAATGATTTCAACAACTTTTTCAAATTTGAACGGCTCCACCTCATCCTGTAATTTTGATAATTCAACTATAAGCGCATCCGGAAGCATATCCGGCCTGAGCGATAAAAGCTGGCCGAACTTAATAAAAGTAGGGCCGAGTTCTTCTAAAGCCGATTTTATTCTTTGAGGCAAAGTTCCAAGCTTTCTGGGGTTTTCACCGACGGATAATATTTTCAGAAACCGGCTCTTAATATTTAAAACTCTAAATATTCCAATTTTTTCGATAACAAAACCAAGACCGTGTTTAATAAGGACATTAGCTATAGCCTTATAGCGCAAAAATAATTTATATCGTTTTTTTAATCCAAAAATTTTCATTATCGTTATATTATATTTTATTTTCGATAAATAAATCATGGGGGAAAAGTAAGCATTCGCCGAACCTTTCCCCCGTGATTATTATCTATTATTATTTACCGGTCTCATTTTCACTACATAAAAGGCCGTTATCTCATGCAAAATATTACCTGTCCATAATGTTATCGACAGCATGTCCCGCCGCGCTTCCAACCTTCTGTACAGCGTCTTTTATGCTATAACGAACGGGATTCAATTTGCGGTTGATATTAGTAACGCTCTGACGCACCGTGCTTTTAACATTATTTTTAAAGTTTTTGACGCCCTGTGAAAACGCGTTTCCCGCTTCGCTACCTGCGTTTTCAAGATCGCGTTTAGTTTCTTTAATTTCATTTTCAACGCGCGAACGAAGTTCTTCACGAAATTCAGGACTCGAAGCTTTTTCTTTAAAATTAGAAACTACGGAGGCTGCGTTAGATACGTCGTGTTTTACGCTCGAAACCGTAGAGCTTATTGATGCACGGGCATTACGGGCATCCTGCGCCACCTGATAAGCGCTGTTTCTAAGCCCTTCACGTTCACTCTGAAATGTATTATAAACGCTTGAATTCATATTCGGAGAATTTGCGGCATCGCCAAAAGCAGATGCAAAAGACGCGCTCAGTAATATACTTAAAACCGCAATTACCATAAAAACGAGATTTTTCATATTCATACCTCCATTTTACTATCATTCATTATTTTAAAAATTATATTTTTAAAAAATTACACTTATATTATTTTTATCGATATTTTTTATTTATAAAATAATTATACTCCATAAAATAATAGCTGTCAAGGATCGTACTAAAAAAAATAACATTTTATCGAATATTATTAATTTTATATGCCTGTATGCACCGTTACCTTTCTGAATAATAAATTTTATTTTTAAAGTGGAAGCGCTTCGTTAAAAGTAGTTTCGGCTAAAAACGAACTTCTTACTAACGGCGCGGAAGCTACGGCTTTAAAACCAAGCTCTAAAGCTTTTTCTTTATACCTGATAAAAATTTCAGGTTCTACATATTCTTTTATCGGATAACTTTTTATCGATGGCGCTATATATTGTCCGATCGTAAAAATATCACAGCCCGCCGAACGTAAGTCTTTCATCAATGCGGTCGTTTCTTCAAAACTTTCACCAAGTCCGGCCATTATTCCCGATTTTGAATACACCTTCGAAGATATCTCTTTTACTCTTGCTATTAATTCAAGAGAGCGCCGGTAATCCGCTCCACGCCTTACCGCGCCATAAAGCTTTTCTACAGTTTCAAGATTGTGGGCAAGCACTCTGAGCCCTGGCGTAAAAACTTTTTTAAGCGAACCAAACGAACCTTTAAAATCAGGAATTAATGCTTCCACTTTAACGTCCGGACATATTTCGCCGATTTTCTCGATCACGGCGCGAAAATGACCGGCGCCGCCGTCATCCAGATCGTCACGCGTGGGTGAAGTAAGAACTACATATTTAAGAGCGAGCTGGCGCACCGCTTCAGCCACATTATCTATTTCTTTTATATTAACGGCTTCCGGCGTCTTTTTATCAACGGCGCAAAAAGTACACGCACGCGTACAGCGATCGCCAAGTATCATAAACGTCGCAACCTCGTCTTTAAAGCACCGCCCTCTATTAGGGCACAATGCGCTTTCACAAACCGTATTAAGTTTAAGCTTACCGAGCAATTCACGGGTTCTAACGCTCGCGCAACCACGGTAACCCGTTTTATTTTTTATAATTTCTTCTTTCAAATATCGAGGCATTTTAACGCTTAATGTTTTTTCCAAATTCACGATATCACCTTCCAGAATTTCCTTTTAGTATTTCTTTATTAATTAACGGTTATTATATAGCTTTAGTTACCGTTTGTCAATTTTAATTTTACTCGCTGTCATGAGTATTTTTTGATTTGTCAATACTTTTTGACATATCAAGTTTATTTTATTTTTAAGACTGATGAATAAATATAAAAAAGTTGATTTATCACGTTATTTTTTTTAAAACCATATTAAAGCATCAGGTTAATTGCAGATAGAGGGAGGCGTATGGAGGGAGAAAGGGTTGCTAACCCTTTCTCCCTCCATT
>CAYQWL010000288.1:0-3521 GCA_964421195.1 uncultured bacterium | reverse complement strand
GCATAAACCCGGCAGCCGGTTTTAAATTTTCATCAGTTGAAGACTGCATTGGTTTTTCATTTTCCCCGGCTGCTTCGTTTTTTAAAGACATTCCAGTAACGTTTGATTTTTCAGTAATCTGCGCCGCAGCCGCCGTTGAATTATCGGCATTACCAGATTCAACTAAAGAATCGGCAGCCTGAACGGATTTTGTTTCTTCAACGGGAACATCGTCAGTTTCGATATTTTCATTGATTATAGAAGGAATTTTATTAATTTCATCGTCAGTAACCGGCAATTGCGACGCTCTAACTTCACGTTCTTTTTTTAACTTCAGAGCATTATTAAGAGCCTGTCCGGCACGTTCTTTTATTTCCGGGTCTTTATCATTTGCGGCGATGCTCAATAAATCTATCGCATCTTCGTCTCCTATTTCGCTTAAAACATATATTGCCGATTCACGCATTTGAGTTTTAGTCGAAAACATCATTTCTTTAAGGCGCTCAAGCACGATACGATTAGCCGTAACATTGGTATGGGCATATTTCCAGATAGCCTTAACGGTATTAGCACGCACGCGATTATCATGATGCGCGACAAGCTTTACAATATGCTCGACACACTCAGGATTACCAAGATTTTCCAGTGCTTGAACCACGTTAGCAATAACTCGCGCATCTGAATCGTTGACGAAAGGAAGTAAAGCATCGAATTCACTCCGGCCGCCAAGTTTTCCGACTGCGCTTACAAGAGTAGCACGCACAAAAGCATTTGTTTCAGATTTCAAACTTTTTAAAATTAAAGGAAGCTTTTCCCGGTCGTTTGAATCGATAAAAGACTGTATTTCGTCTATTCGTGAACGCGTTGCCGGATCTATACCTTTACTTTGATCCGCCGCGCCGCGCGAAAGTTTTTCGATAACTCCATTTATATAAACTTCGTCGCCGGACGTTTTTTTTCTTTCGGAATAAGTTATTTTAGCTTTTTCGAGCATTGCCGAAGCTTTTTCTTTAATTTCATCATGGCCGTCAGAAACGATTTTATCGAGAATATCTATAGCTTCTTCATCGGCTATTTCACTCAAAACATATAACGCCGATTCACGCATCTCTTCGCTATCGGATTCACACATATTTCTAAGCTTACCGACGACATGGCGGTTAATGCTCATATTAGAATCCGTGATTGTCCAGAGGGCCTTTATTACATTCGCCCGGATACGGCTGTCACGATGAGAGATCAGCTTGATCAACTCTTCGACGCACTTTGAATCTCCAAGCCGTTCAAGCGCTTCGACGGTATTTGCGATAACTCTAAAATCAACATCGCTTAAAAAACGCGTAATAGCCGCGGCATGAGGCTTATCACCAAGACGTCCAACCGCGCTTATATAAGTGGCTTTTATATAAGGATCTTCTTCTTCAGATAATTGTTCAAACGCTTCTTCGATTAAAGAAACGTCTTTCTCCCGAATACGCCTCAAAATAGTATCGACGGCTTCACGCGTATCGGCAGGCATATCTTCAAACAACGTTTGCCTGACGCCGGACAAGCTATTCTTTTCAGCCACGCTGGAATTGCCATCGTCAGCTTCATTAATCGAGGAAGGTTTTTTAGCCGCACTTAATTCAGCTAAAATTTTTTTTATATCGCCGTGTTCCTTTTGAATAATAGAAAGCGCTTTTTTAACGAAATATTTAACGCCGGGGTTTTCATCGGATTCATATGATTTTAATAAAAAAGGCACGATACGTTTATCGGTGATTCCGACCAACGCAGAAGCCGCGTCTTCACGTATTTCATCGTTATCATCGTATAAATTTTTTAAAAGCGTATTTATATCAACGTTATTTTTATCCATAATACAAAAGAAATTATAATTTAATGCTTTTAAAAAGTCAAGAATTTTTATAGAATGTATAATAATAATTGACAAATATTATTATTATAATTATAATAATACAATTATCGAAGTGAACATAATGCAAAATTTGCGCTATATAAATGAAAGAGGTTATGAATTAAAATATGAATTTTGAATTAATAAGAGCATCGGAACTCAAATCACAACTTATCGAATTCGCATATTCAGAAAGATTTAAGGAAGTACATGATAAGGTTTTAAACACAGTATTCGCGGATATGAAAAATTATGAAACCGGCCATATCGAAACCATTAAAGTCGATCAATTATCCGCGGAAGAATATTTTAATTTTTTAGACTGGTTTGCTTTAGAATTAAAACACTCTGACGGACGAAGCATACTCGATTATTTCATCGAAGAAAACCGCACGATACTCTCTGACGAAGACAAAAATGCGCTCGACCGCTGGCGAGACGTTTTCGAAAGTACCTTCAAAGTTAAAAATGTTCTTGAAGACGGATTCCATGTAATCAATCTTTTTAACCTCAAAAACTACATAATAAAACCAACCGTATCTATAGAAGAACTCAAGGCCATCGATAAAAATTCATTCATTAATGCGAGAATCGTTCCTTATAAAAATTATCATATCTTTTCCGGCGCTATTTTACAACTCGGTTTCGAATCTATAAACGATACCATAGATTATATCGTCGAAATAATGTCACAGCAACCCGCGCTTTATTTTCAGGATAACGAAGAAGGCGTAGCAACAGGATTTATACTTCAAAAAAAAGAATGTGAAATATTCAAAAAACATTTTGGAAATGATATTTTTATATGCGAAGGTTATAACCTGAAAAAAAATTATGAAGAATTTTATATAAAAGCATATCCGGTCATTAAAGAAATGCGTTCTTCATTAAGAACTTCAACCGAAAGCGGCGACGCTGAAATTACCGAAGAAAATATTGAAGTGCCGCACGGATTCGATGAAATATTTAATAAATACCGTGATTACGAAACCGTAGCCATGATATACGACGATATAGAAGGCATTAATTTTTATCCGGATTTTGAAAAATTTCAAAAACTATTTTCAGGTGATTATACTGCGGCCGTCGATTTTATACAAAACGATAATACCGCAGCTATAAACGAACAGAATGAAATAGATAAGACAATATTATTTGATTATCTTAAAGACGAATCGATATCGCCGCTTGTTTTTAAAAAAATGTACGATCTTTATCCCGGCAACACATTGCTTATGCTTTCAAGCGCCCTTAATTTCAATCCTAAAGACTTTAATTACGATAAAGACATTGAAAAATATCTTTATAATTATAAAAGTTATTATTATAAAACAAAACCGGTGCCTTCGATTCTTCCGGTCGATATACAGGATTTCGTAAAGGAAATAATCGCAGATTGAATATCCGCCGCCTGAAATTAAATTTTTAAACCGGCCGGTTTAAAAAGCGATCTATAGCGATCTATAATAATATTATTTAAAAATTTATCAAATTAACATTAAATAAACAGTTAAGCGATTTAACTATTTAACGATTAAGCAATTTAAATAAAAAAATAATCCTGATAATTCAGGCATTTAAAAATATGAAAAAAAGAATTATGAAATTTATTTTTACTTTAACGATAGTATATTTTCTGCTT
>CAYQWL010000287.1:3280-3523 GCA_964421195.1 uncultured bacterium | reverse complement strand
ATAGTATATTTTCTGCTTTTAGCCGGTCTTCTCGCAAACGTGAATTTAATAATATTCCCGCGTTTCAGAGCGGCTGATATAAAAATAACGCCTGATAAACTGCTTTTAAAATACGAAGAATTTACTATACTGACCAAAGACTCTAAAAAGCTATGCTGCTGGCATATAAAAAACGAAAACACCAATGAAACCGTTTTAATTTATAACCACGGAAACGCTGAAAATATTTCTACGGCGTTGCCG
>CAYQWL010000287.1:1623-3270 GCA_964421195.1 uncultured bacterium | reverse complement strand
GGGCGAGTTAAAATCAGAATTATTTATTTATGATTATCGCGGCTATGCCAGAAGCGAAGGCGTTCCATCAACGGCAACGTTTTATAATGACTGTGACGCCGTTTATGAATATATAGCTTCAAAACCGGAATTTAAAAATCATAAATTTATAATATACGGCCGTTCTCTCGGCGGCGCAGCCGCAATTCACATGGCTTCCAGATATCCATGTTTCAGGCTCATAACGGAATCCACATTCTTTTCAATCCCGCAGCAGGTCAAATATCATCCGGTACTTTTTATTTTTTATCCTTTTACCGGACAATATCTTCCCAGTTCACAAAAAGCTTCCGGAATAAAATCGCCATGGCTTATCATTCACGGCGGGAACGACCGGGTAATAAACGTTAAAAACGCCCGCGATTTATATGCTCTCAATACCGCTTCTCAAAAATCATTATATTTAGTCGAAGAAGCGGCGCATAACAATATAATGGCGCTTCGTAAAAAAGAATACCTCGATACACTCCGGCGGTTCGTAAACGACGGCTTTCTTACCAGCGATAATTAAAGTTTAAATTAATCTTTTCATACCAGTAACCGGTATTATCGTTTTCCGCCGAAACCAAATCCATTCCCGAATCGGTTTTAAAATAAGAAACCTTAAAATTGGAGTTGCCGCTTATTTTATATAAAATATCTAAATTATATTTTTGATAATCTTTCCAGTGCATTTTTTTTTCTTTTGACCGGCCAGATTCATGGTTAAAATTAACGAATATGTTTTTAGCCGGCGCCGCGTAATTCAAAGAATAGTGAAGCGCCGCACCATCATAACGTTCCGGCGAATAATATCCGCTATATTTTTTTTCTTTGAATGCAGTATATTTATAAACCGGCCCCGCTAAAAATTTAAAATTTCTAAAAAAATATTTTTTATTTAGTTGAATTGAAGCGTTATTTTTAATATTGCCATCCGAAAACAGATGATAACCCGCGTCGGATATCATTTCAAAATTATCTTTAATTAAATATTTTAACTCGATCGAAGGACCGCATACGGATGTTTTATTTCTAAAAGCCGCGGGATTTTCAAAAATTATATTTTTATCAAAATACAAAGCAATATTTAATCGCCCGGCTTCATTATAGCGGGCGCCATATAAGTAACCTATATTATTATCGTAATTTTTGCCCGGAGCATAAAAACCATAAAAATTAACCCCTCCAAAAATACCAATTAATGGAGAACATTGAGTTTTAAATTTTAAATCAACGGTTTCAACTTTATATTTAAGTATGGAATTATCGATAAAAATATCGGAATTTCGATATGATGCATAAAAACGGGTATCAAGATCTATATTTAAAGCGGCGGCGGCGCCTGATGAATTTAAGTTGATAAAATCAGAATCTTTCGAATTTTGCCTGAAAATGTTAAATTCATTCATACTTTCATCTGCTATAACTTTTTTTAAAGATAAAGCGCGTGCGTTAGAAGCATCCCGCGCTAACGCCTCGTTTATTTTTTTCATAGCCGCTTCGTTCATCGAAAATAAATGCAAAACGTTAGCATATCCGGATATAGTTTCAACGCTTTTCACGGGCAGTTCGTAAGCTTTACGATAATAAAATAAGCTTTTATAGTAATCGCCCGACCAGAAATAA
>CAYQWL010000287.1:0-1613 GCA_964421195.1 uncultured bacterium | reverse complement strand
CGAGAAGAATTTTTTCATATTCTTTTATAGCTTCAGCGTATTTTTTCATCCATGAAAGGTTTAAGGCCATATAAAATTTCGCTTCATAACCGCCGGGTTTTAATTTTTGAGCGTAAAGAAGGCATGAAACAGCTTTTTCATAATCGCCAGCGGCCGATATTTTTCGCGCCGACTCAATCAAAGAATCGTATTGGCCATCGGCAGGCGTTTTACCATCTTCAGTTTTAACGTCCGGTACAGGCGATTCCGCCGTCTTTACATCACCGGATTTCGCCGATAAAAACTCAGCGATTATTTTACTAATAGTTTTTTCATCAAATTTAAAACGTTTCATAGCCTTAACGGCCTTATCGATATATTTTTTCGCTCCTGATTCATCCTTTAAATTTTTCAAGCATTCAGAAGTTAAAAGCATTACTTCATAATCTTTTTTTTCGTATTTAAGATATTTTTCAAAACGCCCGGCGGCCCGGCGATAATCACCGGCCGCCATATAAACTAACCCGCTGTGCTTATAAGCTTTTTTATTCGCCGGAAATTTAGCTATAGCATAATTTAAATATTCCGCAGCCGCTTTATAATTTTTTTGATTATAAAATTTTACCGCTTGCGCCATAAAAGCTTCTGAAAGCTTTTTCATTCCTTCTTTAACCGGCCGTTCCACCGCTTTGTCTTTTTCCATGGCCGAATATAATTTAAAAGCGTTTCTCAACCGGCCTGAAAAAGTATATATTTTCGCCAGCTCGAGTTTTATTTCAATACTATCGTCTTTATAATTTTCAATAAGATTTTTTAATATTTTTTCAGCGTCCGAATATTTTTTCTTCCATCCCATAATGCGTGCCAATCCAAGAGCCGCCTCTAAAGTATCCTGACCGGTTTCAATAAGGCCATTATATATTTTTTCGGCTTTTTTATATCGGCCGGTCCAGGCCATGTATTGCGCATAATGGAGTTTTACGGCATTATTTTCGTTATAACCGGTAAAAATTTTTTCATATTCTTTCGCCGCGCCTGTTTTTTTATCATTAAAATAAAGAGTTTTTGCGAATGCGAGCCGGGCGTCAATATAATCAGGAGCCAATTCAATAGTTTTTTTAAAAAAATATTCCGCTTTTTTAAAATCGTTCATCCATAAATAATTCTGCGCCAGCGCAAATAATGCATCGACATTTTGCGGCATCGCGGCTATAATTTTTAAATAAATTTCCACCGCTCCATTAAAATTTCCTTCAGAACTATATTTTTTAGCTTCTTCAAAACATCTGTCAATATCACATTTGCTAAATTCAATCAGAGCGCCTTTCACCTTTTTATAAGTATCTTTCAATTCATCGAAATAAAAACCATAACTACCAGTGTCAGCAATCGCGATTCGTTCTTTAGAATGCGCTAAAATCGGTAAAATTATTATAAGCAAACCAATAATTACCGATATAAAAAACTGTAATAATATAAAGCATATTTTAATTCGAGATAACAATGTTTTATAAAAAGTATAAAATATCAATTTCATAAAAAAATCCTTAATAAAATATTGACTATGTTATTATTATAATTTATAATATCATAGTTTTAATTTTTAATATAGTTTTTTTTACCGTTTTTTTTAC
>CAYQWL010000286.1:1623-3527 GCA_964421195.1 uncultured bacterium | reverse complement strand
TTCGAAACGAAATCGTTCATACCGGCGCGGTTGATCCGTTCGCGAGTTTCATCTATCACATCGGCGGTAAGAGCGACTATTTTAATATCAACGTCTTTTAAATCACGACGTATGTGCAAAGCGGCTTCTATTCCATCCATTTCGGGCATCTGCACGTCCATTAATATCAACGCGATATCTTTTTCTTTTTTATACATTTCTATACATTCTCTTCCATCACAGGCCATAAAAATTTTAAACCCCTGATTTTTAAGTATTTCAAATATTATTTGCCTATTTATTTCATTATCTTCGGCAACAAGTATTTTCGCGCCTCTTATTAAATCAAGCTCAGACGGCAGACAACCGGCGCCGGCTTTTTTTCTTACCATATCACGGCTTTCACTTTTGAAAAGATTTACAATAGTATTAAAAATAACCGATTCATTAAGCGGCTTGAATAAAACCGTTTTTATTCCAGCCGCCTCTATTTCATTTAAAACAGTTTCATTGGAAAGCGTAGTTACAAATACTATTTTTGGCATTTTAACTATGGCCGGATCATTTTGTATTTTCTTAACCGTATCGAAAACGTTCATGTCTGAAAGACCACAATCTATAAACATTACGTCAAACGGCCGTCCTTTTAAAGCATTCAGCGCTTCGCTTCCCGAAGAAGCTTGACAGCAGCTTAATCCAATCCGGCTTATATATTTATTTACCACTTTACGAAATAATTCACTATCGTCAGCAACGAGAATATTAATACCTTTAATATCTTCAGGAACGTATCGTACCGGCTGGCTATTTTTTATTTCCGGTAAATCGAAAGAAATCGTAAAGTAAAAAATGCTGCCGCGGCCGAATTCGCTTTTAGCGCTTAAACGCCCTCCCATCATGTCGATAAATTTATAACAAATATTGAGTCCAAGCCCGGTTCCGCCGTACTTTCTCGAAGTGGCCGGATCCGCCTGGGAATATGCTTGAAATAAATTTTCAAGCTGTAATTCCGTAATTCCGGCGCCCGTGTCGGAAACGCTAAAATCAAGTTCTACTTTATTATTCGACAATCGATAAGTGCTTACTTTAAGTATAATGGTGCCTTTTTCAGTAAATTTAATGGCGTTATTCATTAAATTAAGCAATACCTGTTTCAACCGGAACGGATCTCCTATAAGAATTTCAGGAATAGATGAATCTTTATCTATAATAATTTCAATGTTTTTGTCCATAGATTTGATGCCGGCAAAATCACCGATATCTTCCAGAATATTTTCAAAAGAAAATTCTATATTTTCAAGTTTCATTTTGCCGGATTCAATTTTTGTGAAATCAAGTATATCGTTAATAACCTGTAAAAGATAAGTCGCAGAATTTTTTATTTTAGCGACATAATCTTTTTGTTTTTTATCAAGAAAAGTTTTATCGAGAAGATTGTTTAAACCTATAACCGCACCGAGAGGCGTACGAATTTCATGACTCATTTTAGCCAGAAACTCACTTTTCGAGCGCGTCGCTTTTTCCGCGATTTCACGCGCCGCTTCAAGTTCGGCGATCCGCATGCGCGTTTCAGTTATATCCCGCGCGGCGCAATATACTTTAACAGTGCGGCCCTCGGCATTTTTGACTACCGAAACTAAATAACTCACATATCCCGTTTCGCCGCTATCATGATAGGTTATTCGCTGTTCTAATTTACCGCTGTAAAAAATTTCAGAGGTTTCAACGGCTTTTTTTATTTCCGTTTCTACCGCTTCGCATTGACCGGGGCCGCAAAAACTTTCAGAGTAACGTTCGATAGTCAATTCATATCCTCCCATTTTTTGCGCATCCGTATGAAATATAGAAAAAAATTCATCATTTACGCTAAATTTTTTTAAAGCGACATCATACTCCCAGTAACCAATCCGGGCCGTATTCATAGC
>CAYQWL010000286.1:0-1613 GCA_964421195.1 uncultured bacterium | reverse complement strand
TAATTCTTCGAAACGCTTTTTCATGGTAATGTCTTCCATCGTTCCTTCATAATATAAAATCTCGCCGGCTTCGTTTTTTACAACATGCTTATTTATCGAAACATTAATTATTTCTTTATTTTTTTTCAATACGTTAGTTTCATAACCCGCTATCTGACCATGACTTGAAATAAGCTTTATCAATTTGTTTCTTTCATCAGCGTTAAGATATATTCCCGATGCGGTATTTTTAACCGAATCAAGAAGCTGGCCGGGCGAATTATAACCGAGCATTCGAGCAAAAGCAGGATTGGCGATCAAAAGTTGTCCATCTGAGGCGGTCTGAAATATTCCGACACTCACTTTTTCAAAAATAGCACGATATTTATCTTCGCTTTCTTTCAAAGATTTTCGGGCTTTTTTCCATTCGCTAATATCTTTATATTGATGCAATAGACAAATTTGCGCGCCTATTTTAATCGATTCAGCCGATAATAGAATATAACCGATTTCACCATTTTTTAAAAAACATTCAAATTCGTATTCCCTTGCGCCGCCTTCGTTTTTAATAATTTCATCGAAAGCGTTCAATTCTTTTAACGATTTAAATATATTAAATTTTTCAAAAGAATTTCCTATCAATTCATCGCGGCCAAAACCGGATAATTTTAAAAAGTTATCATTCACATCGATATATAATCGCTCTGAAAGAGATATTATCGCCATAGCGTCAGGCCCCGACATAAAAGCTTTCTGAAATTTTTCTTCAGATTCCCTGAGTTGCGTTTCTACGCGTTTGCGTTCTATAATATCCCTTTGCTGTACGGCAATAAGTTCCTGTTGACGGAACCGGTATTGCTCATTATTTTTATTTTGAGCTTCTATAGTTTCGAGCATTTCATTAAAAGCAGTTACAAGAAGGCCGGTTTCATCGTCACAGGTTTTCACCGCCCTGACCGAATAATCTTTCTCGATGGCGATATTTTTAGAAAGATTGGTAATATGTTCGAGCGGCCTCGAAATAAGCCGCTGAAGCCATAAAGATATAAAAAAAGCCGTTACGAAAGAAAGAAAAATTATCACAGCTATAAAAATAATCGTATCCCGTCTGCGTATGAATAATTCAGCAAGGCTTGCTTTTATATAAACCGCTCCGGCGGCTTTACCGTTTATAACAACAGGCTCTATAAGAATCAGACTTTCGTGATCGAATTTATGCATTCGTTCGAAGGGCCAAGATAATAAAAGCCCTGTTTGAAGGCTATCGACCGGCTCCGGCTTACTTTCAAAAACTATACTTTCCTTCGTGCCGTCATTCATTTCTATGTGATTTACATTATAAGAAGCGAAAAGTTTTCCCGTTTCGTCATATATTCCAGCATTTATTATTGACGGTTTTACGCGGAGCGCCGAAAGATTTTCATGCGCAAGTCCGGAATCGTCAAAAATCAAAGCCGCGGTACTTCGATCGGCTATCAGAAGCGCTATCGACGTAACATCCTGAAGCATCTCATTTTTACCGCGTATTCCATCGTAAAATATTATAAATATACCGGCAAGAATCAGACCGGCGGTATTGGTGAGCATAACGATAAAAAGCAGTTTTGATTTTATCGGCAGACCGGCGATCCAAG
>CAYQWL010000285.1:0-3570 GCA_964421195.1 uncultured bacterium | reverse complement strand
TAATTGTAATACCGCTATTAAAATGATTTATATAATATGAAGTAATATTTTTATAACCTGGTGATGATTTTGATAATGGCCATCTTAATGTTCCTACAAATTTTCCTGTATATGAATTATTGTAATCATTAGCAGATTTTGCAAGTTCTTCTTCTAATTTTTTAAGCGAATATCCAATTCTAACTTTGCCATAATTAGTTTGCCCTTCGATTATCGGACAGGATATATCTATGAATTTAATGCCGGTCTTTTTTTCGCGCCATATTTGAATATATTCGCCAGGCGCTTTTAATGCGCTGAGCGAAACTTCATCGGTAAACGATGAAAAAGGCGCGCCTTCGTAATTAATCGAATCAACTTTATTAACATGAACGACACAGGTTTTATTGAGCTCTTCAAAAATATAACTGTATGCGACTTCGCTGTCGTTTTTAATGTCTTCCATATATCCTTTAAGACCGGTATAATCGTTTTGCATGAGAGGGCCTTTAGAAACGTTGGCGAGCGTGCGCGCGAGTAAAAGACCGGAATTGCGCATTTTTTGTGTTATTATTTGTTGTTCGTGAGAAATGACGACATAAGTAACGGCTGATAAGACTACGATAACCAGCACGGTAACGAATAATATAAATTTATATGTTAAACTGAATTTTATTTCTTCATGCGCCATTTCATTAAATCATCTTTCTAAATAAATCGTTTTTTTATGGATTTTTTTTAATGATTTTATAATTATAAATATAACGATAACTAATGCGTTAATGCAAACTATTTAATTTTAATTTCAGCGGTGCCTTTAATTTCAGCGCCTGCTCTGGAGGTATTGGTCAGTTTTATTTCGCAGGTGCAATTGTGGTGTTGTTCGTCGAATATTTTTTGATATTTTTGAGTGAGCTTGACTATTTCATTGTAATCACTGTCGCTTGCAGGCACGAAGCTTTCGACGTTACCCAGATTAGCTATTACATGGGCGGTTTCGGGATTATCTTTGTTGAGTTTTAAAAACGCATTTACGATCTTTTTTTCCGTTTCGGAATCGATACCGTTTCTAATCATTATCGGTTCGTTTAATATGTCGGCGGTCGTCGCAAGTACCTTAATTTGAGCGCGCTGTTCATCGTTTTTAAGAAGCTCGCGCGCGTCGTCATAAACCGCTCCGGCGTCAAATTTTTTATAAAGTATATTATAAAGTATGTTGTCGTGTTTTTTCATATATTCGATTCTGGATATGTCTTTATCGGGATCGATATTATTTTCGAGCATGAGTATTTTTGGGAAAAAATAACCGGAAGCGCTTTTCTTATCGACGTAAGCGAAAGACTTGCCTTTTAAATCGGCGATAGTGTTTATATTAGAATCGGCGCGCACTACGATCATGCCTCTATAAGATGTTTTATTAAATCTTTTTGGCATTAATATAGTTTTTGCGCCGCAGGAAATCCTCGCCTGCGGATAATTAAGCGTTCCATGCCATGCAATATCGATCTGACCGTCTTTAAGGAATTTATTTAATTCATCGTAATTTGGCGTTAAAACTAAGCGAGCGCCTTCGATTCCGAGCTCTTTTTTTAGATAATCTAAAATAAGTTGATGGTCGTTAACCATTTTACGGGGATCGAGATATGGAATACGGCCGAATTTTAAAACTTTAATAGCCGTTTGCTGAGAATAAGACGGGGCGCTGTAAAGC
This sequence comes from uncultured bacterium, assembly GCA_964421195.1. Classification (GTDB taxonomy): domain Bacteria; phylum Muiribacteriota; class UBA9980; order UBA9980; family UBA9980; genus UBA9980. Next base: position 1,880 of record CAYQWL010000285.1, on the reverse strand, counting down.
GAGAGGATAGAAAGAAAAGCGGCGCCGGCTACGACTATTGATATAACGAGCGTCCTGATGCGGCCGTGGAGCATAGAATACCTCCTGAATCGTTTTTCCGTTTTCGTTTCCATTAATTTTTCGTTTATCGTTTATTTTTATTATAAAAAATATTATTTTGCATTTGTATTTGTATTTGTATTATTCGGCAGGTTCATCATTTGTAAAAATACAGGTTTATTAACTTGATATATAAAAATGAAAATATTTTATCACATAACACAGGTATAGTCAATAAAAAAACTTTATTTTTTGATGCCGGCTTCAACGCCGTTATCGTTTGTTTTTAATATAATTTCTCCGGTTGTTTCTTCGAAAACCGATTTATATTTTTCTACCATCCTTATCACGCCGTCATAATCGGCATCGTTCGATTCTATAAATCCGTCTAAATTTCCGATTTCTTTTAAAATAGGCGCGGTAACGGGATCATTTGAGTGAAGTTTTAAAAAAGCTTTTTTTATTTTAATTACTATTTCGTTGGGTAGGTCTTTTCTAACCATTATCGGTTCGTTAAGTATATCTGAAGTTTTAGAAACTATTTTAAGCTGCGCTCGCTCTTCATCGTTTTTTAATATCTGGAAAGAAGTATCATATACCGCTCCGGCGTCGAATTTCTTATAAAGTACATTATAAAGAATATTGTCGTGTTTTTTTATATAATCTATTTTACAAAAATCTTTTTCTGGATTGATACCGTTTTCTAAAAGAAAAATAGTCGGTAAAAAATAACCGGAAGCACTTTTTTTATCGGTAAAAGCGAAACTTTTACCTTTTAAATCGCTGATTTGATTGATTCCAGAATCCGCTCTGGCGATAATTATACCGCAATAATTTTTTTTCCCCGACCATATCGGAGTTAAAATTGCTCTTGCGCCGGTTATTTCGCGCGCCTTCGGATAAGCGAATACGCCATGCCATGCTATATCTATACGGCCGTCTTTTAAAAATTGAGTGAGTGTATTATAGTCAGGCGTTAATACGAGCCGCGTTTCTTCGAGCTGTAATTCTTTTTTTAGATATTCCATCATATTTTCATAATTTCTGACCATTTTTCGAGGATCGAGATAAGGAATACGGCCTACTTTTAATATTTTAAAAGGTTTAATCCCGCTCGAACTGTCCTTTGCTGAGCAAAATGATTGTAAAATTCCGGAAAACAATGTGAGTGCAAATGTAAATACAGCAATTATAATTATAATTAAAATTTTATTTTTATTAAAAATATAGCCAGCGGATTTTTTCATATTTTATCACCATTAATTTGAGTTAATAATGTTATTTTAAAATTTTTATAACTTTTGGGAACTTATTCCATGATATTAAAATATCATTTGAAAAAAAACGTGCAAGCCAGTATGACAGGGTAAAAAAAATCGTTCCAAGCGCAAGTCCGTTCGCTAACGGCGACGAATATTCAATAAATGAAGAAAAATAATATGCGATAACGAATCCAATAACAAAATCAGCAATAGGTATCATATACTCCAACAACAGGTTTACATAAAAAATATTATCAGGCACTTCTATTTCGACGCGATCATATAATTCTACGTTTGTATTTGTTCGAATCATGAGTACCTGTCGAATTTTTAATTCATCATAATTAATTTCGTCTGATTCCATCAGCTCGTCTTCGTCTTCAAATTCTTCACCACAACGCCAGCATTTTGAACAAAAATCATTATGTTGCATTTCTACATAAATGCAGTCGTCTTCTATTCTTATAACTTTTCCTGTTTCGATCATCCGCGAATGCCTTTCGTTAGTGTTTTATACTGATTGTGAGCCGTTATGCATATTCGCTTTAGGCTGGTTATTAAATTTTTTCCAGAGTTTAT
>CAYQWL010000284.1:0-3590 GCA_964421195.1 uncultured bacterium | reverse complement strand
TAAAAAAAATATGTAAAAGAATTAAAGGGGGCGATTATATGTTTGTTAACACTAATATACCGGCGTTTAACGCACAACGGCAGCTTTATGCAAACAACTTAAGCCTCGATAAATCTTTAGAGCGACTTTCGTCAGGGCTTAGAATAAACACTGGCGCAGACGATGCTTCAGGTTTAGCGATGGCCGAAAAGATGAAGGCGCAGAGCGTCGGGTTGACGAGTGCTATACAAAATACTCAGGACGGTACGTCGTTATTTAAAATCGCTGACGGCGCACTGGATCAGGTAGGAAGAATTTTATCGAGATTAGAGGAACTGGTAGTCAGAGCTAATAACAGAACGCTAACCGACGGCGACAGAATAACTCTGCAGGATGAAATAACACAGCTCATCGATCAGGTTTCTGTAATATCGAATAATACAGAATACAATACATTAAAATTGCTCGACGGCAATTTAGATATAAAAAAGAATTTAACCGTAAGCCCCGGACTTCCGGGGTCGATGAAAATACTTCAAACACCGGGAACTGTTAAAACCGCTACAAATATGATATTATCAATTACCAATCGTGCAACCCCGGCGGCGGCAAGCGCCAGTCATGTAGCAAGCACCGGTCTGGTAGGACTGCAAAACACCATTAATATTAACGGCGTCGACGTACAGGTATCCTCAGCCGACACTTTAAATACCGTTCTTTCCAAAATCAATCAAGCCAACTCTAAAACAAATGTTATAGCAGTCCAGCTTTCAAACGGATTCGTCGGTTTGGTATCGGGCACAATAGATTCAGATTCTCAAAACATTTCAAAAGGCATAAGTTCGGCGCAAACTTTTAACAGCGCTGCCGGTAATGGAAGCGCGGTAGGTTATACTATAGTCGGCACGGCGGCAACAATTAGCCTCGGCGGCGATACTGGAATCTGGTCATGGCTCGGATACCAAAACAGCCTGAACACCTTCGCCGTATCAGGAACTAACGTCGCAGGAATACTTGGCGGCATTAAAATGCAGGCCACGGGAAATACTTTAATTATGGAAGACGCCGGATCGCCAATGTACGGTATTAAAATAGGAACAAGCATGTATAACGAGGCCTATGGCGGATACGTACTGACTGGAACAAGCGCCGGAACTTCTTTAAACCAGGCTATTTATTACGTAACTTCAGCGACCGATCAGGCTTCTATTTCAACTAACGACCAGAAAAAAGTAGGTTTACAGCTTGGCGCAAACTATAATCAATCAATCGCTTACAGCTTGCAATCGGTTTCACCTGACATTATAGGCGTAGGAGCGTCTTCAAAACTATCATCGCTCAAACAGGTTAATGTAATAACTTTAACTGACGCTAACCTATCGCTTAAAGTCATACAAAAGGCCATCACCGACGTAACAACCATAAGAGCTGCAATCGGCGCCACATTAAACAGACTTGATTATACAGAAAAAACGATCCGCGTACAACGCGAAAACATGCAATCAGCAGAATCAAAAATCAGAGATGCAGACATGGCTCTTGAAATGACATACTACACCAGAAATCAAATATTATCGCAAACGGCGACCGCGATGCTCGCGCAGGCGAACCAGCGACCGCAAAATGTATTGCAATTATTAAAATAAAAAAACATAAAAAATCAGTAATGATATCAGTAATCAATCAAAAATATTAAAAATACAGGTAAATTAAGTGAACGTTTTTAACTCAATTTAATTTGCCTGTATTTTTTTACAAAATAATTAAAAATATATTAATTTTTTGTAAAAAAATTACGATATTAGTTAATGAAACTTTTTTATGTTTTAACAAAGGAGAACTATTATGTTTGTAAATACCAACATACCCGCGATGAACGCGCAAAGGCAATTATACAGCAATAACATTAGCCTGGATAAATCGCTTGAAAGGCTCTCTTCAGGCCTGAGAATCAACACCGGCGCCGATGACGCTTCCGGATTGGCAATGGCTGAAAAAATGAAAGCGCAGGGTGTTGGTCTAACAAGTGCCATTCAAAATACTCAGGACGGTTCCTCGCTTTTTAAAATAGCCGACGGCGCGCTCGACCAGGTTGGAAGAATACTCGGCCGTCTTGAAGAACTCGTGGTAAGAGCTAACAACAGAACGCTGACCGACGGCGATAGAATAACCTTACAGGATGAAATAAGCCAGCTTGTTGATCAGGTATCCGTAATTTCAGATAATACGGAATATAATACTCTTAAATTACTCGACGGCAATCTCGACATCAAAAAGAATCTTACCGTTTCATCGCCCGCTTTTCCCGGCTCTATGAAAATATTATACACTCCGGGAACTGTAAAAACCGCGACAAATATGGTTTTATCAATAACCAGCCGCGCGATGCCAGCAGCCATAAGCGCCACAGCCGTCGCTAATTCCACCGCCTGCGGCCTTCAGAATACTATTAACATAAATGGAGTGGATATTCAAATATCACCCACCGACACCTTAAATACCGTTCTTTCAAAAATAAACCAATCAAATTCCAAAACCGACGTAATTGCCGTTCAAATAGGTAATTCAGTAGGTTTAGTTTCAGGCAATATCGACACCGATGCGCAAAATATTTCAAAAGGAACCAATGGAACGGTAAGTATTACGACCGTCAACGGAAGCGCTATTGGCTATACAAAAGTCGGGACCGCGGCAACCATAAGTCTTGGCGGCGACACCGGAATATGGTCATGGCTCGGCTATACCAACGCACTCACCAATTACGCCGTCTCCGGAACCAATGTCGCCGGAACCCTTGGCGGCATTAAAATGCAGGGCAACGGAAATACATTAACCATGTCCGACGCCGGTTCTCCAATGTACGGCATAAAAATCGGCACCAGCATGTTTAACGAAGCGTTCGGCGGATTCGTATTATCCGGTACCGGAGCGGGCAACACGCTTTCAGCGGCCGTATATTACGCAACTTCAGCCATTGACGCCGCTACGATTTCAACTAATGATAATAAAAAAGTAGGATTACAACTCGGCGCTAATTATAATCAATCAATCGCTTATACATTACAATCTATTTCACCCGATGTTATCGGCGTCGGCGCTTCATCAAAATTATCATCATTAAAGCAGGTCAACGTTATTACTTTAACGGACGCTAATATTTCACTAAAAGTCATCCAGAAAGCGATAACCGACGTTACTTCAATAAGAGCGAGCATAGGCGCCACTTTAAACAGGCTCGATTATACCGAAAAAACCATCAGAATACAGAGAGAAAATATGGCGTCGGCCGAATCAAAGATTAGAGACGCGGATATGGCGCTTGAAATGACATATTACACCAGAAATCAAATTCTTTCTCAAACGGCGACCGCAATGCTTTCACAGGCTAATTCAAGGCCGCAAAATGTTCTTCAGTTATTAAAATGATAATACATTAAATACTAAACATTCAATATAAAAATATTAATTTTTAATGAGGCATATAATGCCTCATTTTTTATTTAATAAGTCAAAAAATAATAAAAAATAATGATTTTTTATTGTAATTTATTTTAATCATCTTTAATCACCTTTAATCAGGTTTCATTTTTTTTCACACCGTGCGATAACAT
>CAYQWL010000283.1:0-3602 GCA_964421195.1 uncultured bacterium | reverse complement strand
GGTTTCAAGCACGAGCGCTCCAGCCGCGGCGGCAGGCAGCGAAGATCCCGCGCTGAAAACGGCATACGAAAAAATGAATCTAACATATCAAAATTATATCAAAGCTGGTTCTCCTGATAAAGGCGCTGAACTCGAAGCTATGAAATCAGCCCGGGATGAATATCAAAAGCTTCTCGAAGCGGCGAAACAGTAATATTAAACAATCATAAAAAATCAAAAAGCGCATACAGAGTTTTATCTCTACATGCGCTTTTTTTATTATCGCTAAAATTATTATACCAATACACTAACTTCTAAAATTTCCGGTTCGTTTATTTTATTATTAATTTATTTCCTTCGTAATATGCATTAGTTTTTATAATTTAATTTTGAATAACCGTAAAAAGCATTTCCAATTCGATTCTGTTTTTTTATAAGATGCATGGACTGATCGAGACATTTAGAATTTGCGCGCGATGGAAACGAAAATAGATCTTTAGGCACTTTAATTTTATCCCAGCCTTTATAAGTAGATTCTATTTTATCGCCGCCAGCCGGTTCTACTATTTGCTGGACTAATTTTCTTGTAACGGCGTCAAAAATATAAGTTTGTTTAATATTATATTTATAATCAAGGAGCCTGTAAATTATTCTGCCATCTGAATAAGTTCTGCTGATTTTGCCGTCTTCTTTAACCGAATCAAAATAAACGCTTGAATTAAACTTCGCCACATTTTCTTTTTTAGAATAGTATATAACATAATTAGATTTTTCAAAATAAAACCATACCATATCCGGAGTTGTTACATGAGAAAATTTATCGCCATAAGACACCACGTCAATTCTTTTATAATCGAGATCTTTGCTATAAGCTTCATATTTTGACTCAACCAGTGCGCCATCGACAATTTGTTTGGTTTCACCTTCAAATTTCGCATCGGTAAAATTATCCGCCATCAATCGATAAAATTCATTAAAAATTTTCATATCGATTTTTAATTTTCTGGTTTCCCCATCAGAAAAAGCCATAGAAAAACCCGCCCAAAAATATAATAATAATAACATCGATATAATAATCACTTTTATGTTAATACTTTTATAAACTATCGACTGTATTTTTTTCATTTTTTCACCTTTTCTCTTTTCACCTTTCATGTCCTTATAATTATCATCGAATTTATGTAAAAACGGCCGTTAATCTTCAAGAATATCGGGCTTTGCCGATGAAATTTTTCCTATCGCGGTCTTTTTTGACGCTGTTTTATTAACGGTATTAGTTTTTTTAGTTTTAACGTTTTTTTTCGATACATTTTTTTTCGATGCAACGCCAGTCTTTTTATCAGAAGACGTTCCGGAATAATTGATATCAAGTTTTAAACTATCATCGGATCCTTCTTCAAAATTAAGGCTCTGTAAATTATCCGTGCGCAGCACCATTTTTTCAGCCGCGGGCGTGGCGCGGCCTTTAAAAGTCTCGTAAAGATTTTGAGCGGTTTTCGCTTTCGGCGTGCCGGGGGCCATACTCATTACTATCCGGCAGGCTTCGGCGGCTTTTTCAAACTCTCCAATTTTAGCATAAAGCGATGCGGCGCTGACATAATTATCCGGATTGGAAGGGTTTATGGCGATAGCATCCTTATATTCTTCAATCGCCTCCGTATAAAGTTTTTGATACTGATAAATGCCGGCCAGTTTAACATGAGCTTCTTCTAAATTCGGATCCATATTCAAAGCGTCGCGATACGCTCGCGCCGCTTCATCATAACGGCATGCAAGCACTAATTTATTTCCTTCCGTCATCTTCAATTCCGGCCTGCGTTTCAAACCCGCTCCCTGCGAAGGCGGAGTATGAACTACCGGCGATAAGTCCTTTCCAAGCACCTTATTAACATCCGGCTGCGGGGTCATTATGCTTACCGCCGCCGCGGGCGGCGCTGAACCGGCTAAAGGATAAGAAGATATTTTCGAAGCGCCATTCACGCCCTGATTCTCTCGCCCCGTTGTTTTCGGCTGACCGCAGGCGCCATCGGCGCATTCGCGATTTACTGCGCCCGTTTTATCGCATTTAGCGTTATTTTTAATCTTCATTTCTCCGCATTGCGGGCTTCGCGGCCGTCTGAAACGTTTCCAGATATTTTCAAATAAGTACGTACCGAAGCGAGTCGTGCCCGAAAAACGCTGTACTTCGCCCAATTCCGCCTTCATATATGCGTAATCGAAACGCCAGCCGTAACGCATTATGGAAAAACCGGCGGTCCCCTGCCCGTCATTCACTCCGACGCGGCCAAGAAAAGTATCGTTAAACTGATATTCCCAGCCGCCATTCAATTTAACTTTTCGGTCCTGAACTTTATCCGCGTCGAAGGTAATAATCGAACCCCAGTCAGGCAGTTTAAAAGCGATACCGCCTCTTAATGTAAGCGGAATGGAATCCGTCACCCCGGTGCTCCATTTTAATTCGCCCGGAAGAAAATCCTGAATATTAAGACCGAGACTTATGGTTTTCGAAGGGTTATATAACAATCCAAAATCCGCTTCAGTGCCGACCGCTTCTTTAAAGTAAAGGTAATGCTTGATATCTTTAACGGTAAAGCCAAGCGCCGCATGACGCGATATTCTGTGTCCGTAACCAAACATAGTTACCTGTTCTTTATCTTCAACGTAATTAACTATATTCGGTATTTTATCTTTCGTAATGGGTATTTGATCCGTTTTAAGAACCGCTCCAGCCACCCCGATGACGCGGCCATGAATCAAAGGCAAAACTAAATTAAGATAATCATATTTAATATCAAAATCATAAGCCTCGGAATGCATTGTAGTCAATTCGACATTTTTGAGATAAGCGAGTCCGGCCGGATTAAAAAATATCGCGGATGCATCATCGGCTACGGCCGTTCCGGCATTGCCCATCCCAAGCTGACGCGCTCCGACGCCCTGTTTCAAAAAGAAATCCGGGTTCGAATAAGCATGGGCAAGCGAAAGCAATCCCGATATTATAAACGCGCATATAAATATCGCGGCAAATAAGACCGCGGCCAGCGGCGTGCGGTACTTTCTTTTTTTTCCTGATTTTTTTTGATATAAAATCGCCATATTTACCTCTTTAATTTAAATTTCTTTCGCTCATTACTATCATTTTACCGCGGGCTACGAACTCATCGGAGCCTACATCGGCGTGTATTTTATAAAGATAAACCCCATTCGCCAGACGGTTTCCGGAATCATCAAGGCCGTCCCAGTACTGCTGGTTAAGCCCTTTAAAATTGCTTGCCATATCTATTGTTTTAATAAGCCGTCCCGACATCGAATAAATTTTTATTACGACTTCACCTATGCTCTGGTCGGTATCGAGCGAATAATTAAAATAAGTTCCGGGAGGATTTGTTATATAATTAAATGGATTCGGTGAATTTACTATATTTCTAAGAAGATTTTTAGGCCTGCTGGTAAAATTAGTGCCGAACGACCATATATAATCGTTCGCGCCGATGCCGTCAAATCCGCCCATAACATTTCCGATCATTGAATTTCCAGTTTTATCCTTAGCGGTTCCGGCAATTCTTACAGTATAAGTGCGGCTCGGCGAAAGTTGTTTTGCAGGCGTAAATTTTATTTTTGAA
>CAYQWL010000282.1:0-3714 GCA_964421195.1 uncultured bacterium | reverse complement strand
GCGTCGGCGTCCGCTTTTATTTCTTATGATTTAATGAAGGATACCATCGATCCGTCAAGATGTCCGTGGGTGGGTGTTACCGCGTATTCTGGAACTTATGAAGTCGTAACCGGCCATAAGCTTAAATTTAAATGGAGCGGTACATATAAGCGTAATTCTCGTACTTATACGATGAATGCGACGCCTGAATCCACGCTGCGTAGAATACAGATAGAACCGGGTAGCTTTCCGAATTCATTCGATCCGCTCAGGCCGTATAGAACCGAAGTGCTTCCGCCGCCAAGGCCTTATTTTCAGATAGGCGGCAGCGAGGGGCTTGCACGAAATTTATTGACGTATGAACAATATGAAGCTTTCAAAAACGATCTTCCTTATTCTACTCAGGAAGTTGAAATAATGTCGCTTACTGGTTATAACATCGATGGCCATACTCATGAAATAGGAATAATTCCTCCGCTTAAAAGAAAAAATGGCGAATTATTGACATCGGGCGATGCGGAAGCTTATTTTGTTACTACGACTCATGCCGGCGATGAATTTAGAGTAATCGTTTCGACCGAAGACGGTAAGATCGAAACTCCTTATCCCGCTGTATTTAAGGTAGTTCCGGGCGGCATAGGCGAGGTCGTTATTTATCAGGAAAAAGGCGGCGAAAAAATTCCGCGCGGCGAAGATGACACTGTAGAAATAGATGCTGAAAACGATAATTGCACTTTTACAGCGAGGGCGTATGATGAATTCAGGCTTATGAAAAATTATACGACTTCAAAATATAAGTATTATGATTCCGATGAAAATTATAAGCTGGCATTTGAAGCTAATGATGAACAGGTTACTTATGAATATATTTCAACGAATGAAATTTCAGTCAATCCATTATGGGAAGTTGAAAGTCATGAGGTAAAATTTAACGGTGATACTTATGAGATAACCAATGCTGAAACGGTAGGAGCCTTTTTGTCGAAAGGCCGGACGAGCACCAATACATTCGGGGCCGGCTGGGAGCATGGAGTGCGTAAAATAAAAGTTGTAGAAACTAACGAAATCTGGATTAGCGATCCATTTGATGAACGAGTCGATGCGGTGGTTTCATATCTCGGTTCGCCACAACTTTCAAGCAGCGCGGAGTTACGTTATAAACGAAAAATTAATCAGTGGGATCTTGACGCGGTTTATACCGATGCCGGCGGCGAGGATAGAAATTACTTCGTTTATCGCACGTTGACCATTCAGGTTAATCCGTTAAATAAAGGGTTTCTTAGTTTTAGAGAACATTATACCGATACGCTCGATGAATTCGGTTTGAAAAAGCAGCTGCCGGTTCAGGAACTTTCAATGAACGCGGTTGCCGGCGATGAAAAGGTAAAAAATGAAGAAGGATTAGATGTTATTGATGATGCTCTTAAATTTTACGTACAAACGTTTAATGAACGTAATCAGTTGACTAATTCAGATTCGATTTCAGAAGTTACCGTTATTCTCGATACTACGGAAGATGAATTTGCAAGGCTTTATAGCTGGCCGGTTACAAGTTTGCTCGACGGAAAAACCCGTCTTGATCTTAAACTTGAAAAAGGGTCTGCTGAAGTTGGATTGGTGGCATATAATTCCCGGTTGAAACCTAAATTGAGAATTAAATATAATAAGAAAAAGAAAATTGACGGTACCGGGTATGAAAATAAATTTGACGGCGATACTTTCCAGGCGTATAAAGATTATCTTTCGCCTGATACGAGAGCGGTAGCCATTGTAAACGTTTATCCTAATAAACTCGATACTATTTTCTTCGATCCTGATATTGCCGGTACCGCCGAATCAATGTTCGCGATCGTAAAAAACAGGTCGCTTCCGATTAAAGCTTATGGTTATGATAAACGTGGTAATTTAATTACGCCGGTTAATTATCAAACAGGCAAGGAATCGCTTGGAGGCTGGCTGGCTTCGGATGGTGAAATCAAGCAGCAGATGCAGGCCGCCAATCATTTAATGACGGTTTATTCGGCGAAGGGATTATCAGCTATACCAGGAGACGTCAATAGAAATATTAAAAATCTTCCCGCGCCTTATGAAAATGCCGATGGTGTAGTTAAATTAACTGTATTTGCAAGCGCTCCATTTGAAAAACTCGCGGATTCGAAACGCCCGCCTGCCGTAATAATAAATAAAGACGGTATAGGTTATTTAAAGATAGTCGATTTCGGACGTTTTGATTTTCCATGTATTTATCAGTCGCTCGATATTGATAAGCTCGATGATAATGGCGAGTATGACATATCTTTCTTATATACCGCCGATGGCGCGGTAACTGACGCTAAAATAGGAGTGGCCTATATTTCTGAATATGGCGCTGACGTCGAAGATAGTGATATACAGATAATTCATAGCGGTAAATTGCCGGCGCTCGGTAAATTCAGATTTAAATTTAAAGGTTCGGCTTCTATAAATAGTATTAAAAATGCTAAGGAAATATTGGTATTTTTAGGCCGTGAGGTTGCGTCTGGAAGTCGTCCGGCGTTAAGATATGATCATGTGACGATAGAACGTGTAAAATAATAAACAAACGATAAAATCCTGTGTTGTTTATTTAATAACGAAAAAAACGCTTAATTTACCTGTTAAGGAATAAATGGGTGAAGAAAGAGCGAAAGCTTTTTCTTCATCCTTTTTATTGACCGGTTTATAAATAAATAAAAATTAAAATATTGTAATAAATGTGTTGAAAAAAAAAGAAGATGTGATATAATAATTATTATATGATAGAAAAGATATCTAAATATTTAATAGAAGCTAAATTTCAACCGTATCCATTTTTAAAGAAAACACTTAATTTGCTCGTTAATGAGTTTGAATTTAATGGCGCGGTTATTACTTTGATCGATGTTGCCGGCGCGGTTCCGATACCCGCTTATATAGCTATTAATTCGGCTAATTGCGGCGAAGTATATAAAAATTATTCATTGAAAGATGAAATGCTTCAGGATGCGATTAACTGCGGTTCGGTTATTCATTTTAAGCGTGATATGAATAAAGTTTCTAAAACGACGCTTAATGCTTATTTAAGCGAATATGCGGAGCGTATTATTATTCCGATTAAATATGAGCAGGAAGTAATCGGTATGATAGATATTGTAGCGAGTGGTAATATAAAAGAAGACGCTTTTAAAATCGTCGATGAAATTTTACCGCAGTTTTATCCTTTAATGCATCAGTGGGTTAAAAATTATCATTCGCAAATGTTTAGCAATGAGTTGTTGATAGTCAATGAAATATATCAAAAAATAAATTCGACTATTAATCTGGAAAAATTGCTTAAACTTATTGTAATGCATGCCAGACGGTTAATACCGTGCGATTTATGCAATATTTTTCTTATAAATGACGATAAGAATGAATTGATTTTAAAGGTCATATCAAATTTCGAGGATCCCGATTTAAAAAAGGTAAAGTTTAAAATAGGCGAAGGAGTGGCGGGCCGGGTTTTTGAAACACGTAAAGGCGTTATTATCGAAGATTGTGAAACCGATAAATCTTTTATAGTGCTTTCTAATATGCCTGAAATAAAATCTATGCTCTGCGTTCCGTTGATCGCTCAAAACGAAGCTATCGGCGTTATCACTCTTACTTCAAAATATAAAAACGCTTTTGACTCGCGTGATTACGATCTGTTGTTTATGCTTGCCGCGACCGTTTCGATGGCTATTTATAACACCCGTC
>CAYQWL010000281.1:0-3730 GCA_964421195.1 uncultured bacterium | reverse complement strand
AATCGGTTAACGCCAGAGCGCCGCCGACAGTTGACCATGAAGCGTTGGTTGACACCATAAGCGTGTTCCATGCAAAACCAAAATTGGCGGGGGTTGAATCATTGGCGGCCGTATAAAGATATGCGCTGAAAACTTTTGGTTCGATCGCATCGTAAATATTAAGCGCGCTTCTGAACATATCGAGATCCTGCGTAGCTTTAGCTACCTTTGATTTGTGAACATAGTCTTCAAGGAAAAATGCGGCAACGCCGACCAATACTAACATAACGGCTATCGTGATAAGCAGCTCGATTAGCGAAAATCCTTTTCTCCTGCGAACTTCCATGTTATACATCATAAAAATCACTCCTTTTGTTTTTTTAACTATAAAAAAATCTTTGCCAGAGGCATTTATACTATATAGATATTTTTTTGTTTACTCTATAAGCACCTCCTGAATATTTTAAGAATCAATTCGTTCAATGTAATGGCTATATTAAAAACGTGCTTTTAAAATTAAAATGCTTTGTCATGACCGTCGTGCCATGATAATGTTACTGTTATGTCAGGCGTAATTAGCGCAATTCGTGATTAAGGTTAAGATGAATAAAATACATACAGAACTTATATTAAACATTATCGGCAATAATTGCGAATATTATATAAAAATTATTAAAAACTTCTTTTTTTATATAGTATATAGTTCTTTAGAAGTTTTTTAATTTTTGTTTAAAAACATGCCGCTGTTTGATTTAATTGCTGTAATTATACATCTAATGTTTCCGCCATAATATCTTTTGTTATTTATAATTCTGGCACTTAATTAATCATGACTATTTTGCTAATGTTTATTAATTTTTTATTTTATACTATACCCTTTTCGTTATCGGCATCAGTAATAATTTAATTAAGACGATTTAAACCGGTTAATTAAAATTATAATAAAAATATAATAAATTTCTTGCGATTTTCTTGTTTTATAACTTCGTTTAATAAAATAATAAAATAAAAAACAAAAATATAAAATATTATAACGGAGCCGTTGATAAAATTTCAATTCAAAATAATTATAGCGTGTTTTTTGGAAAAAAAGAAAGGGTTGTAAAAAAAAAACGGCTCGTTTTAACGTACTCAACTAATAAAAAAGGCATTTATTTTATAATTTATAGTAATTATTTTATGCGGTATAATTATCTTACTATATTATAACAACTATAAACATTCTTGTTATTATGAATATTTATTGCGTTTATCGGTTACGGTCAGTCGCCAAGTATTTTTTTTATTCTTGTAATAAGTTCTTTCGAGTCGAAAGGCTTTATCATATAATTTTGCGCTCCCATTTGAATTGCTTTGATAATTTCTTCTTTCTGGCTTCTTGCAGTCAGCATCATTACTGGAACCGCCTTTGTTTTTTCCTGTGATTTTAACTGGCTGAGAACTTCAAAACCGTTCATGCCCGGCATGGCCACATCGAGTAAAATCATCGATGGAAGTTCGGTCTGAAGATAAGTAAGCGCTTCGGAGCCGTTTTTGGAAGTGATTACATTAAATCCTGAGCGCTTCAACACGACTTCGACAAGCCTTAAAATATCAGGGTCGTCATCGACTAATAAAATTTTTTTCTTTTCAGATTCGCTATTATAATGAACCAGATCGTTTTCAAACGTCTTTAATTTTACAAGAAGTATATTTGATTCATCTATAGTTACTTTTCCGCGTTTTAACTGGAGCGCTATTATTTCGAGGTATTTAATGGATTGCCATATAAGTTCGAGTATTTTTGAGTTAAACGGAAATTTATTGAATTTTATGATTTGAAAAACGCGCATAACTAAAGCCGCATAATCGGTTATTTCGTGAAACCCGAATGTGCCTCCGCTTCCCATAATATCCTGAAATCCTGTTTCAACTTCGGCTGCGCATTCCGGTGAAACAGGATTAGTTGAAAGATTCATATAGGCTTTTTTAATTTTTTCTATTTTGGCGGTAAAATCCTGAGCGTAATTTTGTGCCATTTGTCTTTGAATTTCCGCTTCTTCGTTTATTTTACCATCAGTACTGTTCGCCATTTATACCCTCTTTTATCATTTTTTAAGTATTCTTATATTATCAAAAAGAAAATAGTTTGTCAATAAAAAAAGTTTTTAAAAGTTTTTATGCCGGTTTTTTATTCTTTATGAGACGCTGATAATTTCTATGTTAAGTTATATACCGTTTACTAAAATTTTATAATTTTTTGCCGAAATAAATAAATGAAAGAAAAATCATAAGGAGAATCAGAGATGAACGCATTATACAATAAAGGATATGACGATAAATCACTTTGCGATAATATTAAATATTTTATTATTTCATTGTTTTTATTGATTTTAATTATCATGGGCGCCGGTTCCGCGGGAGCGGAGGATAAACTTAACGTTCAAACTAAAGCGTATCCGGAAGGCTGGAGCTCCGATTTAATGGTTTCGTATAAGGCTATTAACGGATATCATCCTGAAGGATGGACCGATATAAAAGGTAATGTTCATATTGTATGGGATGATAATGAAGATGATATTTATTATGCTCAGGTCGATGAGTCGGGGGCGCAGGTAGTTTCACAGAAACCTCTTACGCAAATGGCTTATAAAGACGGGAAAAAATCTAATTATCCATGTATCGCTTCCGATCGTTTTGGCGATCTCTGGGTTTTCTGGCAGGATAATAGAAGTGGAATATTTGAAATTTATTATACGCGTTCTAACGATAATGGACGCACCTGGGCTCAGGAGCAGCGCCTTACTGCTGAAGATGGAATGCAGTCGCAACATCCGCGGGCTTCCGCTAAATTTTACGGCGAATCGGGAAGGGTTTATGTTACCTGGCAGGACCGCCGCACCGGTAATTTTGAAACTTTTATTCGAATGATTAATTATGATTCGACCGGTATCGTTAATTTAGGTTTCGATAATCAGGTTACTCCTACGGATGGCTGGGAATCGACCCGGCCGGATATTCATTGCTATAAAGACTGGATATATCTGGCGTGGAATGATCTTAGAAACGGCGTAAATGAAATATATTTCAAAAAAAGTAACGATACGGGAAATAGTTTTTCCGCTGAAATACCGATTTCAGATAATGACGGTTTTTCATCTGAACGTCCGCGGTTATGGGCAAATCAAACCGGTCTTTCAATTGTATGGCATGACTTGCGTGAAAATAATTTCGAAGTTTATTATAAAATGCTCGAACATAATTTAATTACTTCGAAAACGCTTGTCGGTACAAAACGTCTTTCGAAAAAAGATATTTATGATTCGATGAATCCGAGTGTTACCTGCGATGATAAAACGGTTTATGTCGCCTGGGAAGACGCCGCGGACGGACAGAAAAAAGAGGTTTTTTATTCGAGTTCGTCTGATCAGGGCAAGACTTTTACGTCTTCATCCATTTTAACGGGATATGCGTCATACGGTTTTTCGGAATCTTCAGAATATCCGAAAATAATGACGTATAATCAAAATGTGCATATCGCCTGGGCGCGTAAATATTCCAACAATTACGATATTTTTTATAAAGGCACCATAGTGAAGCTTATCGCTACGAATCCTGCCGTTAATTCGACTACGGCGGCTGTAAATACCGAAATAGTAATGGAATTTTCTAAAATGATGAACGCGGCCACGCTTCAAAATGCAATAAGCGTTCTCGGCGAGCAGGAAATAGTATCGGGTGTTCTTTCGTTTTTAAATTATGATTCCGCTTC
>CAYQWL010000280.1:0-3769 GCA_964421195.1 uncultured bacterium | reverse complement strand
CTCTTTCTGATTGAAATTACTCGACATTATCTATCACCTCTATATTATAATTTCCAAAGCCGAAACTCGTATTTTTACCTATGTGTATGGTTTCTCCTATTTTTAACAAATCTTTCCAGGGCTCCGCGGACTTGAAGGTTATATCGCCTATAATTCCGCCCATCTTCATTTTAGTGTTTTGCTTCATTGAATATCTGTCGTATTCGAACCAGGTAATATCTTTTGTTAGCGCGTTTATGTTTTTTGCTTTTTCAATGACTTTTTTGAAGTCGATAGATGTCTCGCGGCCGCAATGGAAGTAGGCAATATTAGAAAATCGCCTTAATAAACTTTTAATTATAGTGCTGAATTCAATTTCACTAACAAGCCTTTCGTTTTCTTTTACGCGAAAAGCACTGTTAAATATTAATTTTATATTTTTATTAACTTCATTGTTAATATTTTTATAATCGGTTTTGCAGTTTTTAAATGATTGAACATCATCTTTAATTTCGTTTTCTAAATTTGTGTATCCGGATATGACTCCAGTTAGTGCGGTTTCTAAATCGAGCGTCTGCCGTTTGAATGAGCTCAAAAATGGCTCTTCGGCTGTATATATTGTTTCTTGAAGCGTTTCGCTGTAAAAGGCTTCGACGCTTTTTAATTTCAGCGGCACTCTATCGCGGCCTATGCCGGCTTTACACGAATTAGAATCTCCGTGAACATAGTAGGATAAGTAATTTAAAGCCTTGCCGAAAAGCGTAAGATAAAAAACTATATTTTCGCCTTTTTCAAAAATAATCCTGCCGCGTGGAAAATAAAATATATAAGGGTGCGGCAGCGCGTTGTACTTGCTTAAATTGTCGGAACCGGCTTTAGCGGGGGTATTATATAGGTACGAGTAAAGACAGCCGTGCATATCGGGGCATGAACCGCATTTTTCAAGCGCGTTAGAACAGCATAGTTTATGTATCTGCGCCCCTATCAGCCCTCTTAAAGTGTTTTCGAAGAAGGGGCTTAATCGTACCCGCTCCGTCGTTTCAAGCTCAAATTTAAATTTGGTATATTCAATATTCATTATATCTCCAATTCCTTTATGCTGTAAATTGTTTAATTTGTTGTGAAAGAAAGCAAAATTTAAAATAATTTAATACTCAGATTAAAAAAATATGCTTATTAAGTTAACAGAGCAATTTTAATGCCATATTTGTTTTTCTTTGAATCGATGTATATAATTGATTGTCTGAAAAAAAATTGATAACGAAATATATCTGTTTTGCTGGTAATTTGAAGATGAATGTATATGATAATGTCCGGTTGCGGCGTAATGATTAAACTTTATAAAAGGATTAATTAATAAAAAAATAACACAAAATATTTTGTATATATATATTTTTTTTGTGATTTTTTGATGATAAGTATCGTTAATAATAGATTTTAAAAACTTTTTATTGCATATATTTTTAACGATAAAAAGAATAATCAAGCAAAAATAATGTTTTTCATATATTTTTGAGCAATAAAAAACTTTCATGGAAACTCCGTTACGATTATTTATGACGGATTAATTAAGTAACTAATGATTGAATATAACATATCATTTTTAAGTCATTTATTCAAGCCTTTTTAATTTTTTTTAACAATTTTTGTCGCAGGATAAATATATTTAACCATAAAGTTGAGGTTTAACATTTTTAACAACCATTTGACTAATACGCGGATATATGTTATAATGCGCTTTTAAATTAAAGGCCGCGGCCGTTTAATACGGGCCGCGGGTTTTTTGTAATTTCATTACGGGGGCGCGGTTTTTATGAGATCAGCTAATATGCGCGGGCAGTTCGGAAAAGCTAAGGCGGCCGGCGGCAATAAAATACAGCTTTTAGAAAATATAGAAAAATTGAAGAGCGCTGCGGAAAAATCAATGATGGGCGAGGAATATAAGAAATTTATAATAAAAGCCGCCGGTTTATTTTCGGCTTTAATTTCAATAGATAAAAAAAACACGGGTAATTATTATAAAAACAGGACATTCGAATCTTTGATGATCGAAAATACCTCTCTATACAGCGAGTTGTTTCCGGGCAACTACGATAAAAGTTTCGCTAACCCTGACTATTGCGCGAAGCTGTTCGGCGCCGAAGCCGGGCCCGCATTAGCGGGCATTTATTATGAATTCAGGACGCTTATTAAAAGCGCGTATCTGCACAGAACCGAAAAGATAAGTGAATACTTCGAGGCGTTAGTCAAACTTTACGATTATTTGAATAATATTAAAGCAGGCGCGGCCGTTAGAAGCGAGGCTATAGCCGAAATAGACAGATCGCTTGTAGTCGATAATATCGACGATAAAAAAGCCGCGGATCTCAATGAAAGATTCAGTCCTGATTTTAATTTTTATAGAGATATAATTAACTCAGCCGATAAGGAAGACCTGCGCTATCTTTTCAGATACGGCTGTTATATAGGCTATAACGAAATTAAAACCGCCGATTTCATAAATAAGCTCGATGAAAGCGAAGTTATGAAACTGGCCAAGCATATCAATGAGGCGTTCATCGAGGGGTTTACGACCGAAAACAAGTCGCGCGGCGCGCGTAATTGCGTTAAAATTGTGTGCGGCGCGGGTTATGAGCGAGTAGTTAAGGCCATGATAACTGAATTCGGCAGGATAGGCTTTGAAACTATAGTCAGCGGAATGGTTTCGACTAATCCAAACAGGCAGGCGGATTACGACCACCGCTACGACGAGAAACCGTTTTTGAGCGAAGAATATAATAAATTGATAGTCGATTCATATAAAAAAGCCTTCAATAAATTGAGCGGCAAAGTGAGTAAATATTGCGGCCATATCAGGATCGGCCGCTTCGGCGAGCTTCCTTTTTCGCCGGTAGAAAGCTCTTTCAGCCGCACGCTCGATAAAAATGAAGAAAAATTATATAATAAATTAGTGCATGATACTTCGGCGCTGTTTTCGGCTATGGTGCCCGATAAAAATACCAGTTTTTCTTTAATTTCATTTCCAACGCCTGAAATAGGACATGATTTCGAGGAAATTTTCAGGGAAATATTAAAAATTAACACTTTAGACACTAATAAATATATATTGATGCAGCAAAAGATCATAGACGCTATAGACGGCGCGGACCATATCCATGTTAAAGGCGCGGCCGGCAATAAAACCGATATAAAAGTCAAGCTGCATAAATTATCCGATTCCGCGCGTGAAACTAATTTTTATAACTGCGGCGCCGACGTTAACATACCGGCCGGCGAAGTTTTTACCACGCCTATGCTTAAAGGCACTAACGGCATTTTGCACGTCGCTTCCACTTATCTTGACGGCTTTAATTATAAGGAATTGGTTATCGAGTTTAAAGACGGTATAGTGGCGGATTATTCATGTAAAAATTTCAAAAGCGCGGCTGAAAATAAAAAATATATCGAGCAGAATTTATTCAGCCTCAAAAAAAACCTGCCGATGGGCGAATTTGCCATAGGCACCAATACCATCGCTTACGCCGCGGCCAAAAAATTCGACATACTCGAAAAACTGCCGATACTCATAACCGAAAAGATGGGGCCGCACTTTGCTATAGGCGACAGCTGCTATCTATACGTCGAAGATATACCTATTTACAACCAGATTAATAAAAAGGAAATAACCGCGCGCGACAACGAAAGAACTATATTAAGAAAAACCGATTTAGAAAAAGCTTATACCAACGTTCATGTCGATATAACGCTTCCCTACGAATCGATAGGCTTTATAGCCGCCGTCGCTAAAAGC
>CAYQWL010000279.1:0-3815 GCA_964421195.1 uncultured bacterium | reverse complement strand
TATAATCCGAGCTGCGAAAGGTCAAGCCCGGCCGTCTGCTGGTTTAAAATACGCCTCACGGCGGTTTCGCCATGTATCGACGGCAGCACCGATACTCTAAAATCCACCGGACGAGATTCTATTTTCTGTTCGAACCGTCCGTCCTGCGCCAGCCTGTGTTCGGCAATATCGAGCCCCGCCATTATCTTCAGCCGCGATATCATTGCGAAGAAATAATCGAATGAAATATCGCTCATGATTTCTATTAATACACCGTCAATCCTGAATTTAATTTTTCCACGCCCGCCGTATATTTCAAAATGAATATCGGAGGCAAGTTTTTCCACGGCGTTATATACTATTGTATTTAGAAGCTTTACTACCGGCCTTGTTTCGTTTGCCAGATCGCCATGCCGCAAATCTTTAGCGATATCATTATTTTCTTTTAGTTCCGCGGCTTGCGCCGCGGAAGCGGCGGCGGCCGACGGGCCGAACATTTTCGCCGCGTTCGTTATATCGTCTTCGGAATTGACGCGGCCGCGCTCACGAAGCCCCGCGGCGAGCGAAAATGTAATAACTGAAAATTTTATCCTGTATCCTTTGCTTTCAGCAAAAATTTTTATTTTATTATACGCCGCCGTATCAGTTATATAAGCATGAATTACGCCGTCTTTAAAATCGCCCGCGGCCGCGCCGCATGAGTCGAATGCCGTACGGCCGCAGGCCGCGAATAAAGCCGCGCATCCATCGTAATTAATATTTACGGCCTTTAAAAAATCAGTTCCATAATATCCGGCAAGCGCCGATGCTAATTCGTCTTCATTGAGCGCGCCTCGCTTTATAAGCTCGCGTTCTATGCTTTCGCAGGTAGAAAAATCGGTTCGAATAGAAGCCGCCGCATTTTCTGATACCATTCCGCGCGCGCTCAGGTAATTTAAAAACAACATTCCGTCATCGAGCGCGGCGAGCGCCGCCATTATCCGGCCGCCATCCGCGCCGCAGCGCGTTATCAGCGCATCGAGCGGATCTATATTTTCTAATTTCGAATATTCGAGCGCTTTCGAATACTGCCCGCTGTCGATCACTCCGGTTTCAAATAATATCTGTATTACGCTTTTTTTCTTTTGTCGTGAATGCATATTATATACCGCCCATCGTAATTTTAATTACAGGTAAAAACACCGATAAAATAAGGGCTGCTATAAAAATCCCGGTAATAAAAATTATAAGCGGTTCGAGCGCTTCAGCCAGCCGTTCCAATGAATTATGAAGATTTTCAAGATAATATCCGTTTATTAAATCCATCATATCCGATATCCGGCCGCTGCGCTCGCCGACCGCGCACATTCGTTCTAAAGCGCTATCGGCAAGTCCAAGACCGGCGACCGCTTTAGAAAACGAACCTCCGGTTTTTAAAATATCCAGCGCCGTGCGACGCTTTTCATCTGATGCGGTATCGCGCAGCGCAAAAAGCGCGGTAGAAAAAGAATCGAGCGCGGACGCGGCCGAGCGTAAAAGCGCGGAAAGCATTCCGCTAAAAATAAAAAGCGAATAATTATTTAATAATCCTGATATTACAGGAACGCGCCGCATAATTCTTAAAAACGCGCTAAATAATATTTTAAGCGCGCCGCTTAAAATAAGACAGACGCCGCCGATTATAAATAATGCCGTTAAAAGCGCAATATTATTTCTAATAAAACCGCTTAGTGAAAATAGCGCCGCGGTATATGGAGGAATTTCAATTCGCATATCATAAAATACCGTTTCAAACGACGGCAATACATAAAATAATAAAAACGAAAAAATACAAAACGTAATTAAAATAATAACTAACGGGTATAATAAAATATTAATTATGCGTGATTTCATACGATGTGAATTCCGGAGGTTCTGCGATAATATATCGAGTGTTTCAGCGAGGCTCGAAGCATTTTCGCCGCCTCTGACGCAGCAAACGAATAAATCGTTAAAAACTGCCGGATGCCCGCGCAACGCGCCGTTAAAAGACGAACCGGCGACGATAGATTTTTTTATATCGGTTACGGCCGTTTTTAGCATTTTATTGGTTATATGCCCTTCTATCACATCGAGCGATTCAGGCATGGTAAGCCCGGCGCGCATGAGCGTTGATAATTCGCGTGAAAAAAGGGACATTTGAAAATCATCGGGTTTTTTAAAAAATAAAATAAGCTCATAAACCGCCCTGAATCCGAATAATCTGCCCGGCACGGACCCTGAATTATAACTATAAGCATAATTATTATTATCTTTAGAATTATAACCGCCGCCGGAATCGTTATAATAATTATTAAAACCATTAAAATCCAGGTTAGAACCGCCGGCCGGCCGTGAAGAATTATAACGTTCCACGGAGTCTATGAACCCTTCGTTTTCAAACGCCCGCGCGGCGTCGCTCTCACTTGGCGCCTCGGTTACTCCATTTTTTTTATCGCCGTTTTTAAGTATGTAAGTTACTTTATATTTCATGTCGCTGCCTGTATATCCGTCTGCATATCGTTTTTTACGACTTTAAAAAATATCTTTCTTTCACGCGGATTCGCGTTTTCAATTGTAATCCTGACGCGTTCTCCCGCCGTAAATCGGCCGTGAGTACGAGAAAATGCGGTAACATGTAAATAAACGCCTTCAATTTCAATACGCGCCCGTTCGTCATTTGCTTCGAGCACCGCCGCGTCATAAGTTTTTCCGGCATTCAACTTCATATATAAATAAAGCCAGTAATAATGGCTTTCCTGTTCGGCTTCGGATATCGCGGCAAGCGCGGCGTCGAGATACATGGTTATATCCTTTACTGCCTGCATGTCATAATAAGGCGGCGCGGACGATGCGACGCATTTTATCTGACGCTGATTCATTAAATCTATATACCGCCTTAAAGGCGACGAAGACTGAATATAGCACGACACTCCAAGCATTCCGTGCGCCGAAGGTTCGTATGAAGTTTCGGCGAATTGCATATTGCGCCGAACGCTCCATGCCGCCGGGGCGTCATAATCTTTTCCTGACTCGATAAGTATTTTACGGTAATTTTCAACGATCGCCGGTTCGGGATAAGCTTTTGACGATTTAAAACACGCCGCGGCGTTATTTTCAGATAATAGAACGGCCGATAAATGATTATATAAAATCATAAATTCTGAAACTATTATACCTGAACATTTATGAGTCTCATTAATCAAATTTATTTTTAAAAATTCTTCGCCGGCATTTTCAACATAAACTTCAGCTTTAGGGAAAGATAAATTAACGGCGCCGCGCTCCTCGCGGCCGCGTTTTAAATCAAAAGCGATTTTTACAATCGTTTCGAAAGCGTCTCGCCCGAAGGCCGAAACGCATTCTAAATTTTCGATTTCTTCGCCTTTGTTTAATTTTTCATATAAAAAATCGATCTCATTGTAACTGCATTTTTTATTTACTTTTATTATCGTTGGAACGAAGAACCACTTTTCGAGCTTTAAATCGGATGTGAAAAAAGCGGCCAGCGACACGCTGAAACGATTTTCGCCGGCATTCAGGCTTAATACGCCGTTAGTAAGCCGCGCCGGAAGCACGTCGATTTTACCTTCTGAAAGATAAACGGCCGCCGCTCTTTCAAAAGTTTCTTTATCTACGATACCGCCCGGCGTGATAAATTCGGCGCCGTCTGAGACATGCACCATTAATATACCGTAATTTTCGTAACGTGTAAAACTTATCGCATCGTCGCAGCATAACGTATATTCGGAATCGATTGTAATTGCGGGATAATCTCTTAAATCAAGACGCTCGCCGTTTTCGAATAAAGGCATAACATGGCCGGCCATTTTATCTGA
>CAYQWL010000278.1:2084-3815 GCA_964421195.1 uncultured bacterium | reverse complement strand
TTAAAAACAAAATCGGATAAAAATCCATAAATCTGTTTTGACATAAAATACCTGCTTTCGATATATTTAAGATATGTCACTATTACATCTAAATTAATTTAAACGGGTTGATGATTTTAATTTTTTTGTTAATCGTTAAGCCGTGTTGCATATCTTCAGAAAATAAAATATTTGATTTGCTTTCGATCGCTGAGCCGATGATAAAACTATCCCAGAATACGCTATTCATAAATTTCTTTCCTTGTAAGAGGCTTGAAATTATTTATTTTTAAGGGTTTTTCAATTAAATTAGCAAGCAAATTTTTTTTATCGCCTGTAACGCCGCGCTTTTTTTTCTCATTATATAAGACAATAACTTTAACTTTTGTGTTTTGGTCTATCTCGTTTAAAGGTTCCGGAAGCCTTATAAACCAGTTTGTTGGAGTAGTAACAAATTCAATGGCTTTCATGATTAATATATCCTTTTAAGATTTCTTCGCTTTCATCATATACCGTGTCGGGGCAGATATCGATGCAATTATAAGGGCCGCAACGACCTGAAAAAGTTCAGGTCTTAACATAACGGTTCCTCCTGTTCAAGAGGCTTAATTTTATTAAATCTTTGTTGACCGCATTTAATTAATTATATCGCGAATTCTTATTTTTTCAGGAGTAATTACGATGAATTTATTAATTAATTGATCTATTTTTAAAGTTAAAATTTTGATTAACCGCTCTTTAATTTGATTGATTTCGGACTGATTATATCTTAGAAATATTACGCAAAAAGGTTTCTGGTTGTGCGAAAACACCCATTTTCCAAAATCGCTGTCTTCCGTTATCAGTATCGCTTTGTTATCGATAGAAATTTGCGGGATCTGTATATCAGCCATTCCGCTGTGACACTTCAGTACAGAAATAACATCGAATTTTTCATCGATAATATTTTTAACTATGTTAAAACTGACCGATTCGTCGGCTGCAATTTTATGAAGCAAGCATTTCCTCCCGGGACATTACTTCGGCGCAGTAAGCCAGCGCGGCAAAAACATCTTCCCGCGTTATATTTGGATATGCTTTTATTAAGTCGTTAACCTCCATGCCTTCGGACATTTTTTTTATTAAAAGCTCTACGGTAATCCTTGTTCCCTTAATTGTAGGCTTGCCAAGCATTATTGAGGATATAGCGGTTATTCGTTCTTTGTAGTTCATGTTGAGCTCCTCTTTGTTAAAGATTTTTCAATTTCAAGCTGCATCTTTTAAATCCGCAAGAAAATTAATTTTAACGCCGCTGGCTTTATTTCTCGTTATAACTTCATTGTACCACAGCCTGACCGTTTTTTCAACCAATTTCATTGTTTTTTTATGGTCTATATTGACATCTTATGGTTATTTGTGATATTATTCGGGTAAATGACTCAATTTAGCAAATTATACAATAAAATTCAAAATAATCAGGCCAATGTTAGTTTTAATGAGCTTATAAAATTGATGAGCGGTTTTGGTTTTGACGTTAAAAACAGATCTTCACACTACACTTTTCGTCACGATAACTTGATCGAAATCATAACCGTAAAGAAAGAGCCGGGTCATATAAAAGCCGTATATATCAAAAAATGTTTAAAAGCTATAAAGGCCGTTGAAAGCGAGGTTTAAATGTTTGAATATAAATACGAATACAGCGTTAAAATCACTAAACTTTCCGATGAAGATGGCGGCGGATGGCTTGTCGAGGTTCCCGATCTTCCCGGC
>CAYQWL010000278.1:0-2040 GCA_964421195.1 uncultured bacterium | reverse complement strand
AAGCATTAACGGCGCCATCGACGCCTGGATCGAAACCGCCGGCGAGGCGGGCCGTGAAATTCCCCGTCCCGTCAAAGCGGCTTGATCAAATCGAACTTAATCGTTGTTGACCGCATTTAACTAATTATATCGCGAATTCTTATTTTTTTCCGTTATCAGTATCGCTTTGTTATCGATAGAAATTTGCGGGACCTGTATATCGGCTATTCCACTGTGACACTTCAGTACAGAAATAACATCGAATTTTTCATCGATAATATTTTTAACTATGTTAAAATTGACCGATTCGTCGGCTGCAATTTTATGAAGCAAGCATTTCCTCCTGAGACATTACTTCGGCGCAGTAAGTCAGCGCGGCAAAAACATCTTCCCGCGTTATATTTGGATAAGTTTTTATTAAATCGTTAACCTCCATGCCTTCGGACATTTTTTTATTAAAAGCTCCACGGTAATCCTTGTTCCTTTAATTGTGGGCTTGCCAAGCATTATTGAGGGTATAGCGGTTATTCGTTCTTTGTAGTTCATGTTGAGTTCCTCTTTGTTAAAGATTTTTTAATTTCAAGCGGCATCTTTTAATCCGCAAGAAAATTAATTTTAACGCCGCCGGCTTTATTTCTCGTTATAACTTCATTGTACCATAGGCTGACCGTTTTTTCAACCAATTTCATTGTTTTTTTATGATCTATATTGATATCTTATGATTATTTGTGCAATTATTCGAATAAATCGCTCAATTTAGCAAATTATACGATAAAATTCAAAATAACCGGGTCAATGTTAGTTTTAATGAATTTATAAAATTGATGAGCGGTTTTGGTTTTGACGTTAAAAACAGATCTTCACACTACACTTTTCATCACGATAACTTGATCGAAATCATAACCGTAAAGAAAGAGCCGGTTGCTTCGACGAAATTATTGAATGAGCTATTAAAAGTTGATTTGATATTCTTCGTTGTTTATGCCGCCTTTTTGGATTTAGGTGTATGTACGATGCCGAGTAAGGCGTCAATGGATAAATCTTCGTCAATCAGTGGCCAATGAATGCCGTAGCCCGAGGGCGAAATTATAAAGTTAAGGCGTTCATTGTTCGCGGCTTTAAGAAGGCGCTGTGAAATATCCCGGAGGTTGAAAATGCGATTTTCCCCATCGATGTTGATTGAAATCGTTTCGGCATCGAATTTGATGTTGGTGATTTCGTGGCGTTTTTTCATATTAGCGGCCTCCGTGGTATAAATTCCATTGTTCTTCGATAAATTTAAAGTATTGAAAGATTATGATTCTAATTTCGCGGCGGCCTTTAGGCGACATGTTATACGAGTAATCTTCAATGATGTCAATTGTTTCGGTATCGAGCCAGAATTTACATTCTATTTCTCCTTTTAGACAGTGAATGTGAACAGGCTCGTTTCCTTATAAAGTTTTACTTTATAATCATCGGCCGCAACGACCTGAAAAAGTTCAGGTCTTAACATAATAGAATTTTCTTTTCAAGCGGCATCTATATTTTGACCGGGTTCAAAGGCCTTTGCGTATAAAAAATCAGGGCACAGATCGGCGCCGTTAGGCCATGATACGGTTTCAAGGTCGGCATCTACATAAGCCTGTCTGAAAAATTCGACGTTTTTTAATGGCTCGAAAATTTCGCCGTAAAGCTCGTCTTTTAAGTCTATTATTTTAACTTTCGAGTCTTCGAAAGTTAACTCGAGACGATAATCACCAGCATATTTTAAAGATTTTACGGTATGCATAACTGCCTCCTTGATTATATCAGAGGTTCGATCTTATTCAAAGCTCTTCTGTTTATACAAAGTTCCCAGTTACTTTGAAGTTCGTTTCTATGAAAAAAAGCCCATTCGATAACTAATGAAATGACACGCGGCGGTAACGACCCTTCAAGAACCTTTAACTCGCTTATTGATATCACCGCTTTGTGATCGCCGTAACGGGCGTGAAAATGAGGCGGTGAATGATCGTTATAATTCATGTGTACAAGTCAAGTACAAAAGTCCTTTTTCGGTAAATAACATGGGACAAAATC
>CAYQWL010000277.1:0-3870 GCA_964421195.1 uncultured bacterium | reverse complement strand
CCGGTATTAAAAGAACTCGAACGCCTTATTACGCCAAATACTTCATAACCTTTAGAAAGAAGCAATTCTGCGAGATAAGAACCGTCCTGTCCAGTTATTCCAGTAATTAAAGCCTTTTTCATAATTTTTAATTTCCCTTCTACATTAACTCGATAACTCATTATATAAACATTTTATATCGCAAATAAATAACATAAAAATATAAAACCATTATAACAGAATTAAATAAATATTTCAAAATAAATTTATCAATTAAATTGTTAAAAAATTAATTAAAACAATCTATGCTTTTTAGAGAAATTTTAAGAAATTTTACTGAAAAATTATATCTTTATTAAAAAATAAAAATAATAACATTAATTTTTAAAATGTTTTTATTTTTTTAAACATCAAATATTTTATTCTATATTTTATTTAACGCATATTTATGTTTAAATAAATTTTCAAAAGATAGTTTTTATTTAAAAAACAGTTTATAATTTTTGGCATATATTATGCTCATTAATTTTACGTTACGCACATTATATAAAAAAATATGGAGGTATAAACATGATAAATTTTAAAAACTTAAAAATATTCACGGCGGTTCTTACCGGTTTACTTATAGCCGGAAATATAGCGCAAAGCGCTGAAATAAAAAACGCGCCTGAAAAACTAACTTATAAATTCAGAATGTTAAAAGATAAAATATCGGCACTGTCGGTTAAAAACTCTGAAGAACCTGAACAAACAAAAATAGTAACGGCATCGACAACAGAAAATGTTATAATAAAAAAAGTAGATGGAATTACGGTTATAAGTAATAATCCGGTAAACGCACCGGCTGATAAGGTGTTTTTTAAAAACAGATGCGGCCGGCCAGACGTATGGGTCGAAGACCGTGTCAGATTCGAAGAAAATTCATATAAAACCAACGGCGGCAATTTTAATAAATCAGCGGTTATAAATAGAATGCGCCTTAATCTTAAAATGAATCTCGGCAAAAAAACGACGATGAATTTTTCCGGCAATAAAAACAATCATTATGGAAATATTCCCGACAGAAATGATGAACCCGTAACACATGGAAACGTAATAATAGATTTAGATAAATAAAAAATAGATGATTTAATAAATAAAAATATTAAAACCGGCTAATCCGAATTAATTTTATTTTTTTCGAACAAACATGAAATAAAAGTTTAATTTTTATTTTTTATAAATAGCGCGCGTTCAGAAAATTTTTGCGATAAATAAATTTCACCGCTTTCATTTATTAAAAGTGCGGCTATTTTATTCGATTCCACGAAGTTTTTTGCGCGCGCTTCGCCCATAGCGATTATTCCGGCAGAAATGCCGGGGGCGTCATGAAATACTTTATGAATGATGGTGGCTGACTTTAATCCCGAAGCCGGGTATCCGGTATAAGGATTTATAATATGGCCATATTTTTTAGAACCTATAACGCTGTACTGCTCATAATCACCCGATGTAAAAACGGCGGCGGGGCCTTCTATAATAATTTTACCGATCATATCGCCGCGTACGGGAGAAAATGGATCCTGTACGCCAAGCGAATAAAATCTTTTCGAAGTTATAAAAAGATCTCCACCGCCGCTTACTATAGCGTCTTTTATACCCGATTCCATAAGCTTAACGGCCATTACGCCGACTGCATAACATTTCGCCACGCCGCCAAAGTCGAGTTTCATACCGGGCCTGATTAATACGATTGAATTAGTTTCGTCTATAATAATTTTTTTATATCCGACATTTTTTAAGAGCGTTTCGATAGTTTCGCGCGAAGGCTCCGCCGATGGATGATTTCGCCAGTCCCATGCTTCATAAAGCGGAAGAAAAGTTACGTCAAAATAACCATTAGTAAGTTCTGAAACGGCTATCGATTGCTTTAAACAATTCAAAAAATGCCGTCCGATTTTTTGCGGTACGGCGGCGCAATTATTAACTCTCGTCAGTTCTGAATCTTCACGAAACCGGCTCAGTTCAGCTTCGATACTGTGCGCTAAAGCAAAAGCGCTTTGAGCAGCGGCACGCGCTTCGTCTTCAGACACACCATAAATAGTCACGCTAAAAAGCGTTCCCATAACAGGCTGCATGAATTTATAATCAACAGCACGGCCATAAAAAGAAGTATGTATAAGAAAAAAAACAACGCCGCCCGCGATAAAACCGGTTAAAAACTTTCTAAATATAATCACGTATTAAAAAGGAAGCTCGAATCCGGCAAATCCCATAAAAGCAAGAGACATTATTCCTGTCGTTATAAGCGCGATAGGCAAGCCTTCCATTGAAGCAGGAATTTTACTGTATCTTAAATTTTCACGAATGCCGGCGAATAAAACTATGGCTATAATAAAACCAAGTGAAGTGGATGCGGCATAAACTAACGTTTCGACCAGGTTATAATTCTTTTTAACGGCTATAAGCGTTGAACCCAGCACGGCGCAGTTGGTCGTTATGAGCGGCAGGAAAATACCGAGTGAATTATAAAGAGCGGGCGCTATTTTTTTAAGGATAATTTCAACCATTTGAACGAGAGACGCTACAACGAGTATAAAAGCGAGCGTTTGTAAATAAGCGACGCCGGAGGCCACAAGAAGCATTTGAACGAAATGAGTTATAAAGCAGGCCATAACCATAACGAATAAAACAGCCATTCCCATTCCGGATGCGGTTTCGATAGTTTTTGAAACGCCTATAAACGGACAGATACCGAGAAACTGGGATAATATAATATTATTAAAAATAGCGGAAGTTATTATCAAAGCGAGCATACTAGAAAACATATATTATGCCTCCTTTTTTTGCATAAAATTAATCGCGGCCAGAACGAGGCCGAGAGTTATAAACGCGCCAGGCGCGAGTATCATTAAAATAAATTGGTATTTAAACGGCGCAATAGCAAAACCAAAAAGAGTTCCGGCCGAAAAAAATTCACGAATCGAACCGATAAGAGTTATAGCTATGGCAAAGCCTATTCCCATGACTATGCCGTCAACGATAGAAGGCAGTACGCCATTTTTAGCGGCGTAAGCTTCCGCGCGCCCTAAAATTATACAGTTTACGACTATAAGCGGTATAAAAATGCCGAGCGCTTCATAAAGCGCTGGAACAAAGGCCGCGATAAGTAAATCGACCATGGTTACAAAAGTGGCTATCACAACTATAAATGCAGGTATTCTAACTTTCGCTGGAATCTGATTTCGTAAAAGAGAAATTACCATATTGGAACATGTAAGAACAGCGAGAACGGAAAGCCCCATACCGAGAGCATTTACCGCCGAGGTTGAAGTAGCCAGCGTCGGACAAAGCCCCAGCGCTATTCTAAAAAGAGGATTCTCCGATATTACTCCCCTGTATAATTCACTTTTAAAATTAATACTCATAAATAACCTCTATTAATAAAATCTTAAAAATTACCTTATTTTCATAAATTTATTTCACGAATTTAACATGTTTTTTATTGTGCGCCCGAATTTTTTATCTTATTTTTATATATTCCAATAGCTTTTACTACGGCAGAAGTAACGGCGCGTGAAGATATCGTAGCGGCCGTAAGTTCATTCACATCGCCGCCGTCTTTTCTTACCTTCCATTTTTTACCTTCAACGGCCGAACCTTTATAGTTAGATTTAAATTCGGGTTTTTCTATATTAGAACCGAGCCCCGGCGTTTCTTTATGTTCAAGAAAGCTGATGCCGCTGATATGCGCTTTTGAATCGAACCCGACAAGCAGTTTAATAGGCGCGTCATATGCCTGATCCTGTTTTATATCCCCGGCAAGGCCGAGTTTTTGCAGTTCGTCTTTAGAAAGTTGACGTGTCGAAAGTTTTATGGCAATACCGCTGATTTTGCCATCTGACGTTTTAC
>CAYQWL010000276.1:0-3900 GCA_964421195.1 uncultured bacterium | reverse complement strand
GCAATCAAAAAATATGCGGCATGGATTTTTTTCAGCTTAACACAGTTTATTTACAGAAAGATTTTAAGGGATGCGAATAATGTCCGCTCATAAAAATATCGCCAATAAATGTAAAACATTAAAAGGAATTACTGTCAGTCCGGGTATCGAAATCGCTAAAGTCTGGAAGATAGTTGAAAGCAGCGATGAAATAAACGTAAAACCTCACAGTATAGACGATTCCGACGTCGAAAACGAACTTTCACGTTTTCAGCGCGCCGTTGTAACTTCCCAGGAACAGCTTAATGCTCTTTATAAAATGGTCGAAAAGCGTCTCGGCGCAAAAGAAGCTGGAATTTTTAAGGCCCACATGCTCATTCTCGACGATCCGCATTTTTTAACATCGGTTAAAGATTTGTTAAAAAGTGAAAAGAAAAATATCGAACATATTTTAAACGAGGTTATTAAAAAATTTTCGTTTATGTTTTCGATGCTCGATGATAATCTTATGCGTGAGCGTTCGGCCGATATCCGTGACGTGGGTCAGCGCATTCTTAAAAATTTACTCAGTGAACGGCAGTGCCTGTTAGAACCTTATGAAAAAGTCATAATAGTGGCTAATGAGTTGATTCCTTCGATTACGGTGAAAGCTTCCGATAATATTCTCGGCTTCGCCGTAGAACGCGGTGAGATGATGTCTCACGCTTCGATTCTGGCGCGTTCATTAAATATTCCCGCTATCGTCGGCGTTGAAAATATATGCGGCGAGGTTTCTACAGGCGATACTCTTATTCTCGACGGAGCGAATTCTTTAGTAATAGTGAACCCGACCAATAAAATTATAGCTGATTATAAACGGGTTCAGATTGAATACAGCGTTATTAAAGACGATCTTAAGCAATCTTCGAAGCTTCCGGCGGTTACGACCGATGGAGAAAATATAAAACTTCTTGCTAATATCAATAAATTATCCGATATAGAGCTCGCCAGGCAGTATAACGCTTGTGGAATCGGATTGTTTCGGACTGAATTTTTCTTTATGAGCGCTGATAAAATGCCGGGTGAAGAAGAACAATATGCGTTATATAAAAAAGTCATACAGGATGCCGCGGGCGCCGAAGTTACGATAAGAGTGCTCGATATAGGCGCCGATAAAACGCTTTCTTATTTCGCCATGCCGCAGGAATGTAACCCTCAGTTAGGCTGGCGCGGCATCAGAATATTGCTTAATGAACTTTCTTTATTTAAAACGCAGATTCGCGCGATATTACGAGCTTCCGCGCACGGCAGGGTGAAGCTTCTTTTGCCCATGATAAGTTCGTTATCCGAAATAATAGAGGCGCGTGATATAATAGAAGAGGCTAAATTTGAACTTCAAAGCCGCATGCAGCTCGATATTAATGTCGATATAGGCGCCATGATAGAGGTGCCGGCCGCCGTATTTATTCTCGATGAAATATCCCGGCATGTCGATTTTCTGTCAATCGGCACGAACGATCTTATTCAATATATTCTTGCCGTGGATCGTAATAATTCTCGCGTCGCTAATTTTTACGAGCCGCTTCATCCCGCCGTTATGAGCGTTATTAAAATGATAGCCGATACCGCGTCGCGTAATAATAAAGAGGTCGCGTTGTGCGGCGAGCTTGCCGGCGATACATTGTTTACAATGATATTGCTCGGTCTCGGCGTCAGGAAATTATCGATGAATCCAACCGCTATTCCAGGCGTGCGTAAGGTTATACGGACAGTGCCCATTTCTAAATGTGCCGATATTGCCCGTGATATTCTAAAAATACCCTGTATGCATGAGTCTAAAAAATATTTAAAAGAACATGTTTTTCCTTTTTTAGATCATTCAATATGCAGTTAATCTGAAAAATAAATTTAAATTATTATACATATACAATATAACAGAATAACAGACATAATAATATAAAGGAGCGTGATTTTTTTATCACGCTCTTTTATATTTGAATTTTAATGAACTATTATTTAATATAGTTATATAGTTCGGCTTTTACCGGTTGAGCCGGTCGATATTTATTTAGACAGCGTCGATACCCATTCTATTATGCCGATGTCGGTATTCGGCGAAAGACCTCTTAAAGAATAGCTCGTTCCAGAATTTATCATCAGTGAAACGTCCGTTAAAGTGCCGTCCACCACGTAATTATAACCGCCCGCGCCGCCTCTCGGTTCGGCAGATATGCTGTCGAGTTTCCAGGAAGCCGATTTTGCTCCGCTGTATGTGGCCGCGCTTGAAAGATTGTTCGAATATTTAGGCGCGACCCTTAAATTTCGGCCGTCGTTCCATCTGATCGGGCCGTTTTCTATTCTTGTTACGTGAAGCGTTACTAAATTGGATTGCGTTATGTAATTCGCGCCGCTAAAAAATACCGGAGTGGTATCGATGAACGGAGAATTGAAATATATTTCACTCGTAGTAAAACTGAGGTCTTCGCCCGTGTAAACATCGGTATAATCCGTCATTCCCACGAAATTATTGTTGTTTATCATAATGGAACGGTTCGCGAAATCCGCGGCGCCGGTATGATCCGGGGGTTTGCCGTTACGCGAAATCGCCGCTCTGGAGTTGCTGTTAAAAAGGTTATTTATGATTAAAAGCCCGCTCGCTTCATTGCTTATTGCATTATTTCCGGCGGAATTGCGGTATGATTTGATGTAAACGCCCGCGTTAAGATTATGGGCGATAATATTGTGATTTATTATCGGGTTCGAACCTTCTAATTCGATGCCGTCCGCTCCGGAAAACGCGATTACGTTATTGGATATTTCATTTTCGCTTGAATAAAGCGATATTGTAGAATTGTTTATAAGCGCGCCCGCATTTTTGCGGTAATCGCAATCGAACATTTGAAGCCCGCTGTCATGGTTGTTGACTATTACATTCGCTTTTATAAGCGGCATGGCGTTCTTGCATAAAATACCGTTATCATTGTTGTTTTCGATCTGGTTGGATAAAACTACCGGATCGGCGTTTTCGATTCTTAGCCCGTCGGTGTTTTGCTTTAATATATTGTTATAAACGTTTACTATCATAGTATTGGCCTTATATGAATTTTCAATGAGCATGCCGTAATTATTTTCGGTAAGCGTATTCTGGGTGATTTCTGATTTCGAGTTGTCGCAGCGCAGGCCGTAGCGTTTGTTTTTACTGATAGTATTACTTGATATGGTCGATATCGATCCGTTTACGCATACTACTCCGTCGGTGCCGTTGTCGGTTATAATGTTTTGATTGATAGTAATGGTGGAATTATCGGAATATATACCGTCATAATTACCGGAAATGTTGCACATCGAAACCGTCGGGTTTCTGGAATCTTTAACATAAAGCGCGGTTTTCGCTGAAGTGATGTCGCAATAATTAAACGATGATGCGGGATATGTATTGTCGTTTAATATCATTATTCCGCTCCATTGCCCTTTTATTACGCCGGCTCTCGTTGATTTAAAACTGATGCGGTTGGCTGAATCGCCGTCGGCGTTAATAATGCCGCCGTTTTCGACGACAAAACCCGTTTCCTGCTCGAATTTAAGTTCGACGCCGCGTTCGATTTTGAGACGGCCGCCGTTTTTGATGGTTATAGCGCCTACGACGGTTATCGGAGAGGCGGATTTTGGAAGAACCACTTCTGAAGTTATTTCAGCCGGAAATGAAGACGATGGAATGATTGTATTGGTTACTTCAATTACCGGCGTGGTATATGCGGTATTGCTGAAATTACCGTTTTTATCCTGTACCTGAAGCGAAAACGAAAATGTCCCCATGACTGATGGCGTAAAATAAAAATGGATTCCTGAATCTTTGACGTTTACTTTTGGGCCGGATACCTGAGTCCATTTATATGTCAACCCAACTTTACCGTCTTCGGGATCATAGCTTTCACTTGCGTC
>CAYQWL010000275.1:3505-3938 GCA_964421195.1 uncultured bacterium | reverse complement strand
TGGTAATCCAGCAAAAAGAATTTTCTCTCCTAAATAATTATAAATAGATTTTTAGGTGCGCTGACTCTCATGCAAATAAATAAAATTCAGAAAGGTTTTTCGACCTCGACGGAAGATAACAAGCGGATCGACGAAGCCTATGAAACTTTAGCGCGGTGGAACGAAGAGGGCCGATTATACATCAAGGACATCGAAGAAATAAAGCATATAGCGGACATTGAAAACGGCGTGAGGGCAGAAAAAGAAGCGGGCCGGCCGGTGGTGGTTTTCGTTGACGCCCTTTATAACTTACAAGTGGACACCATGACGGGCGCGGGCATAAGGGAAATGAACATCGACAGAGCGATCCAGATAAAAGGAATCGTTGATAAATTCGATATTCCTTTATTTTGCACGGTTGAAATAAGAAAGAACCCGAAGCGGACCGGAGGCG
>CAYQWL010000275.1:0-3447 GCA_964421195.1 uncultured bacterium | reverse complement strand
CCTACCCTTGATGATATAATGGAAACCGGAAAATTTGCATATAACGCTAATTTAGTCTGGATATTGCATAGCGTCAACGAACAAAAAGATGGTGAAACCTTTATTGACGTGGAAATATCATGTGTAAAAAATAAATTGAATTACGACAAGAAAAAACGCGATCTTAAATTTTATCCACAAAAAAGCATAATTGACGAAGTGAGAGAAAGACTTTAAAATGAGCGTTTTCGAGGCATTTTTAAAACAATATAAAAAGCGATCCGAGCGCCGGCCGGAATTAAAACGGGCCGACATCGAGGCGGTTTTTAACGTCTGGCCAGAGGCCGAAGGCGTTGTGAACGGCCTTCTTGACCTTTTTGGCGAAAGTGTAATCGAGATCGACCAAGTTGATTTAATAGGTGACCCCCTAAAGGACCCGCCCGAATCGAAACGGCCCCCGGAATTGATGATAAAATTGACGGCGGCGTATAACCATTTTCACGAGCGGCGATTAAAAGCAGAAGCGTATTTCAGCGGGCCGGGAGCGAACCCGAAACACCGGACGGCATACGAAGACGTTAAAAAGAAAGAAGCGGCCGCCCGAATTGCCCTCGATGATCTTCAAGCGATTGACGGATTTATTTATTTTGAGGACGAAAAAGGATTTTTAAAACTTTACAGGGAAACCGAAGCCGGATTAACAGAATTGAAATTCACCCGGCGCGCGGCGTGAAGTTTTAAAACGGCCAAACGATAAAAGACATTACCGAGATACTAAAACGCGCCCACGAGCCTAAAAACGATGTTTAAAACGATTTTATAATTTTACGCGGGTTTTCGAGTTTATCACGCGCCCCCCCGTCGTTAATTAAGTTATATTTTTAAGAACACTTAACGCCGTATAAAGCATTATAACGAAGGCTATAAAACAAGTAAAAGGCAAGCGGGCCGGGCATTATCGAATTAACGGTATTAATGGAGTCCCTAAAAGGAAAGAAAATTCTATTTCTTCCGGCCTTAAAAGGCGAGTTAGGCGAGGCCCTAAAAAAGGATAAGACAAACCACCGGCCCTCACATCGAGGGTAACTGAAAACGCAAGCGTAACCGAATTGGTAACAGTTAAAACGGGCGTGAAGTCAAGCGCAAATTGCGCGATACTGACGGGAAAAAATGCGAAGCCAGGCGCGGAGCAGAAGGCATAGCGCGGGGCGGCCGAAGGGAGGCGAGAGCGTGAAGAAGGAAGAAAAAGGATTATTAACCGGCCTTATGGCTTTTTTAGATTATATATCGAGGACAGAAAGACGACCTTTGAGCGATATAATCGCCGAAGTTTTAAGCGGTCATGAATTGTGTAAAAAACATTTAGCGGGATTTTCGGCCCTGAAAACGTCCGTAAATAAAAGGCCGAACGGAAAAATGCGGGTTTTCGCCGATTTCAGTGCCGATAATCGACATTATGTTAACCAAAACACCGACACGCTGAAAAGATAAAAAGCCCGTGGCTATTGTATTTTGACGAATTTAGAAATAGTTTTAAAATGGTTTAAAGTGCATTATCGTAATATAGCGTATCATCAAAATTGAATATACTCGATTTTACGGTATTTTTAAAATTGAAGTTTTAAATAAATAAGCGAATATTCAAAAAGTAATATATACCCGATAACGCTCGCGGTTAGGCTGTTATCTTCAAAACGATTGAGCCGCGCCGATTATCAAACCCCGAAAACGTGTTTTTACCTTTAAGCGAACGAACATATA
The DNA here is from genome assembly GCA_964421195.1 of uncultured bacterium. Classification (GTDB taxonomy): domain Bacteria; phylum Muiribacteriota; class UBA9980; order UBA9980; family UBA9980; genus UBA9980. The sequence continues at coordinate 1,707 of CAYQWL010000275.1, read as the reverse complement.
AAGAACCGCAAACCCTTATCAAACAGCAAAAGTGATCAGTCGCGGTTGTGTATCTATCGATTAAATCGACACTTACAAAACAGACCTATCAAGCGGGCCGCCAATTCGTTATATTTTAACCGAATCAGCCGGCAGAATTTGCCCGAATCGGTCGTTTTATGGCGTTCTGTCTTGCCGGCTCCAAGCGGTCCGGTAATAGGAAAACGCGGCGGCGGGCCGTGCCTGTCGTTCGATTTTGCCCGCGTCGTTTTTTCTTCCGGACATTCAAGCCCGCCCCGCCCTGGCTTCCCTCTTTTCTGTCAAGCCAAAAAGAAAGGCGTTAACTTCGCATAACGTTCAATGCCCGCTGCGCTGCGCTTGCCCTTCGGGAAATGGCCTTCGGCCACTTCGGGCATTGAGCCGTTATACGAAATAACGCTACGCGGTTGTTAGCCTCGGCGCAGGTCCGGCGGCTCGTTCCTCGCACGCCTGCCCCGAAATGATGAACGCCAGGCGGGGCCCTGTCGAACCCTGCCGGCCCGTTTTAGTCTTTAATCCACCCGTCGGCCTTCAATTTTGCTTCGATAGCCATTTTAGCATAAATCGAAAAAGGAACCTGATGAGCCTTTATTATTTCAAGCCAGGCGCGCGGAACGTTATAGACGTTAAGCATTTCGCCAACGTCGGCCGGTGCCTTTTTTGGCCGGCCCGCTTTTTTATTCGGTTTTAATTTTGCGGCCCCCTCGAAATTTTCTTCAATTTCCTTTATGGCGTCAAGATCTATTTTGCTTTTAGACATTCTAAAATCTCCTTTACAAGCGCCTTTACTTCGCGCCCCGCCTGGTTGCGTTGATATTCAGTAACGCCCCGGCCATCATCAAAAGCCGTTATAAAGTTTTTTCTGGTGTGTATTTTCGTTTTAAATAATTTGATTAACTTTTTGTTTTCGTCCGTAAAAGCCTTTATTTCAGCGTAAGCGGCCGAGCGTGGCTCGATCCTATTTGCAAGGGCGTAAAGGTTGACTTTCCTTTTCACCTTTTGAAGATCCTGAAATTTTTGTAAGAACATGGCCAGGCCGTAAAGATCGTAACCGCTCGATGAAGTCGGCGCGATTATTATATCGGCCTTCAGCATGGCCGCGCGATAGGCGGGCGTATCAAAAGCCCCGGTGTCAATAATTATTATTCCACGGTTGCCGGCGATCTCTTTTTTTAGCCGATCATCATCAACATGAAGAACTTCAAGAGGGTCCAGCCCTGCTTTTTTACGATTATGATTAAAAAGCGTCGCGGAGCGTTGGGCGTCGGCGTCGATCAATTTCACGGGATAATGTAAGGCTATTTCAGCGGCGATATTTACGGCAACGGTTGACTTTCCGGCGCCGCCTTTTGAGTTGGCCAACAAAATTATTTTATCCATTATAACCGCCTTTACGATTGTTTGTTTATATATCGACACAATTTAAAAAACGTATATAACCATTTCGGCAATAGCGCGAAGCATATTTTAAACCATTTTAAAACCTAATTACATATTACCTCTTTTATTTAAAAATGTCAAATCACAACGATTTTAACAATATTATGCAAAATAATTTTTAAAATATTTAAAAACATATTTTAAACTATTGCAAAATATGTTATAAAATGGTATAATATTATTGCGATATTTAAAGAACTTTAGCGAACCTAAAAAGGGAGAGTGTAAGAATGGAAGATTTTTTAACGG
>CAYQWL010000274.1:0-3952 GCA_964421195.1 uncultured bacterium | reverse complement strand
GTTGCTAACCCTTTCTCCCTCCATTTTTTAAAAAAATTATTGCCCGGCCGGCGGCGAATAATTAGCCGGGGGTTCCAGCCGTTCGACGTATAATTTGATTCATCCTTTTAAAAAATAAAAAAACTTCAAACAAAAATAATTTTGAACAGGTATCTTATTACGATGGTAACAAAAATAAAATTTTTTGGAGGTAAAAAGTAATGAGTATCCTGAAAAAAGTTTTAACGGGTTTCGCTATCACTACAATTATTTTCAATTCAAACGGTTCCGGCGTTTCCGCCGCCGACTTGCAAGAAAAAACGGATTTAAACGCCGCAACCAGCATGAGTAAGCATTACGATCCTTCTCATCCCGGCCACTCTCATCAATGTAATAAATGTCATAGAACGTATCATCAACAGGGGGATAACGGTCCTTATTCGCCAGGCAGCAATATATGTCCTTATTGCGGCTATGCTAACCCTATTCCACCTTCTCCATATAATCCTCCGGGACCTTACAACCCGCCTTCTCCATATAACCCGCCCAGCCCTTATAATCCATACGATCCTTATTACAACAATACTTCGGTAGACGACCTTTTACGAGCTCATGCAGCCGCTTCGAGTTATCAGGTTGCGGACAGCATCATAGTTAACGGTTCCGCGCGCATTTATTCTTTAAAAGGCCTGTTCAGACTTGCGGTGAAAGCTTATTATCAGAATAACGAAGCGGCTATAATTAGAAATATGGATCGTCCTGGTGTAATAGTAGATATGACGGCCGGTAATATATGCAGTTATCACACGAAAATAAGCTCATATGAAAATGCAGACAGAGCGCTGTTGATATGCGCCAGATATATGAGAACGGCAGGCGATCTTACGAAACTTATGAAAAAAGCTTATTACCAGAGTACACAGCGGGCGATCGCCAGCATGATTCCTTACGTCAATGGCGGCGGATACGGCAACTATTCCAGCGGCTATCGTTCTGAAAAATCTACTAAAACAGCCAATGGTAATAAAATTGCAACGTCTGAAGGCGCTATAGTTTATCCTGAAAAGGTTATAAATAAATTAGACGAAGCAAGAGCTGAACTGGATAAATTCGACACTTCTATCAAATTAAGCATGGAAGATATAGAGAATCTCGATATAGCAAGAATAAAAGAATTCGTGAAAAATTTCAACAACGGCGCTTATAAGAAAAGCGAAAAACTTTACGACATTAAAAACGACGTTATCAAAAGATTAAAATTCGCGGCCATGAGCGATTCTTCGGTTATCGAAATACTCGACGAACTCAAATAATTTTATTAAGTTATAACCACCCGCTGTAAAAAATCGGCGGGTGGTTAATATAAATGTTTTAAAGTTTTAACGCTGATTTTTTTATAATTTAAGACTGCCCACGTTTGATATCACGGCATTATCTCCGTTATTTGAACCGTTTTCATTACCTGATAAAGCTCCTTTATTAATGCGCATTCTGTTTTTTATAGCCCCTAACTGCCTGCGGCCGGCGCTGATCATGCCAAAATTATCTATAAATTCTATTTTTTCAAGAATCATTTCCGCGGTAACATCTTTTGCGACACTCATCATTCCTTTTACCAGAATAGAAATTTTTTCTTCACTAAATTCAAGTTCAGATGAATCGAGTTCATATTCATGATCTACGATTATATGCTTCGCCGAATAATAAATTATATCAGGCGAATAGCATTCGCAAATATCGGCCACGTACTCGCGCAAATTTTGCCGGCATATAATAGCTTCACCGGTTTTTATCGCAGTTATATGATTTTTCAACATCTGTTCGTCTATATCTTCCTTAAAAGAAATAATTCCGGCCGCATATATTTTAGCGGCATTAAATTTTTTTATTGAAATTGAATCGAATGTTATATCATTTTCAATATAAATATAATTAGCCGGTATTACTTCCTGTTTTGAAGAATTTTTCAATTTTCGATTTAATATTTCAGCATTTTCTTCTGCCATAAGCACTTTTCCTGACACTTCAATCGATTCTATTTTTTCTTCCATTAATTTTTTGTTTAAAGGTTCGATTACTTTTAAATTTCCATCGATGAACAGAATAGACGATTGTTTAAGCGAATTTAAAAAAGAATCATTAAAGTTACACGGTCCCTTTATAAATTGTGCATTTTGAGGATAAGACAATAATTTTCCGGTGAGCGAAACTATTTTTGATTGAACTGCTGAAGCAAGATTTCCCGGACATATTATTTTTCCGGTTACAATAAGTCCTCCTATATTTTTTTCTATGTCTTCAGGCAGCGTATCTTCTTTTATTATAATTAAACCGGACACATATAAATATAAGGGAGATGAGATTTTTTTCAATGATTCGCCGTTAAGCTCCAATTTTCCCGTGTGTATTTCATATTCATTCGAAACTATAACGGTGGAGCCTATATTCCCTATCGATAACTTTGAAACCAGATGTGATGTTTCCGGACTGCACATTATCACTCCGACATTGTCAATTTTTTCTATAGCGGCGACAGCCTGTTCGCTCGCGCTTCTTAAATCAAGAACTCCAATATTTTTAATTGTCGTTTTCATTTTAACAACTCTCCTTTGCATTTATTTAACTTTCTGTCGTAAAAGGTTAATAGCGGTTTGCAGATGATTTCGCACTGTAGAATCGGAAATAAAAAGTTGACGGGATATTTCCATGCTGGTCATATCGAGCCAGTATTTTTTAAATACTATACCGCGTAATTTTTCAGGCAATTTTGAAATCATTTCCTGAACGTCGATTTTTATATCATAATCTATTTCAGGACATTCGGCGTCAAAATTTTCATCAAAATTTTTTTCAAATTTAAGTTTTCGTTTAACGTCTATAAAGTAATTTTTAAGAACACTGAAAAGCCATGAACGTCGTTTGTATTCGGGCAAAATTTTAAGCAGTTCGATGTTTTCAAGCGCCCTCAAAAAGGTTTCCTGCGTAAGTTCTTCAGCTTCGTCAATACCGCGCGCGAGACTTATAGCGAAGCGTTTTAGTTGATTATAGTATTTTTCGTATATTTCTTCGAACAGTTCCATTTATTTTTAACCGCCTTACCTTTTTTCATTAATATGACGGACGTCAGGTTAAAAACGTTGAAAGAATTTTAATTTTTTTTTATAGCAATAACACAAAAGCATAAAATATCATTTCAGATTTTATTCCGCATAGCTGATTATATTTTAACATAAAATATATAATTTTATGTTAATTATAATTTAAAACAATGTAATAATATAGAATAAAATCCGGAACTTCATATTGAAATTCCGGATTTTATTTTATATTCATAAGTCTATTATAAAATTATATTATAATATAATATCGCTTAACATTATAATTTTATCATAATCCTGATATTATCGTTTAAGCGTTCCCGCCACCTGAAGCATTTGATCGGAAGTCTGAATAGACTTTGAATTCATTTCATAAGCTCGTTGAGCTATAATCATTTTAACGATTTCTTCTACAGCTTTTACATTACTGCTTTCAAGATAGTTAGAAAGCAATTCGCCGCGGTTTTCAAGTCCGGGTTCACCGGGGCCGATCGGCGCGCCTGACGCTTCAGTTTCTTTAAATACATTGCTGCCTTTTGAAAAAAGTCCCTGAGGATTGGGAAAGCGGGCAATAAGTATCTGCTGGCCCAATGCCTGAGTAACTCCATTAATCGTAGCCGATATCTGCCCATCGCTGCCTATAGTTATATTGGTGGCCTCGGGAGGTATAGTAATTTCGGGCTGCAAACGATAACCTGAAGCGGTAACTAAAACACCATCGCGGTCTTTTCGAAACTCTCCGTTACGGGTATAGCCAAAGCTTCCATCGGGAAGAAGGACCTGAAAAAAACCGTCGCCTTCGATCACCAGATCGAGAGGATTATCGGTATTAACGATATCGCCCTGCGAAAAAACCTTTTGCGTGGCGACGCTTT
>CAYQWL010000273.1:0-3963 GCA_964421195.1 uncultured bacterium | reverse complement strand
TGTAAGATGAAGCTTCTGTTGTCTCTGTAAAACCGAATGCCGGATAAAAGCTATAAACCGATTCATTGGCGAAAAGATAAGCCGGAATGGAATTGGCGCAGTATTTATCCAGCGCGAATTTCATTAATTGTTTTGAAAGCCCCTGCATGCGGTAATCCGGATGAGTCATTACGGTGCCTATCTGGATGGCTTTTTTTGTTTCGCCGCATATAATGAGGTCCATGAAATTTACGGATACGTTGGCTATGATTTCGTTGCCGTTTAGATAAGAGCAACATATATATCTTTCATTGCAGAAACCTGCGTTGCGCCAGGGTTTGAAATTAATGTTAAAAATGCGGCCTGCAAGTTTATTAAAACTGTCGAATAATTTTTCGTCGTTTTTATAATCAACTATCAGTTTGAAATTATGGTTTAATTTATTAGCAGTGCTGGTTTTCATATATGATTATTTCCTTTTCATTATGTGAGTGTGCTATAAAAAAATTATCTTGCGTCATATGAATAATGAAAATTATTATTGCAGATAATGATTTTTTAATATGGATAACAGTTTTTTCCGTTCCATGTCGGCGTTGTCCAGCCGGTAGTTCCGGCTTTATAGTATAGCGCGTTTGGAAGGTATATTTCCCCATCTATCGCTGGCGCGTTGCCGGTAAAATAAATTGATTTTAACGAGGAGCAAAGATAGAAAGCCATCTGGCCAATTTTGTCGAGGCTTTTTCCGCATTTTACGGTTTCGAGGTTTTTGCAACTGGTGAATGCGTAAGAAGATATTTCCGTTATGCCGTCGGGAATTTCAATTTCAGTAATGCCGCTTTGAGTAAAAGCATACGACGGTACGGATGTAAGTTTTGCCGATAGTTTTACGGTTGCCAGATTGCTTGTATAAGCGAATGCCGCTACGCCGAGTGTAGCTACGCTGTCGGGCATGACGGCGGCGCGTAATGCGCTGTGTTGAAAAGAGTTTCGTCCTATATATTCAAGTTGCGGCGGAAATTCGGTTGAAGATAAATTTCCGCAGTCCTGGAAAGCGTAATCGCCTATTTGCGTTACGCTGGAAGGCAGCTCAATTGAAATAAGCGATGAGCAGCCTTTAAAGGCGCTTCCTGTGATGATCGAGATGCCGTATGACATGGAAACGTCGTTAAGCGCCTGGCAGCTGGAAAAATTTATCGTTTCAATGCTTGACGGCAGCACTGCTTTTTTCAAATATGAATTTGAGGCCGCTGAAATGTTTTTAATGCCTTCTGAAATTTTTAATGCTTCTATTTTGTGAGATGATGATAGTATAAATGTATTTATTGGCCTGCTTTTTTCTTTGATAATACACGATGCCGGAACAGTGATGGTTGTTGCGGCTTGTTGTGAAGCCGGCCTGTAAGAAGCGGAATATGACGAACAGTATTCGTCGCATGAGCTTGTGTAGTCCCCGTGTATTGAACATGTAAAGTAAAAATCAGATTCGGGTGTTTCAGGAAATAAAATATCATTTATGGCAAAATTAGCGGTTGTTATGTTTGATATTATTGTTGCGCTTTTATATGCGATAGCTTTTACGGATGCGCTGTGTGAAACGAGAAACGGCCCGCTGTAAACAGTCCCATGTGAAGCGGAAGGAGCGCTTGAGTCTGTAGTGTATCTTATTAATGTATCTAAAGTAGCGCAGGTTATTTCGACCGTCTGTTCGGATGTGAAATTTCCGCCGCCGGGCGATATGATTGGTTCGGCGATGAAAAAATCTATGGTGTTTTTGTATATTTCCCAGCTTAATGAAAAAAGTTCAGAGTTGAATTCTGCGAGGTTCCATGAAAGAATTTCTACGAGAAAACTGACGCTGGCTCCAACGCCGGCGGAAACGGTAATATCAACTTTATCAAGTGATTGCATTTCAGCCAGAAAAAGGAAAAAGGCTTCAAGATAAATTTTGGGACCGGTAACTGCGGCTAATTTAATAGCAAAACCTATATTAAAATATGGTTTTATTTCGAGTGCGCCTTTTAATTCGTAGTTGTTTTCAGAACTTGAAGTTTTTGTTATCTGGTTTATTCTGGTCCAGCTTCCTGTTTCTGAGCTGTACTGGGCGCCTGCCCGAACGCCGTATTTCCATGTTCCCGAAAAATTATAACTGCCGGTAACGCTTACGTTTGCTTCTACTCCGCAGTTGATGTCCCATTCAAATGAGAATGGAACGGGGCCTATTGAGAAAAAATGAGGCGTGGAATGGAAAATTTCAATTTCGGATTTTATTGGAAGGTCTGCCTTTGCTTTGGCTTCCACGCTAAATTCAAGGCCGGCGGTGAGATCGCCGCCGACGGCAAAGAGGAATTTTTTTAATTTAAACAGGCCGATTTCTATGTCGCATTCAATTACCGGATCAAAACTTACATCAGCTTTAGTCAATGAAACCGTTATGCTGACATTGTCCATTATTTTTTTCAGGTTGTCTTTTGATATGATGCTTCTATCGGGTGATGGCGCCGGCATTACGGCTTTTGAGCGAAGGAACCTGGCTAACGCTCCGGCTTCGATGCTGCCGGGGGCGGAGGTATTTGATGCATGGAGCGTGGAAAGTTTTCCTTTATATGCGTAATCAAGCGTTTCAAAAGCGTCTTCGAGGTTAGCTCTGGTGGTCGTTATAAAAGCTTTGCCGTCCTGTAGTGAAACGGCGGTTGCTTTGCGTAAATATCCGTCGCCGTAGTAGCCTATAATTACATTGCCGGGTTGAGGCGCGTTTGAAGTTTCTGTAATTTTTAAAACTATCTGTTCGGAAGTGACGCTTTCTGTTATGGATGTTTCTTCATCTACTATTTTTGCTCCAGGCGCAAGTTTGTATGAGCATCGGTATAAAGTTGTTTTAACCGGCGCCGTGTTTGAATCGTTTATTGTTAGCGTGAAATATCCTTCGCGTGTAATGTCCGAAGTCTCATCGGTGTATGAAATAGTAAAAATAGCTGTGGTAGAATAATTTGGCGCGGTATAAATTTTTTCCGCAATTTTTCCGACGTTTGCGGTAAAAATAGCGCTGGTAGTTATTTCAACGGTTGAGCCGTCGGAATAAATCGCATAAATTTTTATTTTATTAATATCGTAAGTTTCACCTGATAAAACTGCGTCGGAACCCGGATCGGTATATATGCCAGTGAAAATTTTTGTGAGCTTAATATTGTTTTCATCATAGTTTATTTTTGTATCTTCAGTGACGTTTATAAAATAAGCTTCACCGGCATTGAGTTTTGGGTCGATGCTATCGAGCATCGTTATATTGTTTTCGTTATCGTGTATTACCTGAATAAAACCGCCCGCGCCCGGGCTCCATTTATAAATTCCGGCGATGGCTGAGCTTGCTTTCATTAATCCGCTGAAAGTGTTGACTGTTGAAGAAGATGATAGTTTTGATATGCCGAGAAGGTTGAACCCTTTTTTGAGCTGGATGTCGCCGATAGCGCTTATGGGTGGGCCGTTTATATTTATGTTTGTATCGGCCTTTGATTTGATTATATAACCTTTTCCTGCCGAAACTTTAGTAAGCGTGCCTTCGCTTACGCTTAAAAAGCTGCTTGCTGTAGCGTTATAAAGATAAATATCGTCTATAATCGGATTTTTTGATATGATTGTTTGGGCGGAATCTTCAGGGGCGACGGTAAAACTTATAAAATTAAAGCCGGATTTAAGCGTAATATTCTGGCTGCCGGTTGTTTGTGCATTTGCCGCGTCCGGTATTATAGCGTCTGATAATGTCGATAAAATGCATAATAAAAGTATGGCGAATAGCGAAAAGAAAAATGGCGATACCCTGGGATTGCAGTTTTTTAACATTATATCACGCCCCGTAAATGCTTTACGCCTGAAAGAACAGGCGTATTTTAAAAAATCCATGAAAAACATTATAATATTTTGTAGGATTAATGTCAATATTTTTAAGGCTAATTGTCAAGTTAAAGTTAAAATGTCCGGTTTTGG
>CAYQWL010000272.1:0-3991 GCA_964421195.1 uncultured bacterium | reverse complement strand
TTGAAGTGTGTCTCAACGGCAAACCTTTGTAAATTATTTAATTTTATATATTTAACCGAACGGTCGAGGCCTTTATAAAGTGCGTTAAGATTAGCATCTAAGTAATGCGACACATCGGGGCCTTCGAGCTGAAGTCTTTTAGCCGCGGCCGCTTTATACGAATCGAATAATTCAGACATATAATCGGATAATTCTGCATTATTATTTATAGCAGACAATTTTTCGTTGAATTCCAGGCCGACGACAAATCCGGTTTTTTCTTCATCGCCCGGATCGACTCCCGGCACATACAATCCGAGTAGCTGCTCGGCATCTTCGCTATACATGGCGCTTCTTATCATATCTTTAGTAACCGCGCCTTCGTTTATAGCCTCTATCAAAGCCGCCTTTATTTTATCGGCCTTAACCGATAAAGCCGCGGCTTTTTTATCGGCGATAACTAACTTATCATCACCGAACACATTTAATTCCGCGCAGCCGCCTTTCGATACTATTGAATTAAATTCGCCCGCAATCGAAGCCATAACGGAAGTTTTAGATTCGCCGGCGACTATCACGGGAAGCTGCTCAGCCACTAATTTATGCTTTTTCAAAAGTTTTCCGGCGGTACGCGGAAAAGAAATACCCATATTATATATGACTTTTTTAAGTATCCATTCTTTGAAACGCTGTTCTTTCGGCAACACGGTGTTTAAAAGCAGAAATAAATTATTTGTACAACTATTATTAATAGTGTTATATTTTTCGCTATCACGATTTTTAACAGATTCCTCAATCGTATTTTTCAGCAATTCAACTTTCTGCTCATGGGTTAAATTAAGTTTATACGGTATCAACCGTTTTTTTTCAATAGCGCAATATTGAAGATAATCAGCCTCCGTGCCGAGCTGATACACTATGTAAAATTTGCCGAAATTACCTTTTAAAAGACTATATTTTTGACCCTTTTGAAGACGGGCCTCAATCGATAAAACAAAACCATCAGATTTTTCATTCTGCTCGTTTATAAATGGTTCGCTGAATTTAAAAATTAAAAGACAATGCGCCGCAAGCCATTCCGGCTCAAAAGGCTTTACTATAAATAAAACATCGCTGATTTTATTCACATCGATAGACGCGGTGCGCCAGAACGGGTTTAAATTAGAATAATCACCGCCGTTTTCAAAACCCCATCTTACATTTGCCACTCTATAAAATCCTTCAGCCGTTTTATCGACAAGCTGCGCGGGACGCTGTTTGGTATTCCATTCGGGCGCCTGGGCCGCGGCCGTGCCTGTAACCGATATTATAACTATAAAAGCCGTTAAAATTATTAAATTTCTTTTCAAGGATTGTTTAAACATAAGCTCAACCTCCGTAAAATTTATAATTTTTTTTTGCTTATATATTTTACACACTTTATAAATTTTATGTGTTTATTTATTGAACTGTATTATCAACCGCATTAACTGCTTATTTAATTTTTATAACGCCCGATTTTTTGTTTAATTATTTTTAATTACATCAATTATAACAAATTTAAAGCCGCCCGTAAAGTTATCTGAGATTTTTTCTAAAATTACCTTTAAAACGGAGTGAAAAAAATATAATTCAAAAGCCCGGTAATATAAAAATTTAAGATTTATATATTTTGTTAATCCTTAATTTTTACCATTACGATTATTATCGACGCTCATAATTTTCTCCGTTTATTATCTTTTTTTGCCTCGATTTCGCGCCGTCGCGTTTTTCGACGAATAAAACTTCTTTACTAAACGGATTTATACCGGTATAATACATTAAAGTCGAATAAGTCGAAGGAGTCGGAGTAAATATCTGCACCTGTTCAGGATTTATTTTAAGCTCTATATTTATGAATTTTTTCATCTCTAACATATCCTCATCGCTACAACCCGGATGAGCGGCGATTAAATAATAAGTCAAAAACTGCGATTTACAGGCTTTTTTATTTGCATCATCGAATAAACGCTTAAATTCCACTAATGAAGATACACCCGGCTTGCCCATCAACTTAAGCACCGCGCAGCTCGTATGTTCGGGGGCGAGCTTCAACTGGCCCGATACGTGATGACACGCTATTTCATCGACATATTCGCGGCCGCTTTTTTTGTCGCTTAAAACCATGTCATAGCGGATTCCAGAGGCGACAAAAACTTTTTTTACTCCCTTTATTTTACCGAGCCTTCTTAAAAGGCTTATCTGCTTTCGATGATCAATATTAAGACCGCCGCATACTTTCGGAAAAAGACAGCGCCTATCTTTACAGGCGCCGCTTTTTAATTTTTTTTCACACTCGATGCAATACATATTGGCCGTAGCGCCGCCGACATCGGTTATATAACCTTTGAAATTATCCATTTTCGATATCTTTTCAGCCTCGGCTATTATCGATTCTTCGCTTCTCGATATCACCATACGCCCCTGATGAACGGCTATGGCGCAAAAATTACATTCGCCGTAACAACCGCGGTGCGTGGTTATCGAAAAATCGATCGTATTACGCGCAGGCGCCGCACCTTTATTTTGATAATACGGATGCTGAGCGCGGCAATAATCTAAATCATATATCCCGTCGAGCTCGCCCGAACTCAACGCCGGCGCAGGCGGGTTATGAATTAAATAACGGTTGCCGGATTTTTGATAGAGCCCCTTCGCCGTCAGCGGATCGTTGTTTTTATAAAAAGTATTGAACATATCTATAAATTTTAATTTATCGGCCACGCACTCTTCATACGAAGGAAGCTCGATATATCCCGCCGAAGGCGCTTTCGAAATATAACACACACCGCGCGCATAAATATAATCTTCGCGGTTTTCTTTGAGCCGCCGCGCTATATCTATTATGGCCGCCTCGCCCATGCCGTAAACCAATAAATCGGCCTTCGCGTCAAACAACACGGGCCGGCGCAGCGAATCCGACCAGAAATCGTAATGCGTAACTCGCCGCAGACTGGCCTCTATGCCGCCGAGAACTATAGGGCTGGTATTTTTAAAATACCGCCTTATTAAATTAGAATAGGCTATCACGGCGCGGTCCGGCCTCCTATCATTAACGCCGCCCGGCGTAAGATCGTCGGAACGCCGCTTTTTCTTTAGAGGCGTATAATTAGCCACCATCGAATCGATCGAGCCGCCCGTAACGCCCCAGAATAAGCCGGGCTCGCCCAGACGTGTTATGTCGCCCGGCCCGCTTATATCAGGCTGAGCTATAATTGCGACGCTGAACCCTCGGCTCTGAAGACAACGCCCTATAACCGCCGCGCCGATAAAAGGACTGTCAATATAAGTATCGCCCGTCACGATGATTATATCAGGCCTGTCGATCTTTAGTTTTATAAGTTCATCTTTAGTCGTCGGTATAAAATCCATTTTCTTCTCTCGCGTTTCTATTCTCTGTTCCCTATTATCTGTTATCTTTTATCTTTTTTGATGGGGAGGCCGAAAGGAGCAATGCCCCTTTCGCCTCCCCATAGCCCCTCCAACTATCCCGAAATAGCCTGACGCTTTTTCGTTAGTTTATCGATAGCTTTTTTAGTCCGGACTTTAATTTCTTTTTCTTTTTGTTTCTTGCTTTTTACTTATTTGTCTGCCGGCTTGCCTGTTTGCGGTCTCGCGCATGCGTGCGCGAGACCGCATAGCTATAATGACACTTTCATAACTTAAACTGATGGCTTACGATAAAACAATACCGTAAATCAATGTGATAATTATACTCTTGAAATTAAAACAAACTACTCACGATAAAAATTTATTTCTCTTACAATGGATAAATATATATTAATTTTAATAATGCTTTTGTATAATAAAAGTTGTTATCTTTCAGCGCCTTACCGTGAGCCGTGATATTAAGTTCCAGCAGCGCGCAAATGCACCGCCTTCGCGCACATCGTGCGCGGAGGCAAAACTAAAGGCAAGGAAAAAGTTTCCGGCATGAAAGAACGGATGACGATTACCTCGAAAATATTACAGAAGAGATTGGGGGGCTATGGGG
>CAYQWL010000271.1:0-4026 GCA_964421195.1 uncultured bacterium | reverse complement strand
ACGTCATCGGCTTTACGCTTGAATATGAATTAAACTATACTAACGTGCTTCATTTTTTAAGCCTTTCTCAGATTGAAATCAAATCCGAATTGCGCGATGAAAACGCTCCTATTATAATAGCGGGCGGTTCCGCCTGCGTTAATCCCGAACCGATGGCTGATTTTATCGATGTTTTTTTTATTGGCGACGGCGAAAAGACGGTTGAACTTATATGTGAAACTTTAAAGCAGGCAAAAAAAGAAAATTTGAATAGGGATGCTAAAATTGCCGCGCTTTCTAAGATTCCGGGCGCTTACGTGCCGTCTTCTTACACGGCTCGTTTCGATGAAAATCATGAGCAGATCGATCTGGTCCCTGTAAAAACCTGCGCCCCGCCGCGAGTAAAAGCGGCTTTGATAGAAGATCTTAATACTGCGCCGCATCCCGTTAATTTAATCGCGCCTAATTTTGAAACGGTGTTTAACCGCGGTGTGGCCGAAATCGCCAGGGGTTGTAAAAACGCCTGCCGTTTCTGTCAGGCCGGCTTTATCTACCGGCCCTATCGTGAGCGAAGCGTCGAAAATATAAAGAAAATAATCGGTGATATATTCCGCGCTACTGGATATACGGAGTTTACCCTTTCGTCGCTTACCGCAAACGATCACAGCGGACTTAATGAAATTATAGATTATATTCTCGGCCTTAATCTCAGCCATGAAGAATTTTGCGACGCGCTTTTTTCCGTTTCGCTTCCGTCACAGAAAATATCGGCTTTTTCGGTTGAACTCGCCGACCGCCTTTGTAAACATAAAAAGTCAGGACTCACTTTCGCGCCCGAAGCAGGTTCGCAGAGAATGCGCGATGTTATAAATAAAAGCGTTTCGGGCGATGACCTTTATTCGGCGGCCGGGGCCGCTATCAAAGCGGGTTACAGACTTATAAAGCTTTATTTTATGATAGGACTTCCGTTCGAAACCGATGAAGATTTACTCGCAATAGCCGATTCTATCGAACGTCTTATTACGGCCGCCCGCGACGCAAAGGCACGCGGCTTTTCGGTTAATGTAACTTTTTCCACTTTCGTTCCAAAACCACATACGCCTTTTCAATGGGCCAGACAGAATAATAAATCTGAAATTTTAAGAAAGCAGGATCTGATAAGGAGCGCGTTGAAAAAATACCGGGAGGTATGTATGAAATTTACACGCACGGACGTTACTATTCTCGAATCGGCTTTTGCACGAGGCGGCCGCCGGCTTTCAAAAGTTCTGGAGGCGGCTCATAAAGCCGGATGCCGTTTTGACGCCTGGGACGATAAATTAAATATAAACGCATGGCAGGAAGCTTTTAAAACCGCCGAATTCAATCTTGAAACTTATGCGGCCCGCGAATTGGGACATGACGCTTATCTGCCGTGGGAAATAATCGATACCGGCGTCAGACGCGATTTTTTAGCGGAAGAATATGAAAAAGCATCCTGTTGTAAAAAAACGCCGGTTTGCGATCCCTGTAAATGCAGGCGCTGCGGCGTCTGTAAATAACACCTGGAGTTGATATATGCAGAGTAAGGAATTTGTTCTACAGGCGTGGTACGAGAAAAATGGGCCGATAAAATATACCGCGCACCGCGATATTATCAATATTTTTTATATTTCCTTAATTCGGGCCAGATTGCCCGTTTGTTATACCGAAGGTTTTTCGAAAAAACCCAGACTGGCTTTTTCACCGGCGCTGGCTCTCGGAGTATCGTCTAAATGCGAATTCGTTAATATTCATTTAAAAAAAGAAATTGAAATTTCATCCTTTTTACTCGATACGCTTAATTCCGCTTTTCCTTCGGGAATAAAATTCTTTGAACTTAAATATTCTTCCGGCAATATTAACGATACTATTTGCAGTATGAAATCTTATGAGTATAGATGCCGTATAGAAGCCGCGGCTGAAGATTTATCGAAAGCGGCGGAAGCGGCCGGACGTAAAATCAGTTCGATTTTGAATTCGGAAAGTTTTTTAGTTAATTATAACGATAAAATGCGCGATATAAAGCCATATATAGATTCCTGCGCGCTTGTTTCAAGCGGAACGCATGAAATAATTTTAAAGTTGAATACCGCGCTTATAGCTGGAAGTTCTATTAAACCGCAGCTCGTAATTAATTATATATTCGGCGAATGTTTGCGCGAATCGATATATTGCGTTTCGATTGAAAAATTGGGCATAATATATAAGTAATATATGATGGAATAAAATGAGATGTTTTAAAAAAATAGCGGATGAATAAAAAAATATGAAAAACGAAAAAAATAGTTTTGAAAATATAGATGATTCTGGATTTGAACTGAAAATACTTATAGTTGAAGATAGTCTTATCGAGCTTAAAATGATGGAGGCGGTTTTAAAGGCCGCCGGATATGGATTTGTCGAAAAGGCTTCTAATAAGCGTGAAGCGCTTGAAAAAATTTACTTATATAAGCCCGATATAGTGCTTATGGATATTTCTTTAGACGAGGCTGAAGCCGGCGTCGAAGTAGCGGGGCTTATTAAAAATGATACGAATATAAGTACCGCGGTCGTTTATATTACATCTCATTCACATAGCGGTGTTTTTAAAAAAGCTAAAGCTACGAACCCTTATGGATATATTATTAAACCTTACACTAAAGAGTCTTTATGTGTCGCCATTGAGATGGCTTATAACCGCCGCCGGCTCGAAGAAAAATTGAAGGAAAGCGCACAGGTGTTTAAAACGTCTGTAGAGACCATGCTCGATTGCTTTGGCATTTATTCCGCCTTGAGAAATGAAAAAGGCGAGATTATAGATTTTATAGTTGAATATGTAAACGAATCGGCCTGCATCTGTAATCGCCTTGCAGTGGACCGGCAGATCGGCCGTAAACTTTGCGAAATACTGCCGGCTCATAAAGAAAATGGTCTATTTGAGGCTTTATGTCAGGTAGTCGAAAAACGGACGCCTTTGATTAAACAGGCATTTAAAGTCTATAACGCTTCGATAGGCGAAGGATGCCGGTATTTCGATATCAGAGCCGTTCCGCTGAAAGATGGTTTTGCCGCGGCGTGGCGCGATGTGAGCGAAGGTAAAAAAGCTCAGGAAGCCCTCATGCGAAGCGAAGAAAAATATCGCGAGATTGTCGAAAATATCAACGAAGGCTTCTGGCTTGTCGATAATAATTTTAATACAGTTTTCATGAATAAAAAAATGCACGAAATAATCGGTTATTCATTCGATGAGCTTGTTTCAACTTCTATTATTAATTATATTTGCGACGATCAACTTGCCGTTTTTCATAAAAATATAGAAAACCTTAAAGCAGGAGTTAAAAATAATTTTTCCCTGTTTTTAAAACATAAAAATGGCCGCGGAATTTATGTAAAAACTTCTTTATGCGAATTTCGTGATAATTCAGGAAAAGTGAACGGCCTGTTCGCCTTTTTTAATAGCGATGCTTCAGTAGTAAATATATCAGGCGGTTTACCTGCCGGTAATGACGATTCGACTTTTTCTTCCGGATCCGGGCTTCTTATCGGAAATAGCAAGTTTATAAACGATTTTTACGCGATATTGCCGTCCATAGCCGAAAGCAATTGTAACGTGCTTATAGAAGGCGCTTCCGGTTCGGGTAAAAGTCTTATAGCGCGGGCGATACATCAGGCGTCGGAACGCCGCGATTTTCCATTTGTCGTAGTTAATTGCGGGGCCCTCCCCGACACTCTTATCGAATCTGAACTTTTTGGTTATGTTAAAGGAGCCTTTACCGACGCGAAAAAAGATAAACCCGGAAAATTCGCCGTCGCATCGGGAGGCACCATATTTCTTGATGAAATCGGTGAAATGCCTCTTCATCTTCAGGTGAAAACACTTCATGTGATAGAAGAAAAGGTTTTCGAAGCGTTAGGATCGAACGAGTCGCAGAAAGCCGATGTTAGAATTATCGCCGCTACAAATAAAAATCTCGTCGAACTTATAGAAGAAAAAAAATTTCGCGAAGATCTTTATTACAGGCTTAAAATCGTTAATATTAAAATACC
>CAYQWL010000270.1:0-4076 GCA_964421195.1 uncultured bacterium | reverse complement strand
CAAAATGATACGCTTGGCGGTTTCTGGGAATTTCCGGGCGGAAAGCTCGAAACGGGTGAAACGCCAGTTGAGTGTCTTGAACGGGAAATAAAAGAGGAGCTTGATTTTGTTATAAGCGTTGAAGCGCCTTTTAATTTTAGTTATTTTGAGTATGGCGATAAAAAAATTTTATTGCTTGCTTATATATGCAGGCCGCTTTCTAATACGGCACGCGCCGTCGATTGTGATGACTTCGGTTTTTTTAACAAAGCCGGTATTGAGCGGTTGGATTTAAAAATAGCTCCAGCTGATGTAGCATTGTTAAATGAATTGATCAAAAGAGGAATGATAGCATGATAATGGAATTTAATTATCAAATTATTTTATTTATAATTTATATTCTTTTATTGCTTATAGCGATCGACTATAAAAATTTTGGCATAAGAACGCCGTTTTTATTTAATAGCAGTCTTAATTTAACGGTAGCGGTCAGCAGTCTTTTATCGATTTATGCTTTCGCCATTCATCCGCATATCGAAAAAGGGTTGCCGCCGTTATTTGTTCCACTTTCTTTCAGCGTTATTTTATATTTTTTGATGTTTTTTAAGCGTCATAAATATGGTTATTTTTTTGTTCTGGCGGCTTTTGCTTTAAGTATTTATGCCGTTTCAAGCATATATGATATAGTCGATAATGAAAATTATTCGTTTAATAATGATTTCGGTAAAATTTATAAATGCCTTTGCGGCGATTATATTTCTAAAATAATCGATGTTCTTGAACGTGCAAAAGCGGAGGCCGCGCCGGACGATCCGATTAATCGAAAAAAATTTAATTATATGCTTTTCGATGAAAGTTCTGAAATATATGTTTATCTTAATCAAAAATATGCTTTCGTCAATCGTTATAAATTTAATCGTAAGCTTGCATATAAAATTCCGTATAGTAAATTTCTGGGTATATATAAATTAAAAAAAGAAAAGCATAATTTTTATACAACGGCAGGTTATTTTAAAGATGTTATAGTTTATTGTGACGATGTTTCTGAATCTGAAGTAAAAGCTGCCGTTGAACGGGCCAGAATAAATTTTGAAAATAGCGGCGTTAAGGGAGGGCAAAATACTTCGTCGTTGAAAAATATTATAAAATAATGATTTTTTTACATAAAAAACTTTACATAAAGAAACCGATGATTAAAATACGAAGGGGTAATAAATGAAGGGGTAATAAATTGACTTTATCATGATATTTTGGTATAATATTTTTACCGTTATTGATCTATTTCAATATATAACGTTATTGTATAGACAGAGTAATTATGAAATGAGGTATTTAGTATGAAGAAAACCATTTCTCGTTTTTGTCCCCTGCAATTTTTAAAAAAATCTTTTTTTATGGCTGCGGTAGTTGTCGCTATCATGGCATTGGTTCCCGGCGCGCTTTACGCTAAAAAGCCAATCACTTATTTAGCGCCGCAGTATCAGGTGCCGCTTTCGCCTGAACAGGCTTTTATTTCGACGGCGCCCGTGGCTGATGACGCCGGCCAGCCTGAAGCGGTTAATGTGACCGATGAATTTGAAAAACTTGAAACTTCACGTGCCGAAGGTTTTAAAATAACGCCGTTCGAAGGCGCGGGTGAGTATGCAAAAGAAGTTATGCCTTATCTTATGAAATCCGAAGAAATGCTTGATTCAGCTAAATTACGTGTAGTAGCTCGTCTTATTAAACATGACTTAATTAAAAAATCCGGTAAAGAAAAATACGCTGAATTTTATAAGCAATATGTCAATTCACCGATAGCCTGTTTTGTCGGACTGGGGCTGGGTTCGGGTCCCGCATGCGGCCAGTTGCCGGCTTATTTGCCTTTAAAAAATGGAAAATATTTCTTTTTCAGTACGATTACCATTATAGAAGATATTCCAGAGATGTTTTCAGTCGTAGATGCTATTAAAAATGATACTTTCGATATGGTAGTGGCGCATGAAAACGCTCATGGAATAATGTTCGATATGTATGGTTCTCAAATGAATGTCGTGGAAAAGAAAAGTAATATGGGGCATGACGGACCGGTGATATCCGACCGCGGCCTGGCTTATATCGAAGGCTGGGCGGAAGCGTTTGAGGCTATTTACGGCCCGACCAATCCGCTTCTTAAGTTAAAAGAAGAAGAACGTGAAAAATATAGAATATCTGAATTTTTATTTACGCGTCAGGATCCGGTGCGTCGCGATCGTTATATATGGCAGACTACTAAAAAGAAAACCGGCGTATTGAAAAACGGTCTGCAGATAGTATCTACGGAAGGAGCGGTTGCCGGAATATTTTATGATATTCTTACCTCGCGCGCTATTAAAGATCCGTTCGTTAAGTCGGTTTCGGTGATGTATTTACATCGTCCGGTGGATATAATCGGTTTTTTAAAAGGCTGGGTAAAAGAATTTAGCGAAGATAAGAAAGTAATTTACCGCATATTTCTTGAAGGCACCAATTATGCCACAGTGTCTAATAAGGCGCGCGGGCTTTATCATGATTATTATCAGGCAAAGTTAAAATATGTTCAAAAAACAATGGACAAAAAAACTTTTTATGATATTAAAAATAAATGGACGGTTTATAAAGAAGAACTTTTTAATACTGTTATGAACCAGGATAATATCGACGCTAACATCGGGCCTGATTTATGGATGAAGGTCGGGATTATACCTGCGGCTCATGAAGTTAAAAATTTACATATAAATATATCTACGGTTACTCCGGCGTTACTTTCGAAGCTTAAGTTAAATGGGCTTATCGATGAAGATATAGATAAAATGATTCAGGCGCGTGAGGCAATGGGCGTGCTTCCGTTTAAGACGGCTTCTGAGGCGCTTAAAAATTTTCTTGGAGATGAGAAAGCTTCACGGATTTATACTGAAAATAATATAACTGATTTTTAATTTTATATATAATTTTAAGTATTAATGAGTCCGCTATAGAAAATAAAAAAATATCTGAAATTGATCGTGAAAACCCTTATAAATGCATTGTGATTTTTTTATAATTAATTTTTTTAGATTAGAATGGACTCATTAATATTAATAAAAATATTAATATTTTTATTTAGCTCCGGCGGCTTTGAGCGTATTTATAATATCGTTGTTTTTGCAGCGTGATTCGGCATATTGTAAAACGCTCTGGCCGTTGTTATCGGTAACGTTCAGATCGGCTTTTTTTGATATTATTAATTTAACGGCTTCGTCAAGATTATGTTCTACGGCATAAATCAAAAGCGTTTTGCCGTTATTGTCTTTTATATCGATATCATTATTTGATATCTTTTCGAGAAGCAGTTTTAAGGTTTCTTCTTTTTCGTTATAAGCGGCTTTCATTGCAGGTGTAAGGCCTTTATTATCTTTGATGTTTAAACCCGCTCCTTTTTCGATAAGAATTTTTGCCAGAGCTGTTATGCCTTCACGCGCCGCTATTGCAAGAGCGGTCTGGCCGAGATTGTCCCGCTCGTCGATATTAGCGCCTTTAGAAATTAAATACTCAATTACAGCAGTATTTTCACGATAATTTATTGAATTCATTAAAGGAGTTTCGCAGTCCCGGTCTCTGGCGTTTAAATCGGCCCCTTTATCGACAAGCATTTTTATAATTTCCATATTGCCTTTAAACGCCGCAAGCGTTAAAACTGTTTCACCTGCGTTATTGGTTATTTTAACGTCCGCGCCATGGTCTAAAAGTAATTTTATTGATTCGGTGTCTTCTTTTACCGCTGCTTCCATTAGCGCCGTGCGCCCGGTTTCAGAGCGTTCGTTTATGTCGGCACCGCCGGTCAGAAATTTTTTAAGTTCTTCGGCGTTTTTATATTTTGCCGCATAAATTATCGAGCTCTTTATTTCTGGCCGGGAACCGTTTTCCGGAGCGGCAAATGCCGGATTGAACGCTGTTATAGATATAAATATGGCGGCAGTTATTTTTTTTATCATATAGATTTCGTCTCCTTTTTTTGCTATTAATTAATTAATCCGGAGTGCACTCAAACGTTTCAAGAAATCCGGAAAATTCAGCTATACATACGGAGGAATGATTGGCCAAAAAGAATATTTTATCAG
>CAYQWL010000269.1:0-4085 GCA_964421195.1 uncultured bacterium | reverse complement strand
GTACGTCCTATTGCCATAAAAAAGGTGCATACAAGCATATAAGCGCAGGCACGATCGGTAAACATAACTTTTATAGACGATAAAATATCCGATTGCCTGTTTAAAAAAGAAGTACCGTACAATAAAATAAAAACGCCGGAGACTTTTAAAATAGTTATCTTTTCATCGAGAAATATAGAAGTAAGCGCCAGTAAAAATAAAACGTTAAAATTATAAAGAG
This sequence comes from uncultured bacterium, assembly GCA_964421195.1. Lineage (GTDB taxonomy): Bacteria > Muiribacteriota > UBA9980 > UBA9980 > UBA9980 > UBA9980. The sequence goes on along the minus strand of CAYQWL010000269.1, from coordinate 3,865 downwards.
GGCTGACTAATGATACTTCTCCTATCGAAATAGACTTAACGTAAAATAAAAACGCTATACAGTAAATAAAACTACTGATAGCGACAAAAATAACGGAAGATAAATCGCCGGACGGACGAATAAATATTAAAAGCGGCAGAATAAATATAGTCGAAACCGCGAAATATAAAAAAGTAGCGGCGGCGTTTTGCGAACCGCCGCCCATTTTTTTAACGAGTATTTTTTCATAGCCAAGCAAAAATATTCTTGCCGCTAACGCCAGATAAGCCAGCAACATTAAGAAATCCAATCATTACATACGAAACGCAAATTTATTTTTTCTGTTCCGAAGCCATATAATCGGTAACAATTATTTTACCTGAAATTATATCCTGCTTAATCTGTTCAAGCTGTTTTAAATATAATTCGGGAATTTTATCACGTGTATATTTCAAATCCGATATTCCAACGCCGTTTTCTATTATTCCAAAATTATGAATACCGCTTTTAAATTTTCCATCCATAGTTTCTTTAATAATATTAGCGACAGCCACATTACATCTTTTAACCATAGAAGTTAAAACCGTTCCAGGCTCCACGCCGTCCTGATCAGAATCGACGCCAATCGCATAAACGCCTTTTTCTTTACAGCCGCGAATAACTCCGCCGCCGGTGCCGCCCGCCGCATGAAATAAAACATCGCAGCCCTGCGTTATAAGCGATAAAGCAATTTCACGCCCTCTAACAGGATCATTCCATGCCGAAGCATCCGAACCCGTATATTTAACCATAACCTCCGCGGAAGCGGCTATATATTCAGCGCCTTCACGATAACCTGTTTCGAATTTTCTTATAAGCGGAATATCCATGCCGCCGACAAAACCGAGTTTTTTAGTTTTAGACATCATCGCGCCAAGCGCCCCGACCAGAAAAGAGCCCTCATGCTCTTTAAATAAAAGCGAAGCCACGTTACTAACGTCAGGTATAATCCCGTCGATAATGGCGAATTTTTTTTCAGGATAATCTTTCGCTACTTTTAAAACTTCATCCTGCTGAGTAAATCCGACTGCTATTATCAGATCGTAATCCTGCTGGGCAAAAGCGATCAAATGCTGTTCTTCTTCAAGTTTATTAGACGGCTGGCCGACATCGGAAAGAATTTTATAACGCCGTTCAGCTTCTAACAGGCCAAGATAAGCTGAATCATTAAATGATTTATCGCCAAGCCCGCCTGTATCGAGCACCAGGCCCACCCTGAATTTCTTTTTTTTATTTTTTATCCCACCGGCGAATAAAGCCGAACCGCCGAAGACAGCGGGAAAACATACGGCCGCAAACGCCATTATCATAATTAATGCTATTATATGTAATACGGTTTTATTTCTATATTTATTGACATCATCTATTTTTTTATTCATATAACATAACCCGCCCAATTCAATATTATAGTTTTCACATTATATCATAAAGCCTTAATTTTAGCAAGACACGCTGTATTAGAAACACAGCTTATTTTAATATAATTATGTAAAAAAAGAAAAAAATAAAACTGATAATTTTATTTATTTAAGTAAATATGTTATAATATAATCATAAAATAAGGAAAAAGGAAAGTTAAATAAAAAACTGTATGACAGATTTAAAAAAAGAAAAAGAACGCTCTAAATATAAGATGGCTATTATCATCAACGAATATTCTAAAGGCGGTGATTACAGGCCGCTTATAAACGAAGAACTATACCGGCAGCTCGATAACTTTCAAAAAGAAACGGGATTTATAGTAGCAGTATCTTTTACACGCAGTAAGGCGCATATACAAAAAGCAGTAACATCTCTTCAACGGGAAGGATATAATTTTTTAATAATATGCGGAGGCGACGGCACTATAAACGACGTTTTACAACACGTGGAAGAGTCCACAATCATTATTCCGATTCCCGGCGGCAACGCCAATGATTTTGCCAGACGGCTGAATATATTTCACTGGCGGGATTCGGTACAGGTAATTAAAAACATAGTAGAAGGAAACGCCAACCTGATAGGTATCGACGTCGGAGAAATCTCGTTTCACGATAAAAACGGAACGCTCTGTAAAAGAAGATTTTTAAATAACTGCGGAGTTGGAGTTACGGCGGAGACGGTCAGACGCGTCGAAGGGCGAGTGGATAAAGCCTATCTAAAAAACGGCTTTTTAAGTCTTATGCTTTCTAAAACCATTGGTCTCACTTATTATTCAAGCATACTTAAAAAAAATATTTACATGAAATGTCTGGGCTTCGAAATGCTTTTATGCAGCAGGGTCGGCCGTTATGCTAACTTCGCGCCATATAAACATGAAAACGACGGCACCATTCATTTTATAATATTCAAAAATTTAAGTTATTTTAAAAGATTAGCGCTGATGGCGCTTTTAAGTTTCGGCGAAAAACTCGTATCTTCAGGATTGGTAGAATATTTTCATTCCCATACTAACAGACCGGAAATTAAAAACAGTAACAAATTCGGGCTTAACCTTCAGGGCGTTAAAAGTATATGGGGAATGCTGCATAATAAAGCGCTTTTACATACCGATGGTAATCTGGTGCCCGAATTTTATGAAACCATTCAAACCGACTGCAGCGTAAAAATACTTCCAAAATTCATAAAAACCACTGCGCCGTGTTAACTAAAAATATTATTAATCCGGCCGCAGTCATATAATTATTTAAAAATGATAAAACGCGAATATAATAAAAACAGGAGATTTATATGAGTGAAAGGACTATAGCTTCTTTATCCAGATTTGCTTCATCGACGAAAACGGCGGTTTCTTATTCGGCCGGCAATGAATGGTGCGATATTAATTTTAAAGAATTTGAAGACATAGTTAAAGAATCTAAATCATTCCTTTTAAAATTCGGGGTAAAAAAACGCGACCGCATCGTGGTCGTTGCTGAAAATCACGCTAAATGGATTCCTATATTCATGGCGGTGACTACATACGGCGCTATAATAGTTCCGGTCGATGGACAGGCGCCTAACTCAAAGCTCATAAATATTTTAAACGATTCAAAGCCTAAATTAATAATAACCTCAAAACAATTCGAGCCTAAAATGTCGGTCATTTTCAACGATATAGAATTTAAAACTTCGCTCGTCAATTTTCATTTCGACCTGATGCGCACCACCGACGAAATTATCTCCGAGCCTGCCATGCCTCAATCTATCTCACATAGCGACCCGGCTCTCATAGTTTATACATCCGGCACCACCGGCGCTCCTAAAGGCGTAACTCACAGCCACCACTCGATAGTATCGGCAATCGAACATTCGCTTAAAATCGGAGGTTTAAACCAGGACGATACTATGATGACCATTCTTCCATATACGCATGTTTTCGGCCTTATAAATGCCGCACTCGTGCCTTTTTATCTCGGCGTAAAAAACGTTATCGCTCAAACGATGAATCCCGTAGAACTTTTATCTATCGTTTCAAATTATAAAGTAAGTTATATCTGTCTGGTGCCGGGACTCGCCGAAATATTCGCCAGACTGCTGTCGCAATTCGGCAATAAATTCGAAGGGCTTAAAATTACCATTGGCGGCGCGAGCTGCAGGCAGGATATCATAGATAAACTTCGTTCGCTCGGAATCAAAACCAGCTTCGGTTATGGAATGACCGAAACCGCGGGCGGAGTGTTCAACTCCTTCGACGCTCCGGCGGGTTCAGTGGGTAAAATATACGCTCCGATCGCCGCCAAAATAGACCGGCCGGGCAACGACGGTTCGGGAGAACTTTTAATATCTTCTCCAACCAATACTATCGGAATTTTCGGCCGGCCGGAATTTAATAAAAATTTATGGGCCGATAACGCATATTTAAAAACCGGCGATATAGCGCGCATAG
>CAYQWL010000268.1:1534-4145 GCA_964421195.1 uncultured bacterium | reverse complement strand
GGATATCAAACAGAAGCCTTAAACTCGAAAAAATGGCCCGCATAAAGGATGCATTAACGAAATATTATATGCAGAAGATTTATTATTCTGATTTGATAGCAATGCTCGATGAGATAAAAAAAAAGGTTTTTTATAAAGAATACGAACAATATGCAGCGGCGGCTTTTGCGGTGGCTTCATTTTCGATAATATTCGGCGGCGGACGCCCTGAATTTTTTATGAGCCTTATAATAGGTTTTATGGCGCAGGTGGCGGCGGAACGGCTTTCTTGTTTTGAGTTTCCCGCGCAGCTAATCAATCTTATGGTATCGGCTTTCGTGTGCCTGCTCGCAAATCTTGCGGTGATTTATTTATGCGCCTGCAGTGTTGACATATTAATTATAAGTTCCATTATGATTTTAGTGCCTGGTGTAACTATAATAAACGCATTACGTGAAATTATAGCCGGCGATCTTGTTTCCGGTTCGGCGCGCGGTTTCGATGCGATGATAGTAGCGGCTTCGATAGCTTCAGGGGTCGGCGTAACTCTTAAAATTATATTTTAATCGTTTAAATTACCTGACGCCGTTTTTTTTAATAGCTCGTCCGGAAAACTTTTTTTGATCAGTTGGATAATTAATTTACGGTTAAAATCATCGTTCGATAATTTTATATTTTTATATATCATTAGCATTAATAAATAGCGTTTTTGAAGTAATCTTAAATTTTCGGAGTTCGACATAAATTCTTTAATCGCGTCATATATTTTTTCTTTATGAGCCGTATCCGGCGAATCGTAGTTATGATTATCGTTTATTATTGTATCGTTGCACTTTTTTTCGAGATAAGATATAAAGTCAGGGCTGTTTTTGCGTTTAGCCGCTTCTTCGCGTGAAGAAGCGTAAGCCGCCGCATATTTTTCGCCAAGCAGATTGAAAATTGTTAATTTCGTTTTATTAATTTTTAACGATTTTAAAGGTTTTATCCTGTCTTCATTCATTGCATGGTTGACAAATGCCTGGTATAACAATGCTATTTGTGAATAAAAATTTTTATCGTTATTATTATTTATATTTTCGATTTTTTTTACGAAAGCGTTAAAGAAAAATTCATATTCATTATGCTTCTGACATAAAAATAAAATTTCGAATATCGATAATTCTATTTCATGCGAATCTAAATGCCTGTAATCTTTAAATATTTTACTTAACTCAGGCCCCATTTTCGCGCCGCGCTTATTTTTTATTATGATTTTATTTATGGCGGATTTTAAATCGTCATTATTGGAACATGATTTTTCCGCCGCATGTGTATATCGATGAAAGCATAAATTTATTCGCGTTTCGGCGGCCGCAAAAAAGAATATAATTAAAATAAAAAAGAGAATTAAAAGGTTAACCCTCTTTTTTGAAAAGCTATTGGCGTTATTAAATGCATTTAAATTAATTATGATTTTTTTAATATTCATCTTGAATAATATAGTTTTATAATAGCCGTTAGTTGATAGTCGCCTTATTATCATAATTAAGGCCGCCGTTTAAAATAATTTTATTATTCAGACTGCAGCCGGTTAATTTTTTATGATTTAAGCATTAACGAAATCATTATATCATAAATAAAGTAGAACGGGCAACTTTTTTGTGCGAGTTATAATAAAATTTAAGATTAAACCGGTTGAAAACGGAATTTGAAAATGATATAATAATAAAAAAATGAAAAATTTAAAAAAATATTCCGGTGCGGCGGCCGGTCCTTTATTTTCCTGTGATGCGCGGTTCGCCGATAGAACAATCAAATATTTTGAATTTGAATATCATCGCTATTCTCTTGCGGCCTGGCGTGATGATTATATCAGAAATTCAGCCGAAGCATCGCTTGTTATTGCAATCGACAGGCATCGTGATTTTCTTCTTGTTAAAAAAGAAAATCTTGATAACTTTGGGCTATTTATAGATGAAGAAGAGTTTATGAATAATCTTGAATGTATTCCAGCGCGCGCTAATAATGATTTTATCACTTACGCGCTTTATCATAATTATTGTTCCGATGTTATTGCGGCGGCTTATGAATTGTACCACGATATTGAAAAAAAATCGATGATAAGCCCCGGAGCGCCTTTTTTTGATAAGAATGGAATAGAGCGTTATTTATTGTGTATGCCGTCTTTATACGATATTTTTTCCCCCGGATGTGATTTTATTAAAAGTCAGTCTTATGAATTTTTTCGTAAAAAATTAGAAACGGCCAGAAGCGTTATTCTCGATATCGATCTCGATTATTTTACATATCAATCGCCTGATGACGGTATTTTCGTAAGGCCGTACGAAGACATTTCCCGGCTTTTCCATGTTATAAAACCTTTGTTTTCTTCCGTGGCGTCCAGAGTGACTACCGTCGCGATAGCGCGTGAAAGCGTGTGCTGCGGCGGCGAAAAAAATGCCGAAAAAATAAAAAAATTATTATTTAAAATATTAAACGATGATTATAATTTTTCTTTATTTTTTTAATTTTATTCCTTTAAAAAATTAATGAATTTATAATGTCGTAAATATTTAAATTAATATAAAAGATGTGTAAAAGATGTGAATAACGTAAAAAATATATTTTTTATAATATGGAACAATTTTTGTCG
>CAYQWL010000268.1:0-1524 GCA_964421195.1 uncultured bacterium | reverse complement strand
TTGGCAGTATATCTTATGGGTTCGGTATTTGATGAAATGTTAAATATTAAATGGATGAGAATTTAAAATAGACGAGCTTTTAGAACTGGAATGAAAAGTTTAGAATATGTAAAAAATATAATGAAAAGATGGTGGTAGTATGAATAATAAAAATCTTTTTATGATGTTTAAACCGAATTGTAAGAACGCGGTGCTTTTCTCAGGATTATTTTTATTTTTATTTTTATTTTTGGCGCTGTCAATGCCTGCCTCGGCTTCCGATATTCAAAATGTCGGCGGAGCGATAACGGCATCTAATATTAGCGACAATGCCAATCTTGCGAAAGGCGGTCTGGTCTATAATTGCGGCGGCCTGAACGTTCGTTCCGGGCCCGGAACCGATTTTTCGATAATCGGCGGGCTTTCGCCCGGCGCCGGAGTCGCGATAACCGGCAGGGAAGGTAAATGGTATAAAATCAAATATAACGGTTCGACTGCTTATGTTCATGGCGATTATATAAATACTGACGGTTCGTCTTCTGATAAAGAAGAAAAGATTACAGGAACTGGAACCGTAAGAGTTTCTTCGTATCTTAACGTTAGAAATGGCCCATGGGGCGATATTATAGGCAAATTTTACGGCGGCGCTAACGTTCAGATCGTTTCTAAAATCGGCGATTGGTATAAAATTAAATATAACGGTTCGACCGCTTACGTTCATTCTAATTATGTAACGCCTGGCGGCGCGAGTGCTTCGTCTTCACCTTCGGCTTCTTCTTCGTCGCCTTCGACGGGCGGTGCGTCGTCTTCTTCGAATGCTTCAGCGTCTAATATCGTTAGGTGCGCCGAAAGATATATTGGTTCCACTAATTTTAGAGGGCCCGAAGTTAATTATGGCCGTCTGGCCTGCGCGCAATTTGTTTCTACCGCGTTAAAAGACGCCGGCGCCGTAAGCCGTGTTCAACTCGGCGTAACCGGAGTGGTTGCCGACCTTAAATCGCGCGGCTGGAAAGAAGTTTCGGCGCCTCCTTTTAAGCCCGGCGATGTTATTACATGGAAAACATACGATCGTTCGGGCGACGGAGTTAAAGACAACGATACGCATATTGGTATTATCGGTAATGATGGACAGGCTATATCTAATTCTTCGAGCCAGAAGACTCCGCGCAGGCATAGTATATATTATGCGCCTATATGCAGGGTTTTAAGAAAAGCGTAATTTTAAGATAAGTTTTAATAAATAATCGTTACTATAAATTTTAGAATTATTATAATAACATAAAAAATATGAGGTGTTTTATGAAAAAATTGATTGAAGCGTCGAAAAAATTAGTATCTACTTTTGTTATAGCGTCTTTTATTTGTTCATGCGCTCCGGCTGGAATGGGAATTATATCTGGTACGGCTTCGGCCGCGCCCATACAGAGCATTCAGCAAAGCATTAATAAATCTGGTTCTTCTCAGGAATCCACGGTTAAAAAAACGACGAAAAAAAAGAAAACTTATAGCGTTAAAAAAGTTAAAGCGGCCAAAAAAACTAAATCG
>CAYQWL010000267.1:0-4165 GCA_964421195.1 uncultured bacterium | reverse complement strand
CGATGCTTTTATGGGCGGCGATTATTGAAAATGAACGATTGACTACTCTGTAAACAAATAGCGTACAAACGGCCGGAGTTGTTATATCGTCATTTTCGTGGTGAACTGAATTGAGCATGACGAGTTCGTTATCGAAGCTGAATTTAACGTTTTCGATCGACGCGCCCGAAAAATCGTGATAAAAAGAGTCATATTCACGATTGTTTTTGACGTCGTATATGCGTATCATTTTATCGGTTTTATCATAAAAAAACGCGAGCGGCCTTGATACGTTCGATGAAAGCGCTGATGGAGACGCGAAACCTGAAGATGCGATGATATTATCGTGAATGTTGAAAGTGAAAAGAGTTTCGATAGTATCGTCGTTTTCGTTAACCGCCGATAAAACGGCCATTCCTCTATCGCCTTCTGCCGGCGTGATCCGTAAATAAGCTCCTTTCGCCGTTTTATGCTGTGAATAAATACGCGTGCCGCCGGATGAAAGCGCGCCGGGTTTTTTTAATACGGGAATTTTTAAGGCCGGCTTAAGCGTAGAAGGCGGCGAAAGCGTCCATTCGTTAATGCCGCGGCCCGGGGATTTATCCGCCGGCGGATTCCAGGCGGCGGAAGAAAAAATGGGAGCCTGCGTGTGAAAAATGACGAAAACCGGCGCGGTTTCATCGATAAGGCTAAACGATGTTATGGCCCCGTTAAAGTTGGTGCGTCTGCTGAATTTAAAATCGCGGGTCACTCCGTATATATTTACATTACCTGCTCCCGGCCCCATCAAAGCATAGCCTATAAAATCATGCGTTTTTTTTAAATTATAATTTATCGGCAATAATTTTTTAAATACTAAGTTGCGTGAAGACGCGAAGTTAAAAGCGCACTCGAAATCGTTAAAATTGTCGTAAATAATATTTAAAGATTTTTCGGCCGCTTCTGAAGCGTTAAGATGGGCCGTGGATGGAATTATTAAAGCTTTTTCCCGCGCTTTCGGCGTTTTAATTACGCTAAAGCATGAAAGTTCTTCGCGCGTTATGACGAATATGCGGTTATCTAAATAAAATGCGTGCAGCGGCTCGCCTGAAAGCGGAGTTTTATATAAGGCGAATGAACGTTTTCCGGAAAGCGATATGCGTGAAAAGATATATAAATGCCAGTCTGAAGCTATAGCGAATAGATATTTTTCATTATCGATTTCGAAAGGCGCTGAAAAAAGAAGGCGGCCGTCGCATATCATATTTTTATAAAGTAAGCTATTTTTTTTTTCGTCGATTTTGGCCGCCGGGCATGGCCGGGGAGCGCCTGGAAAACCTGTTTTAATGGCGGTAGAGTTTGTTTCGCCCGCGCCGTTTTTAAATAATACTTTATGATAGAGGCGGCAGCCTGATTTAGAAGAGGTAAAGTAAAAATTATCGGAATCGGCCGCGGGCGATTCATAATCTATTTCAATTTTTTTTATGTCTAAACTGAAATTTTTTATTATAAAAGGTCCATTTTCGGAATTAAAAGTTCCGTGCGCGTCATGCAGGGAAAAAGCCGATATTAATATATAAAACGTAAAAATTGAAACAAAAAGCGCCGCGACCGTCATTGAGCTGACGTTTGACGGGCCGGCGGCGCCGTCTAAAGAAGTAATGTTTATTTTCATAATTTTATGTACACCAGCATTTTTAGAGATTTGCCCCGAAGGTAAAGCTAATGCGGTCATTTTTTTCTGGCGAGGATTACGCCTGTGACCGGCGGAACCGAGTAATCGCCCTTTGCGCTTGAAATCCCCGTTAAACCGGCCTGCGTGCCATTGCAAAGCACCGTCCATTCTTTATCGTCGGGCAGGTTGAATTTTATCCAGTTATTTTGATCGCCGTTAAGCAATACTATTATATCGTTATCTTTGCCGAAAAGCTGATAGCCGAGGCCGTTATGATTTTCGACGAGTATCCATTTGATGTTGCGGTCTGAAAGCGGCCGGTCGTTTTTGAATTGTGGATAAGTTTTTCTGATTTTAATTAAGCCGCTGAAAAAATCGAAGGCTTTTTTATTTTTAGTTTTGAGCGCCCAGTCGATGTGATTTATTTCATTGTCCTGATCATAAGAATTATCGTTTCCGAATTTTGTTTTTAAAAATTCCTGGCCTTCATGCAGCATTGGAACGCCCTGCGATGTGAGAGTTATAAGGCCCGCGAGCATGGCGATTTTCTGGTTTCCGCCGCAGTGGTCCATCATGGTGGCGTTATCGTGGCACTCGACGAAATTGACGCTTTCGGTCGGTTTGCCCGCCCACCAGTAACAGGTTCCGCAGATAAGCGTCATCATATTGTCGCGGTTGGCTCGTCCTGAAGCGAAATTTCTTATGTTGTTTTTAAAATCGTCGTTCCATTTTGCCCATCGCGTATTGCGGAAATCTCCTTTAGACCACTGGTTGCGGTTCCAGTCGGCGGCCCATGGCTCGGCGATAAGCACTACGTTTTCAGGCAGCGTGTTATTTATAGCCATCATGGTGTCTTTATCGAGAATGGTCGCCAGGTCGAAACGGAAGCCGTCGATTTTATACTCGCTGGCCCAGTACATAAGGGTGTCGAGTATATAACGCCGGCCGAGCGGGCTTTCTGAGCGGAATTCATTTCCGCAACCCGTGCCGTTCCAGTAAAATTCGGGGTTGTTACAGAGTCTGTAATATTGATGGTTATCGATGCCTTTAAAGTTGAATGTGGGCCCCTGTTCGTTGCCTTCGGCAGTGTGGTTATAAACTACGTCGAGTATTACGGCGATTCCGTTTTTGTGAAGGCCGTCGATTAACTTTTTGAGTTCGTTTACCTGCCTGCCGGTCGAATTGGTCGCGTAAGACGATTCAGGCGCCATGAAATGCGTGGTCATATATCCCCAGTAATTGACGCCTGACGGCGCCGCTTTGTTATCGAATTCGTGGACGGGAAGCAGTTCTACGGCATTAACGCCAAGCTCTTTTAAATTACCGAGGATTTTGTCTGAAGAAGCTCCTTCGAGAAGGCCGAGATACTTACCGCGCTTATCGGCGCTCACGCCTGAAGAAGAATGTGAAGTATAGCTTTTTATATGCATTTCGTAGATTATAAGGTCTTTCATTGGCGGTGTTTTATAATTTGCCGCGCTCCATTTGAAGTTAGTATCGACTACGATGCTTTTGCCATAACTGCCGTCGTTAGCGTATGCGTAAGGATCAGACAACAGACGTTCGGAATTGAATCTTTCGCCTTTTCCTTCGGGGCCGTTCACATAAAATCCATAAAATTTAGATACTAAATTTTGATTGAAGGCAAGGTACCAGATGCCGGCGGAGTTCTTTTTCATTTCAAATTTGCGGCCCGTTTTTGCTTCGGCGGAATCGAAAAGGGCGAGTTTGACGGAGGTGGCGCGAGGCGCGTTAAGAGCAAATGTAGTCGTATTAGTTTCAGAATAAAAATTTGCTCCGAGTCTTAATTTAGAAGATTGCCGGGCGGCAGGGCGGGCTGAAACTGCTCGTGATTTAACGGTTATATTACCCGTAAGAGATTCCGTTTCTTTTCGGGCGAGAACATTTTTATGTGAAGACAAATTTTTTAAAATAAGATCGGCTTTTTTAGCCGTGTCAAGTAGTTCTGATTGATCGGGCGATTGCGTAATTAAAAATCGAGTTTTTTCGTTTAATAATTTAATAGTTTTAATGGAAGCTAAAATATAAGGAAGTTTTTGATTGGCCGACGCGAAAGCGGAAGCTGATTCGAGCGCGTAATTAATTTGTTGAGGAGTATTTACGGCATCTATAAATGATTGAACTTCGTTCAAGCTGATATTTTCGAGGCGGCTGAATACTTCGTCCGAAAGTTTTTCTATATCAGCGGACCTGCCGTTAGATACGATGTTGTTAGATGATTGCGCTATGTCGCGGGCGAGGTTATCGAGCGCTTTTGAAAATCCGCTTTCCTGCTGAGCGTTCGCAATGGCAGTAAACGGGAAGGCGAGCGTAAGAATTATTAAGGCAATGATTACAATAAATTTTCCGCCGGTTAAATTCTTCATAAAACAATCCCCCCAGATAATTATCTTTGTAAAAATACGTTAAAATAAAATTAAAAATTAATTTTAATATGTTGCTGCCGTCATTAATGTTGTTGTTTTAAAAAATGTTATAATAATTATACAATATATTGAGCATCTTGTAAAC
>CAYQWL010000266.1:0-4185 GCA_964421195.1 uncultured bacterium | reverse complement strand
CTACGTGCCAAATATTATATCGGCGGCCGAAATAACCGGCAGTGACGCGCTTCATCCCGGCTATGGATTTCTTTCTGAAAATGCCGATTTTGCTGATATATGTAAAAAACATCAAATAACATTTATCGGTCCCGAACCTCGAATAATAACACTAATGGGCGATAAATCCGAAGCGCGCGCGGCGATGATCGCCGCGGGCATCCCGGTGGTTCCGGGTACGCCCCCGCTTACTTCAACTGAAGAGGCTTTAAAACATGCCGAAAAAATAGGCTATCCGCTTATAATAAAAGCTTCGGGCGGCGGCGGCGGCAAAGGAATGAGAATAATACGCGAACCAGGCGAGTTAGAATCTAATTTTGAAATAGCGAAAAACGAAGCACGGATGGCGTTTAATAACGATGAAATTTATATGGAAAAATATATAGAAAAAGCGCGTCATATCGAATTTCAAATAATCGCTGACAACTTCGGCAACGCGGTACACTTAGGCGAACGCGACTGTTCGATACAGCGCAGGCATCAAAAACTCGTCGAAGAATCTCCTTCTATATTTTTAACGGACGAATTAAGAAAAAAAATGGGCAATATTGCCGTCAGAGTGGTAAAATCCGTAAAATATACCAGCGCTGGCACCATCGAATTCATAATGGATGAAAATAAAAATTTTTACTTTATGGAAATGAATTCACGCATACAGGTAGAACATCCAGTTACCGAAATGGTTACTTCTATAGATTTAGTCAAAGAACAAATTTCTATCGCGGGCGGCGCGAAACTTTCTTTTGAACAAAAAGACGTAAAACTTAATGGCTACGCAATTGAATGCCGTATTTGCGCCGAAGACCCGGCCAACCATTTCATGCCTCAGGTCGGAAGTATATCAAATTACTTTCCGGGCGGCGGGCCATTTGTAAGGATAGATACGCATGTCTATTCCGGCTACAGCATACCGCCGCATTATGATTCTATGATAGCTAAAATAATCGCCTGGGGCGAAACGAGAAAAGAAGCAATTACACGCATGAAACGTTCACTCGCTGAAACGCGTTTTGAAGGACTTACTGTCAATACCGCTTTTTTCGAAAAACTTCTCGCTAACGATAAATTTCTTAAAGGCGATATAACGACTAATTTCATAGCCGGCATGGAGGTGTAATAATTGCCCGAATTAACTTCTGAAGAACTCGATAAAATTAAGCTCGAAGAGATTAAAAAAATCGAGGAGCTCGAACGCGAAAACCGTGAAAAACAGGCGAAATTGCTTGAAATGCAACGTAAAGAAAAGCTATTTTCAGAAAAAGATTCTACCGCAGCCGCCGAACAGCCTGACGAAGATTTCGACAGGATTCGCGAACAAATTCGCACGCGTGAAATGATAGCGCGCGGCTTTATACAATTAGACGGAGAATGGATAACCCGTGAAGAAGCCGAACGTCGGACAACCGAAAAATTAGAACGCCAAAAACTCGAAGAAGAAAAAATTTCACGCGCAAAGCAGCGTAAAATAGAAAGAGAACGAAACGCCTACGAAGAATATCGCGCAAATACAATGCCGCACGTCAAATTTTATTCCATAGTCATATATTGCAGTCTTGCACTATTTACATCGGGTATAATTATGTCGCTTACCGCGGCTTATGTACGCACGCTAATGTCAACGTTTTTTTTCCCTGGAATGATTGCTACTATAATGGGACTAATAGCCCTATTGACATTTATCGGATTGACCATCGACGCCGAAACTAAATTAATTGAACGCTCTATTTTTGATTTCGATAACGAAAAACATCTTTTCGAAGACGAAAACGAAATAAAAGATATCGCCCGGCGTCTGTGCCGCGCGATTGTGCGCAGGCTGCATCCTGAATTCAAAACGGCGATTGAAAATAAAGAAGATGAAAATTACGAAGAGGATGAATAGTAAAATTGCAGTTCAGCATAGCGTGCGATTCTAAAAAATTTTATACGGTAAGCGAAGTAAACAAATATATTTCAGAACTTTTTTCGGGTGATAAGGAACTTACGGGCATCACCGTTAAAGGTGAAATTTCTAATTTTACCAATCACCTTGCCTCCGGCCACTTTTATTTTTCAATCAAAGATCAGTCTTCCAGACTTAACTGCGTAATGTTTAAAAATTATAACCGTCTGCTAAATTTTATACCGCAAAATGGGGCGGCGGTTATAATTAAAGGATATATCAGTGTTTATCAACAGCGCGGCGAATATCAACTTTACGCTTCATCGATAGAAAAAGAAGGCGCCGGCGACCTTTATAAAAAATATATTGAATTAAAGGAAAAACTCGAAAAAAAAGGATATTTCGATACCGCGCGCAAGAAGAAACTTCCCGTTCTGCCTCGCCGCATAGGAATCGTTACCGCTCCAGAAGGCTCGGTAGTATGCGATATCATAAACATATTAAACCGCCGGTTTCCTGAAATGCCCGTTTTAATAGCGCCCGCTTACGTCCAGGGCCCCCGTGCGGCGCCGTCTATATGCGCCGCCATCGAACGCCTGAATTCTATCGAAACCATAGATGTAATAATACTCGCGCGCGGCGGCGGTTCTATCGAAGAACTATGGCCTTTTAACGAAGAAAGCGTGGCTGACGCAATATACGACAGCTCAAAGCCCGTAATATCCGCGGTAGGACATCAGACCGACTTTACAATTAGCGATTTTGTAAGCGATCTGCGCGCCCCGACTCCATCGGCCGCAGCAGAACTCGTTGTTTTTTCAAAAAAAGATAAAATCGAATATCTCGATAAACTAAAAAAAAGATTAGTTATAGCATTAATCGGCGATTTAACACGCATTAAAAATTCGCTATCACTATGCAGGCAAAAAATAACTTCTCATGCGCCGGAAAAAAAACTTGAAAATCTACGCATGCACTTAGATCATATCGATATCGAAATGCGCTCTTTGCTTACCAGAAGGCTTATGCTCAAAAGAACCGAACTTGAACGACGGCATCCGCGTATGGTTCTTTCACGTTTCCGGCCGCTTTTAACCCGCTATAGCCAGCGAATTGAAGATATATTTAAAATGATCAGATCTTCGCTTTATAAAAAATTAGAATCATCGAAATCAAAGCTTGAATCCACATGGCTTAAATTTACTGTTTATGATTATGAAAAAATTCTTCAACTCGGATATAGTATAGTAAGAACGAAAGATAAAAATAAAATTATAAAATCTAAAAATGAACTTATAACCGGAGAAGTAATCAAGATCAAATTTATAGATGGCGAAATCACCGCTACAATAAATTAACTAAGTAAATAAATTAAACTGAATTATAAACATTATTCATAATTAATAAAAAATTATTTTTTAACTTTCATTTATAAACTTTTATTATTAATAATTTGATATTTTTTAACTTTAATGTTAAAATAACGCCGTAATATAATCATATTTATTTCTGCTTTATTTCTGCCAGATTTAATTAAAAATCAAATGCGTAATTATGGAAAGGTGTAATTATGGCCGTTAAAAAAGAAAAAAATCCCGTTGCGCTTACGGATAACGGCGCGCACGAACAATTAGAGGGCCTCAAATTCGAAGAAGGTCTCGAAGAACTCGAAAATATACTTGAATTACTTGAAAACGAAGAACTTTCTCTCGAAGAATCGATTAAAAATTATGAAACCGGCGTTAAATATTATAATTTTTGTAAAGAAAAACTTGATTCGCTTGAAAAGAAAATTGAAATTCTCATTAAAACCGGGCCAGCCGGCGAAACATCTTTAGCGCCTTACAAACGCGATGAAATAGAAAATCCATCGATTAACTAATCCGCGAAAATATTTATTTAAAATTATCAAAAAAAACAAAAAAAGAAAAGGAAAAACGGGAAAAATATGTATATCGACCATAATGAAAACTTGAACGATGTTTTAAAAGACTATAAAAAAGCGATAGATCAATGTCTTGACGAACTCCTTCCGGCTGAAAACATCATGCCCAACAAGCTTCACGAAGCCATGCGTTATTCAGTTTTCGCCGGCGGAAAACGAATAAGGCCTATTCTTACGCTTATGTGCTGTAAATTATTTTCAGGCAGTCCTGAAGACGCGTTGCCGGTAGCGGCGGCTTTCGAATTAATTCATACATACTCGCTCATTCACGACGATCTTCCCGCGATGGATAACGACGATTACCGGCGCGGAAAACCGA
>CAYQWL010000265.1:0-4202 GCA_964421195.1 uncultured bacterium | reverse complement strand
ACCTTGAATGAGAATTTATAAGTATTCTTTATAGCATCCTCATAATCAGGAAAGTGACGAGCCGGAAACTCTCGAAGATGTTATTACTTCTCAATCGGTTGTCGTATTAGACGAATATAGCGGTAAATTATTGTACAGTAAGGACCCTTTCAAAAAAAGAGCGCCCGCTTCGCTGACTAAAATAATGACTGCTATAGTGCTTTTAGATTCCGGTCACGATTTGAAAGAGACCATTACGATTAAGCATGATATATCGATTAGAAGTGACGGCGTTTCGCTTGGATTGAAAAAAGGCGATAAAACGAATCTTTTAGATCTTCTTTATATGTCGTTATTATATTCTGCCAATGATGCCTGTGTTGCTATAGCGGAAGAAGTCGCGGGAAGCGTTCGTGAATTCGCCGCGTTAATGAATAAACAGGCTAAAGATATAGGCGCCGTTAATACTAATTTTGTCAACCCGAATGGTATGCCCGATAATCGGCATTATTCTACGGCTTATGATCTGGCTATTTTATCGGCGTATGCTATGAAAAATCCGGTTTTTGCGAAAATAGTGGGTACGAAAAAACATACGGTCAAATTAATTACTCATAAAGAGGTTAAAGTTAAAGTGAAAAAATCGCCTGATGCCCAGGTTAAGACGGTGTCAGTTTCGAAAAGTAAATCTAAAAAATCACAGTCTTATACTATAGAAAAAAAGATTGTGGAAGTAACGAGACGTATAAATTTATCTAACCGTCATAAACTTCTCGGTAAAAATGTCGGCGTTAAAGGTATTAAAACCGGATATACCAGAGCCGCGGGACGCTGCCTGGCAACGGCGTATTCACATGCCGGAAAAAAATTGATAATAATAGTTTTGAAAGCGCGCGATGTGGTCAGCGATACTATTGCTTTGATAGATTGCGATAAATATTTAAACGCTTCGAATATAGCGTTGAAATCAAGCGCTGAAAAGCCGGCAGCTATATCTGAACAGGTTTTTCCTCAAAAAAAAGAAAAAATTACTTTATCTACTGTTAGATTGAATCAATAACGGCTTTGGCGATTTTAAGTATTAAAAAATGCCTATTGTTGTTAATCGCGCTCTCTGTGTTCTGTAATTTATATAACTAAGTTTAGTATATTAAAATGGCGTTAAAAAAAATAATAAAAAATAAGATAAATTTTAAAGTATAATATAAAATAAAATCAAATTTATCCGAAATATAATATGTAAGTTGAAAAATTCTCTTTTAGAAGACGAGAGAACTAACCGCAAGAAAACGAAGAGCCACTCCCTCTTCGTTTTTTTGTTTTTGACGATTTAAATTCTTTTACTGTCAAATTCTTTTTACTTGAGATTTTTAATTATTTTTGTTATATTATTTTTATAGTCAGAAAAAAATAATAATGATAAAGGATAAGCATTGTATAAGACGGAAAAAAGCGGGGGTGTGTTAAATGAATAAGGCGGTTATAATGGCGGGCGGGTTCGGAACGCGGTTACGTCCCGTAACATGCACTAATATAAAACCCATGGTGCCCGTTATGAATAAACCTATGATGACTCATATAGTCGAACTTCTTAAACTGCATGGCATTAAAGACGTATTATCCATATTATATTTTCAGCCGGAGCAGGTTACTTCGTATTTTGGCGACGGTTCGCAATACGGTATAAAAATGTCTTATGTCGCGGCGACCGAAGATTATGGCACGGCCGGTTCGGTCGGTTTTTCACGCGGACATTTAAACGACCCTTTTATAGTAATTTCAGGCGACGTGCTTACCGATTTCGACCTTTCGCGTGCTATCGAATTTCATAATTCAAAAAAAGCCATGATTACAATTGTTTTAACGCGCGTCGATAATCCTTTGCAGTACGGTGTAGTTATTACCGATCGAGAAGGACGGATAACGCGTTTTCTTGAAAAGCCGTCCTGGGGAGAGGTATTTTCCGATACCGTCAATACCGGAATATATATTATCGAACCTGAAGCGTTAAAATATATTCCCGAAGGACGTGAGTTCGATTTCTCAAAAGATCTTTTTCCGCTTTTATTAAAAAATAAAGAACCGCTTTATGGTTATATAGCTGACGGTTACTGGAAGGATATCGGCGATTTGTCGGAATATCTTCTTGCTCATCGTGATGTTCTCGAAGGCAGGGTTGATGTGAATATACCTGGAACGCGTATGAACGTAATTGGTAAGGACGTGATAACCGGTGAAAATAGCGTTATCGAAGATCGGGTAGAGCTTCGGGGCGGCGTTGTACTTGGTAAAAATTGTCTTATCAAACGCGGCGCGTCTGTGTCTAATTCGATAATAGGCGATAACTGTATAGTCGAGTCGAACGCTCGAATATCGGGCAGTATAATCTGGTCTGATTGTTATATCGGGCAGCGTGTGAATGTAAAAGAATCGATAAGCAGTGCCGTATATTAAATGACGCTTATGTTTCGGAGGGAGTCGTTATAGCGGACGAATGTCATATTGGCGAAGGTTCCATGCTTAAAGCGAATATTAAAATATGGCCTCATAAAGTAGTGGATGCCGGTTCTACTCTTGCCGCAAGCCTTGTATGGGGCGATAAATGGAATAAGTATCTTTTCGGGGCTACGGGTATTTCCGGGCTGGGTAATATAGAAATAACGCCTGAATTTGCCGCTAAAATAGGAGCGGCCTGCGGAGCGTTTTTTGGGCGTCAGGCTAATATCGCTACTTCGCGTGATGCGCATAAGACTTCTCGTTTAATAAACCGCGCTTTAATATCCGGAATGCTTTCGTGCGGCTGTAATGTTTATGATCTTCAGGTTATGCCGCCGCCGGTTTCGCGTTATCAGCTTTCGGCGAATAATTATAAGTGTTGTATTCACACCCGTAAATCGGCTTCGGATCCTAAATTAATCGAAATTAAATTTTATGATTCAAACGGTATGGCGCTTTCGATCGCAAAGCAAAAAGCGATAGAACGGTTCTTTTTTAGAGAAGATTTTGCTCGTGCCGGCTGTGAAGAAACGGGTACGATACATTTTCCGCATAGAACCGTCGATATTTATTGCGAAGGTCTTTTAAAATTTATAAATGCTGATTTTATAAGGCAATCGCCGGTTAAAATTGTAATAGATTATGCTTATGGAGCGGCTTCTATTATTTTTCCCAAAATACTTGGCCAGCTCGGTGTAGATGCTGTATCGCTCAATGCTTTCGTCGATGAAAAAAGAATCACGCAGGACCCGCAAACTCTTTCCGCTTCCATGCGTCAGCTGTCAAATATAGTGCAATCGCTTGGCGCCGTTTTTGGCGTAATGTTTGACGCGGGCACTGAAAAAATTCATTTAGTAGATGAAACCGGTCGTATTCTTACCGATGATATGCTGCTTTCGATTATGTGCTATTTAGTTATGAAAACTTCTCCTGAAAAAACCGCGATCGCCGTTCCTGTAATTGCTTCGAAGATAATCGAAGATATGGCGGCGGGCTTTGGCGCTAAAGTCATCCGCACAAAAACGATGCTTCGGAACATGATGGAAGCCGCTTTAAATGAAGGAGTATCGCTCGTCGGCGACGGCGTCGGCAGTTTTGGATTTCCCGCTTTTCAGCCTGCTTCAGATGGTATGGTTACTTTATGTAAATTACTCGAAATGCTCGCGGTCGTTAAAAAACCATTATCTGAAATTGTAAAAGATATACCCGTTTCAAGATTGAAAAAAATTCAGATACCGTGTCCGTGGGAATGTAAAGGCACGGTGATGCGTAATTTAATAGAAGATACTAAAGATTTAAATACTGAATTAATCGACGGCGTTAAAATATATTTTGAAAATCAGGATTGGATATTAATCATTCCCGATCCCGATAGACCGTTTTTTCATTTATTCGTTGAAACCGGGACCGAAGAAGCGTCAAACCGGTTGATAAAGCAATATTCTGATAAAATAAGAAATTGGCAGATTTCCGCAGCGCCCGATGAAGAAACGCAATAGCAATAATATATTCATATACAGGTTTATTTTAAAAAAAACGTTGATATTATAATTTATAGTTCGGTTATTTCTATGTAATCAAAAATAAAATAAAAAAAGATTGATTTATTATAAAAATTATGATATAATAAACTCATCGGCCAACTTAGCTCAGCTGGTAGAGCAGCGGTTTCGTAAACCGCAGGTCGCGGGTTCAAATCCCGTGGTTGGCTCTCACTAAAACCCTCG
>CAYQWL010000264.1:2090-4240 GCA_964421195.1 uncultured bacterium | reverse complement strand
GCAACGCTCGCCTTTCAAAAATAATTGCTTGTTTTCAGCACGGCACAGCCTGCATTTCGGGCCTATATATTTAGCCATTTATCCTATCCTCCCTTTAAAAACGGATTAAACTCTTCTTCTTTTACGGGGCCTGCAGCCATTATGCGGGACCGGCGTAATATCTTTCAATTTTTCGATTTCAACTCCGGCAACTTTTATAGCGCGAACCGCCATTTCTTTTCCGGAACCGGCGCCTTTAACTATTACGTCAACGACATTAAGACCATGTTCCATAGCTTTTTTTACGGCATTTTCAGTAGCGAGCTGGGCCGCATAAGGAGTCGATTTTCTCGAACCTTTAAAGCCTGAAGTGCCAGCCGACGCCCACGATATAACGTTTCCCTGCCTGTCAGTAACGCTCACTATCGTATTATTAAAAGTCGATTTTATATGGACCACGCCATGAGTTACCCTGGCGCCGCCTTTTTTTACATCAGCCATTATTCTCTCCTTTCACAATTTATTATCTTAAAAAATGGATAAATTCTTACTTTTTAGTCGCGGTTTTCTTACCCGCAATCGATTTTCTGGGGCCTTTTCTGGTACGCGCATTGGTATGAGTGCGTTGACCGCGAACCGGCATTCCTCTTCTATGACGAATTCCACGATAGCAATTAATTTCGCTCAACCTTTTAATATTGGCAAGCACCTCACGGCGGAGATCGCCTTCAACCTTTAAATGTTTTTCTATGTAATCGCGGATTTTAATAATTTCGTCTTCAGTAAGGTCTTTAACCTTTTTATTCCAATCAATCTGAAGATCGGTCAGCAATTTCTGAGCCACAGAACGGCCGATACCATAAATATAAGTCATCGCGATTTCCATTCTTTTATTTTTTGGTAAATCAACACCAACTATACGAGCCATTTTTTCCCTCCTTCCAGTTATTATTTATTATTAACCCTGTCTTTGTTTATGTTTAACGATCTGGCAGATAACACGTATCGTGCCTTTTCTTTTAATGATTTTGCATTTATTACAAATCTTTTTAACCGATGCTCTGACTTTCATATGCATATCCTCCTGTTATATATCGCAATAAGAGATATTATTTTACACTAAAAACTTTTAAAAAGCAATACATTTTTAAATTAATTATTTAAATAATTAATTATTTATTATATATTATTATATCATCGCCGCCGGCCGCTCATCCTGATATGCCGGAACCGCTATATTAACCTTTCGATCTATAAGTTATCCTGCCCCTCGACAGATCGTAAGGCGAAAGTTCAATAGTAACCTTATCGCCTGGAAGAATACGGATAAAATTCATACGCATTTTACCTGAAATATGCGCCAGAACTTTATGACCGTTTTCTAATTCGACGCGAAACATAGCGTTTGGAAGGGGCTCTACGACCACTCCGGATACCTCGATCAGTTCTTCTTTTGCCATCTAAGCGAATCCTCCTTAAAAACCTTCAAATATCGGCGTATTACTGCGCCTTTGATAATATGCGCGGCCCGTCCGCGGTAATGGCGATAGTATGCTCGAAATGCGCCGAAAGGCTGTGATCACAGGTTACTACCGTCCATGAATTATCGAGGACCTTCACTTCGTACCGGCCGGCGTTTACCATAGGTTCTATAGCAATACACATACCGGCTTCAAGTTTTATCCCCATTCCTTTTTTGCCGAAATTCGGCACCGCGGGCGGTTCGTGAAGTTTTCGTCCTATGCCATGCCCCACGTAATCGCGCACTACCGAAAATCCATGAGATTCCACGTAAGTTTGTATGGCATTGGAAACATCTCCAAGATACCCGCCGCAAACCGCACGTTCGATGCCGACATATAAAGATTCTTCGGTAATTCTTATAAGCCTGGCGACAAGCTCACTCGCCGTTCCAACCGCAACAGTTATGGCGGAATCGCCGCAATAATTATTTTTTATTACGCCGACGTCTATACTGATAAGATCGCCTTCTTTTAAAACGCATTTTTTCGAAGGTATTCCATGAACGACTTCATCGTTTACCGATGCACAGATGCTCTTAGGATAATCCATATAACCTAAAAACAGAGGATAAGCGTTCTGAGATAGAATATATTCATGCGCTATCTTATTGAGTTTTTCGGTTGTAACGCCCGGTTTTACATTTTCAC
>CAYQWL010000264.1:0-2080 GCA_964421195.1 uncultured bacterium | reverse complement strand
TGAGCGTTTTTCCCACGATCTGATTCGTTTCATACATGTATTCTAATTCTTGAACCGATTTTTTAGTTACGACTTCAGATTTTGGCATATATAACAGACCTACGCTTCCAGCCCGGTTGTGATACGGGTAAAAATATCGTTAATATCACCCGTACCGTCAACCTTTAAAACGATACCGCGATTTAAATAATAATCCAGCAGAGGGTGAGTTTCGTTATGATATACCTTCAAACGGTTCCTTACGGTTTCTTCATGATCGTCTTTACGATGAATAAGCGCAGCGCCGCATTTATCGCAAACATTTTCCGACGCCGGCTTATTAAAAAATACATGATACGATTCGCCACAGGAATTACACACGCGGCGGCCCGAAATTCTTTTTATTAGATCTTCTTCAGGCACTTCTATATATACGCAAGCGTTAAGTTTAAGACCCATTTTTGAAAGAAGAGAGCCGAGAGCATCCGCCTGGGCGACCGTACGCGGAAATCCATCTAAAATAAAGCCGTTGTTACAATCTAATTTTGATAGACGCTGTTCTATCATGGATATTATCACGCCATCGGGAACGAGCAATCCCTTTTCCATATAAGAACGAGCGTCCATACCGAGTTGAGTTCCGGCTTTCACGTTTTCCCGGAGTATATCCCCCGTAGATATCTGTACTATTTTATACCTTTCGGTCAACTGTTTGGCCTGGGTGCCTTTTCCTGCGCCAGGCGCGCCTAGTAATATAAACCTCATTTTATTATAATCCGCCTCGCTTATTTAAACAGCCTGCTTTTTTTCTTCAGGAAACCGTCGTAATTTCTGGTAACAAGATGCGATTCGAGCTGTTTTATAGTGTCAAGGCCGACGCCGACGACTATAAGAAGAGCCGTTCCGCCGAAATAAAACGGCACATTGGCCCAGCTTATAAGTATGTTAGGGATAACGGCTATAATCGCAAGAAATATCGAACCGACGAGAGTGATACGAATAAGAGTACGGTCGATAAATTCGGCCGTAGGCCTTCCGGAACGCACGCCGGGAATAAAACCGCCGTATTTTTTCATATTATCCGCCAGATCCTTCGGATTGAAAGTAATGGCCGTATAAAAGTACGAGAAAAATATTATCAACAGACAGTAAAGACTCAAATAAACCCAATGAGACGGTCCAAGAACCGTGTTGATAAAATTCGTCATCTTACCCATAAAAGAATCCATCGAAAAATAATGCGAGAAAAAATTAGTTATCAAACCAGGGAAAAGCAGAATCGAAGAAGCGAATATTATCGGAATAACGCCGGCCTGATTGATGCGCAAAGGAATATAAGTGTTCTGGCCGCCGTAAACTCTTCTGCCAACGACACGCTTGGCGTACTGTACGGGTATCTTACGCACGCCGTCCTGTATCCATATAACCGCCGCGGTAACAGCGATTGTAAACAATAAAATAACAAATATCTTGGGATAAAAAAGAGCGTCACCCGAAAATACTCTATAAGTCTGAATTATTGCCGAAGGCAGAGAGGCCACGATTCCGACGAATATCAAAAGCGATATGCCGTTTCCTATGCCTTTTTCAGTTATTTTTTCACCGAGCCACATTATAAAAGCCGTTCCCGCCGTGAGCGTAATTACGGTAAGAATCGCGAAGCGCGCGAAATGCTCTTTCATAAAAGGCGTTAATACGCCTTCGCCGCCGGCATTAGCGAGCATAAAGCTCATTCCGAATGCCTGGATGGCGCCTATGAATATCGTGCCATATCTCGTGTACTGACTGATTTTCTGCCTGCCTTCGGTCCCTTCTTTGGCTAATTTTTCGAGTTGCGGTACAACGTACACCAGAAGCTGCATTATAATCGAAGCATTAATGTAGGGCGCTATACCGAGCGCGAATATGGAAAAGCGCTTAAGCGCTCCGCCTGAGAACATATCCAGAAACCCCAGAATGCCGCCGCCTTTATCGCCAAAATAATCCGCGAGCGCGGCCGAATCGATTCCAGGTGTGGGAATATGTGAACCGAGCCTGTAAACTGCTATCATGGCAAGCGTAAATAAAATTCTGCTTCGCAGTTCACCAATTTTAAACGAAT
>CAYQWL010000263.1:0-4285 GCA_964421195.1 uncultured bacterium | reverse complement strand
CTTATCGATCGAAGTAAGAACGGCGCAACTGGCGGCGTCAAAACCAAAATCTGGCGAAACATAACCGATTTCTCGAACGGTGTTTCTAACTATTTCAGGATAATCTATAATCACATCATGCTTATGAGTAATTTCGCCCATAATCAAGCATACTCCAGTAGTAAGAGCGGTTTCACAGGCCACACGGGCCATTTTATCTTTAGAAAATATCGCATCAAGAACCGCATCGGATATTTGATCGGCCATCTTATCCGGATGTCCTTCCGTTACCGACTCAGAAGTAAAAAAATATTTTTTCCCTTTTTTAACCGTTTCGTTTAATTTTGAATTAACTTTCGCCATTATTGATTACTTTCCTTTCTTAATACAACCATTGCGCAAAACCCCGGTTAAAGTGATGTTTTCACAATAATTAAATATTAATTAACTTTTTATAATAGAATTGAAATTATTATATCACCATAAGGACTAAAATGTCAATAATATTTTTTAGTTGAAAAATGAAGGTTTTTCCTTTTTTTATAAAACCGAAACCGCCGCTTCTATCAAAGGTTTATTCTTCGTCAAATAACCGATAAGCGTTTCTTCAGTCATATTTTTACCAAAAACGAAATCAAAGATATTTTTATCAATTTCCGTCGCGTTATCATTTAAAAATCCCGCGCCGATAAAACCGCTAAAAGCATCGGCAAGATGCACTACGGCCGAAAACATAACAACTTCCTTTTCAAAAATCGTCGAATTTACAGGCGGCTGATGATGATTAAAAATAACCGACTGTATTTCTCTCGACATCTGCCATCGTACTGAAAGCCATGAACCAATTTCACAATGTGAAACTGGAAAATCGGAACGTTCGCATTGATAAAAAGAGACATCAGGATTTTTAGCTTTTTTCTTCATTATAGCATCGAACATTTCAGGCATATATTTTATAATTATTAAAATTCCGAGATCATGAAGAAGTCCGGCTGTAAAAAGTTCTTCGGTATCGCGAAAACCCGCTAATTTTCCTATGACCCTCGTATTATAAGCGACGGCTATCGAATGTTTCCAGAAATCTTTAATTTCGAAACCCGCCGTTGAATACTTAGTGAAAGCATCAAGTATGGATATTGAAAAAACTAAACGTTTAATTTGAATTAATCCCATACGCGCTATTGCGTTTTGCACATTGGTGCATGGACTGTATCCGGCATAAAAAGCGGAATTACCTATCTTTAAAAGACGTGCGGTAAGGGCCGGATCATTTTTTACAATATCCGCAATCACTTTCGCATTAGATTGCGGATCGTTAATCGCCTGAATAACTTTATTAGCGATAGAAGGAAGCGTTGGTATATCCTGTATAGAATCAAGCGCCTTATTAAGATCTTCGACACTCAAAAAAGAATTTAAACCCTGATGATCGCTTGCGCAGCCGTCTTCCTCATCCGCCGGTACAGGTTTAGAAGGTAAATTTTGCGGAAGAAAATCATTTTGAAACGTTGAACGCTCTTTATTTTCTTTCGCTTTTTTTATAGCTTCTAATAAACCCATCATCACCTCCGCAATATTAACATACGACTTTAAATATATTAAAATCCGAGCGTTTTAAGATAATAAACTATTTGTTTATGCCACCATGGCCAGTCATGATTGACATCATATCCCCAGAATTCAATATTATTGGGTACTCCCTTAGAATCGAGTATATTTTTAAGCTCGCGGGTTTCATCGATCATGGGTTGTTCCCAGGCCCCCTGCCCGACGCATACAATTATACGAGAGGCACGGTAATGATCTAAAAACCATGGATCATTAAGATTTTTAAGATATTCAAGCGGGGTGTTATAATAAACATTTTCATCCATATAATCGCCTATGCACAGATTTAAACGATAAATACCGCTGAGAGCGATCAAAGTATCGAAAACATCAGGATGACGAAAAAAGAAATTAGCGGAATGATAGCCGCCCATACTGCAACCGGTCGCTATAAACCGGTCGTTATAGTTGAGCATGTTACGAAGGCCGGGAATAAGCTCTCCGACAACATAACGATCATAATCATTATGACGCCGGGCCCGATCGGCAGGATGCGCTTCGTTATTAAGCCAGGACTGACCGTCTATTCCATCGATCGCGATAAGCTTAACTTTTCCGGCGTCTATAAACTCCCTGCACGCTTCTATCATACCGAAATGTTCATAATCATAAAAACGTCCGTTAGCCGAAGGAAATGCTATGACAGGTTTGCCCCAGTGACCGTATATTTTAAACTCCATATCATGACCAAGATTAGAACTCCACCATTTATGATACTCTACATGCATCGAACTTTTCTCTCCTTACGAATATATTTATTTCCAGGTTTATTTTTATTAACATCCGTCAGAATTTACCAGCCTTTTTTAACTGATTTAATCGTGTCACGCAATACTTCTAAGAAAAAATCAAGCGATTTTCTGGAAATATTAAGCGCCGGTTCAATTCTTATCGTTTTAGAATTCAAAAGCGTTCCCGCTACAAGTATTCCACGTTTAAAAAGTCCCGCGGCCACAGCATATCCAAACTCAGAATCGATGAATTCCATACCTATTAAAAGTCCGAGTCCCCGAACATCGATTAAAAAATCTTCATTTTCTTTACGTATCTTCCGAAGTTGAGCGAGCAAATAAGTTCCTGACTTAGCCGCCTTTTCAGACAAATTTTCATTCAGGGTAACGTTTATCGCGGCGATACCCGCGGCACATGCAAGCGGATTCCCGCCAAAGGTAGATGAATGAATAAACGGATTGGGTTCCATCACCTTCCAGATTTTTGGCGTGGACATAAAAGCCGAAAGCGGCATTACTCCGCCGCCGAGAGCTTTTCCAAGACACATTATATCCGGAGCAACCTGCCAGTGATTTACGCCGAACAATTTTCCAGTACGGCCCAATCCAGTTTGTACTTCATCGGCAATCAAAAGCACTCCATAACGATCGCAAATTTTTCGCAGGTCCGGAAAAAAATTATCAGGCGGGACTATAGCGCCAGCTTCGCCCTGCACCGGTTCGACGACCACCCCGGCGATATCGAAACCCACCATTTTCGCGCGCTGCAATTCCTGCTCCACGGCGGCAGCATCGCCATAAGGAACAAAATAAACATCCTGTAATAAAGGCTCGAAAGGAACGCGAAACTCGGCTTTACCCATAAGTGAAAGCGAACCATAAGATTTTCCATGAAATCCTTTTATAAACGATATAAAACCCGACTTACCGGTATATAAACGGGCAAGTTTCATTGCGCCTTCTACCGCATCAGTGCCATTACTTATAAAAAAGCAATACTGAAGGTCGCCCGGCGCTATTTCACCAAGTATCTCCGAAAGCGCGCCTCTGAGCGGATCAAGCAATTCCTGTGAAGAAAGGGGCATTCTTTTGAGCTGATCACGGACGGCCCTGATTATTTTAGGATGTCTTATACCGGCTGAGTATATGCCAAAACCACCGAGCAAATCAAGATATTTTCGTCCGAGCACATCCGTAAAATAAGAGCCTCTTCCGTTCCATTCGACCGCCGCGAACCCATCGGCTTCAGTAACCGATTTACGATATTCTAAAAAACCTTTATTATAATAACTTTCAAAATTATCAACTGTTTCGGACACAATTTTTTTAGCAGTGCCTTCGCTTGTTTTTCTCGCTGAAATTATATTGAGCCACTTTTGAGACTCTTCGATTATTTTTTTATGATTAACATTCATCGCATACCACCTGTCAGAATCATTTAATCAGTCATTAATCAGTTAAACAATAGCGGCCATAATATGTAAAAACCATAATCATGTTTATTTTCTTATAAAATGATGCAATTGAAAAGGAATTTCAATCGAAATCTCCACATATCCCGCAAAGCAATCTTTTTTTTTCCATGGCGCCTGATAAATTATTTTTTTTACACCGTTTTTTTCTATAGTATAGCAATTTATTTCATGCGTCTTCAGCAATTGGACTAATTTCGAACGAGCGGGTTCCGGATGACAATCGAGTAAACTTTTACCTATCAAATCACGGCCGCCATACTTTTTAAAAGTATCAGCCGCCCGATCGTTCATTTCGATAATAATCGCCCGGTCATCGCAAACTGTAATAGATGCGCCGAATTCTTTCAACCAGCAATTATCTTCCATTTCATACTGCCTTTCTTTACCATATAAAAGCATACGAATTTTATTATTATTACTTTTAAGGATTTTATTATATCATAAGATAAACATAAAAGCAAATAAGAATTTCTTTTATACTATTTTATGCTT
>CAYQWL010000262.1:0-4286 GCA_964421195.1 uncultured bacterium | reverse complement strand
TTTAGGGAAATTTACAAATGTTTTTCTGGGATATATTATTAGTATTTTATCAGGATTACGGCAGCCGCATGTTATGTCTTCATTTGTTGAAAACCATGATGCTATTTCTTTAAATATGCGTCTGGAAATGTTTAAAAATTTTTTTTCTGTCTTAAGTGTAGTTTGTATAACATAACTTTGGCAGGCTTCGATTCTTTTTTCACCAGAAGCCTGCATGCATATATCGATGTGCGAACCATAACCGGTTTTTATAATGTCTTTATATTTAAGAGTTGCGCCAGGTTTTAAATCTATAGACACTCCGTTACGTGTTAAATAAACCTCACCGGAACAATCAACGACAAATCCATCGTTAGCATAAGAAAAACTAAAAAAAAATAATAATATTAATAATGAACCCACCCATATGTTTTTTTTCATTTGCAAGTCTCCAGTGCTGTCTTCAGTGTTGTAAGGTATTCTTTCAGCTTATTAAATTCTTTGTTAGCAATCATTTCGTTTATTTTATTTTCATCATAAAATAAACCATTAATATTATTTTTTAAAGTATAAAAAAAATCATTAAAAATAAAGCCGTCAAATGGATCAGTATGAACTATTTCAATCATTAATTTTAATGTTAATAATTTCAATTTATTGATGTTATTATCAGTTGATTTTTCGCACGATAAATAACGGTTGATAATTTCTGAAAGCGCCATAAATTTATCTGGATAATGTTGGTATAGTGAATATTTAAAAAATATATTATTTTTTTTTATTAATAACGGCATTATATTTTGTAATTCATTACGTGTAACTCTGAGCGAATATATGATAATTTTAATTGCAAGCTCATTATCTAACAAATAATTATTTTGATATATCAGAGCAATATCCTTGTAAAGCGAAGATGATTTTTTTAATTGTTTAATGATACGTTTTTTTATTATGTAAAAAACTATCCAGCATAATATCATATAATTTATAAAAAAACAATAGCTTAAAATAAAGCCTGTATATGCATATATATAAACTGTTAATAAACTGTAAAAAAATAAAAAAATAAACATAAATATAAAAGAAATTAAAAAACGTCTTTTTAGAAAGAATAAAAAAAATAAGGAGGCAACTATAAATATTATAATATACCACGAAAGGGAAGCCATAACAGGTATATTTTTAATATCAAAGTAAAGTGCCTGTAATGTTGATGCTAATAAAATCGAACCGCGTCGATTTCCAAATATGCTATCATGTATATCGTTGTCAGACATAAAATTTCCGACGATTACGATTTTTCCTTTTAATTTTTGACGCAGGCTCTTTATTTCATTATCAGTAATATTAAAAAGATCCGAATAATTATAATTTTTAATGTTATAAGGAAACACTATTCCCGGTGAAAAAGAATCAAGATCATTGCGTCCGAATTTTTTTAGGATAATTGCGTAAGCAGGATTAGTTTTAAAAAGAGCAAATGCAAAAGAATCACGGTTGAGTTCATCGGAATATTCTATTTGCCACGCCATTTTTTCATGTTTTGAGCCGAATGCATTGAAAGCTTTTAAATTAACAAAACCGACGTTCAAACTGTTTTTCTTAAAAAAACTTAATGCGTCGAGTTCATTTTTTTTATCATAACCGAATACCATTGGAACGGCACTATCGGCTATAGTCTTTAATTTATCGGGTTTAGTTTTATACTCGTCATAAAACAAAATATCGAAGCCGATCGCCGAAACGCCGCAAGCGGCAAGAACGTGAACGGCTTCTGCGTGTAATTTAGTGGGCCATCGACTTATTTCTTTATTTAACGAACAACCGTATTTGCGCAACGCATAATCATTTATTTTTTTATATGCGGCATCGTCGATCGACATTATAACGACTTTTAAATTTTCATTATTATCGATTGCCGGAGCAAACATATAAAATAATTTTTTCCATACTATTAAATCAAAATTTTTTAACGGTAAACATGAAAAAAAAGCTATAACGGCCGTCACGGCCATTATAACAATAAAATTATACGCTTTGAAATATATTCTTAAATATGAATACTTAAAAAATGATTTCAACATTTTTTTTCCGTTTCCATACAAACCTGCAATTCATAAGCCCTAAATATAAAATAAATTTATGCGGCGAATTTAATATGTAGCAAATCTAAATCTTTGACTGTTCATTATTTTATATTGTCCATCAAGTAAAGCGATCCGGTCTTCCATTTCATATTCATAATTTCGCCGCTCGAAATTAAGAGTTTTTACTATAATTAATTTATAATGACATATAAACTCATTTTTAATATTCGTTTGATCTCTTATAAGTTTTATATCATTAATTTCAGATTTTATTTCAGAAAAAAACGGTGATAACTCTTTTTTATAAAATAATTTTAAATCATTATAGCTAAAACCATCTTCATGAGAACGCCAATCTTTATTATAAAAAGAAATAATCGAATCTATTATTTTATCGGGATCATTATTGGTCGTTCCGGCATTTTTACAATAAATTTCGGTAAAACTTTTCAAAAAATTTTTTACGCTTTCTTCATCAGCTATAATATGTTTTTTTATAAAATTATCATCTATTTTAAGTAAGTTAAACAGATCGCGAAGAGTATTTAACGATTTTAAATTAAATTTTATAGATAATTCATCCATTTGTTTTAAAACTAAATTTTTATTACACTCTTCTGGATAATAAAATTTATCACACCAATATAATTCATCCGCAGCGCGGGCTTTGTAATAGATATCTCCAACGGCGGCTATTCGATAATCCTGATCATCTTCGCCATTATTTAAAATACTTAATGCCCCCGTAAAAATAGAGTTTTGCCATTCCTCATGAGGCCTTATGTTAAAAAGCGCCGATAAATAGGCTACAGCGGCTGAAACTTGAAGTGAAGAACCGCTTATCTCAAGTCTTTCATCGTCTAAAAGTTTTATTGCGCATATGATATTTTTATATTCACAATGTCTTTCAAAAGCGATTATATAATCTCTTTCATTTTTCAATACAATATTTTCGATATATTTTTTAACTATTTTTATTGCCTGATTAATTTCATCTGTTACGATTTGTTCAGTATTATTAGCGGTTTCTGCTTCAATTAAAATCACCGTACACGCCGGCGGTTCACAGGCTATATCTTTAATTGCCACGACAAGCTGACACCCGGATTTATTACTGCGAACGGTTTGTTTATAGGTTTCGTGAAGATAATAATTGGATATCGCTTCTAATTTAACTTTATCACATCCTTCGCCGGATATTTTTTCAAAAAGTTTTTTAATTGTAGATGAATCGAGTGCATCCGAGACATTAATTATATTTTTATAAACATCTAAACTATCAATTAATTCATCGCCCGAATTTCCAAATAAATTGTCTAAAAATTCAAGGAAATATAGTTTTGGAGTGAGTGTTTCGGGTATTTTTTTATAATTATTTAGATTTATTTTATTATTATTCATAGTGTAAAGTATCTTTGATTATTTTTGTTGTTATGTTTTTAGTCTTGCAACTAATATTATCTTTATCTTCAAAATTTAATTCAGGTATGTTAAATTCGAATAAAAGATTTAAAGGACGCTTTTCGGTGTTGCCAATTTTTTGCAATATATCTTTATTTAAATCTATTACATAAAAGCTATTCTTATAAAAGTGTTCATTATAGTTAATGTCAAGTCTGACCGGCTTTTCGAATTCTAAAGTATATTCTATAAAAAAACCGTTTTTATTCTTTAATAAATCAATGTCAGTAGCTTTAACGACATAATATATTCTGCCATCTCGTAAAACAACTCTCGATAAAGTAATCGGATTTTTACTATGATCTGATTGTTCTAAAACGCCTATAATGTTAGAACGTTGTTGTGAATAAACAATGATTTCATTAATAATATCGGGTGGTATTTCAATAATTCGTGAAGCGCAAAAAGCAAAATTCATTCTAAATTCATTAACGGCGCAAATAATGGAGTTAAAATACCTATTAATAATTTTCAATGGTGATTTATGGATGTTATTATATAAAAAGAAAGACATGCGATCATAATTAACGTATTTATGATATTCATCGATAAGATTAACGATATCATAACGATCCGCGCGATGAATTAATATAACAATTCCTTGATCATAAGCGCGGCTCAGAATATCATCTAATTTTAATGATTCGTCAATTATCGGTATATTATTTATAAATATGAGATTATCGCTCAATCCGATATTTATTATTTTAAAATCAGGTGGATTTTGCTCTTTTTTCAAAAGTATATCGGCAATATCTT
>CAYQWL010000261.1:0-4293 GCA_964421195.1 uncultured bacterium | reverse complement strand
ATGATTATTCCTCCGGCCGATATACCGATATCACAGATGAGCATGGACGATATCTGGCATTATTATATTCGTTATATAGGCGGCGGCGCGGTAGTATTCGGAGGGCTTGTTACCATGATAAAAACCCTTCCCACTATATGGAGTTCTTTTGCCGCGAGTTTTAAAGAAATATTTTCGGCTGTCGCGGCGGCGAAAAAAGTTCGTACTGAAAACGATATTCCGCTTTATATAACCGCTGTCGGCGCGGCTGCGCTTGTCGTGGTGCTTGCGTTTATGCCGTTTATGCCGGGCGATAATCTCGCCAAATTCGTAACCGCCTTTATAGTAGTGTTTTTTGGTTTCTTTTTTGTAACGGTTTCGTCGCGTATAGTCGGTTTGATCGGTTCTTCGTCAAACCCTATATCAGGTATGACTATTACTACGTTAATGCTTACGTGCCTGCTTTTTGTAGCGGTCGGTTGGACCGGTAAGGAATATGCCGGCGTGGCGCTTTGCGTCGGCGCTATCGTATGTATTGCGGCGGCTAACGGCGGCGCCACTTCGCAGGACCTTAAAACCGGTTATCTCGTCGGCGCCACTCCTAAATGGCAGCAAATCGGTTTGATTATAGGCGTTCTTACCTCATCGATAGCTATAGGCGTCACGCTTTTGCAATTGCATCAGTCGCTTGGCATAGGTTCTAAAGAGCTTGCGGCGCCTAAAGCGCAGCTTATGTCAATAATAATAGATGGCGTGCTCGACCAAACCCTGCCATGGGACCTTATACTCGTCGGTTTTTTTATGGGTTTGGTTATGGAAGCGTGCGGCATCGAGGCGCTTCCTTTCGCGGTGGGGGCTTATCTGCCGCTTTCAGCTTCAACTCCTATTATGATGGGCGGTTTTATTAATTTAATAGCCGCTAAAATTTATAAAATTAAAGAGTCCGAATCCGATACGAGTCCGGGCGTTCTTTTTAGTTCCGGCCTTATCGCGGGAGGAGCGCTTACCGGAATAGCCATCGCGCTTCTTAAGGGCTTTAAATATGCCACGGGTGAGTTTATCAGTGAAACCCTTCATTATAAAATAATGCCGTTTTTTGATTTGAATGTGTCATTGCCGGTTATGCAATATCGGCCGTTAGCTGATTATTTCGATATTTATACTAAATTTGGCCTCGACAGGCTTTATGGCGGTTCGAACGATGCCGCGGCCGTTATATTTTTTATGTTAATGGCTATTACATTACTTTATATGGCGGGAGGTTCGAGCGCGTCTGAAAAAACTGCCGCGGCCGAAAAAGTTTAGCGCTGCGAATTTTATTTGTAAGTAAAATAATCGAAAAATGATCTGCCGGTATCGATGCCTTCATTTAAAAAAGGATAGGGAAATTTATGAATGAAAAAACGAATAATAATGTTCCGGTTTATGCTTATATAATAAAAAATTCTATTTATATCAATACGACCGTGCGTTGTTCTAATGTATGTGAATTTTGTATTAAGTTTTATGCCGATGGCGTAGCAGGATATGACCTTACGCTTGACACCGATCCCGCTCTTGAAGAAACTTGCGCGCAGATCGATAATTTATTAACGTCCGATATAGTATCGATCGTTTTTTGCGGTCTTGGTGAATCGACTTATCGTCTGGATTTTATGGAGGCTATAGCGAAAAAATATGCAGGCCGCGGCCTTAAGTTTAGACTCAATACTAATGGACACGGAAATCTTATAAACAATCGCGATATAGTGCCGAA
Source organism: uncultured bacterium (assembly GCA_964421195.1). Taxonomy (GTDB): domain Bacteria; phylum Muiribacteriota; class UBA9980; order UBA9980; family UBA9980; genus UBA9980. The sequence goes on along the minus strand of CAYQWL010000261.1, from coordinate 2,558 downwards.
ACTTGCGGAATTTATAAATATAATATCGATCAGCCTTAATGCGCATGAAAAAGATTTATACGATAAATTATGCAATCCCGCCTTTGAAAACGCTTATGAAGCGATGCTTGATTTCGCCGGTAAATGCGCCGGACGGATCGAGGAAGTATATCTTACCGTTGTAGATATGCCCGGGGTGGATATCGATAAATGCCGCGCTATCGCTGAAGGTATGAATGTTAAATTCAGAGTGAGGCCTTATATACCGCCGGCTGCGGAACCTTTGAAATGCAATGGCGGTTCATGCGGGCGACGGGTGTAATATGGGTATATTTATTTCGAATGTGACTGAATACGATATCGACTCGATTATTGAAGTTGAAAATGAAAATTTTGGAGTCGATGCTTTTAATCGCCGGCAGTTTTTAAATGCGCTAAAAAATCCGCGGTCGATATTTATTAAAGCATGTTTTACTGATGAAACTGGCGGCGGGCCATTTACATTCGCGGGATACGCGCTTGGCTTTATTAAAAAAACCGGAAAGTCGGCTGCGCCGGTTATTACTTCAACGCTTTATTCTATAGCTGTATCTAAATGCGCTCAGGGAAAATCTATCGGTAAAAAATTGCTTTTTGAGTTTCATCGCGAGCTTAAAAGCAGGGATTGCCATTCGGCTCATCTTACGGTTAAGGTTACCAACGTAGCGGCGATTGGTTTATATGAAAAATATGGTTATATCAGGGCAGGCGTATTTGACGATTATTATCGGGACGGCGCCGCCGCGTTTAAATATGTCAAAAGAAACATTTAGATAGAAACGGCAGTGGATTATGAGTTCATTTTTTACGAAAAAGCTTATCGCCGATGGTTTTAAGCCGGTGACGCTCGAAGATAAAGATTTGATTAAATCTTATTTTATTAAAGAAAATTCTAATTTTTCTGATTATTCATTTACCGTACTTTTTTCGTGGTCGGCTTATAAAACTATATTTTATAAACTATATAACGGAGTATTAATTATTGCGCGTGTTTTGCGTTCAAAATTCGATTTTTTATATCCTCCGTTAGGCGCGTCTGACGCCGTTTCATTTGCGGCAGCGGTCGTTTATTGCGCGTCGCTTGGACGTGAAATATATTATGATCGTCTTTCTATTCGTAAGGATACCGGCGCTTCATTCGAAGAAGATAAAAAAAAAGACGGCGTGGCGTTTAAAATATTGGGAGCAGGCGAAGATAAGCTTGATTATATTAGCGCGATTGAAATGCATGGATTAAAATGCGATTCCGGCGAAGACCTGTTTGATTATATTTATGATTATAAAATGCTTATTGAAATGGCGGGAAAAAAATATAAAAATAAACGTGAAAATATTAATAAATTTATTAGAAGTTATCCTGATTATTCGCTTGAAACTATTGGAAGAGAAAATAAAGAAGAAAATCTTGATTTTTTAAAACGCTGGTATGTCGAAAACCGGCCCGGTAGAACTATTCCATTATCAGAATTGTTCGATATAGATGTAATTAATTATGAAAAAAATTTTATTTTAGAATCTTATCAGTGCCGTAAAGTTTTGCTTAATTATGAAAAATTGAATCTTAAGGGTCTGTGCATTAAAATATATTCGCGAATCGTCGGCTTTATAATAGGAGAAGCTACTAATTCCGACACTTTTACAGTCTTAATTGAAAAAGTCGATAATAATTTTTTCGGGCTTTCACAGTTTTTGTTTAGAGAATTTTTGCTTGCTAACGCAGGTTTTAAGTATGTTAATACGTCGGATGATTCTGGAATGCCTGGATTGAAAGTGCTTAAAGAATCGTATCAACCGTTATATATGAAAAAAAGGTATTATTTAAAGGTCTTTTGTATTTGAGTAATAAACAGAATAAGACGTGGTAAAATAGATTTGATATAGTTGAGCGGCAGAAAATTTATAAATGAAAGATCGCCCGTCATAGTCTCATTTTTGTGGTAAAATCTGGAAGCCGGCCGTGCGGCGTGAGATATACTCATAAATAAAAAGCAAAAAAAAAATTAATTTTGAATAATGCTAAAGTTTTGAGTAATTAAGGCCGATAACGAAATGGGGGAAGTTTTTCTTTCAAGGATTGAAAGAAAAAATAAATAAAGGACGCACGTTACTACGTGCGGCCGCATGGAGGCGGTTTTTATGGCTGATATAATCAATTTTTCTCAATCAAATTTATCTTTCAGTTTCATTTCGTTTTCTCAAATTAATTTGAGCGGCTCCGGTTCTGCGGCGGCCGTAAATTCATCCGGGTTAAACAACGGGGCTCGAATGGTTTTACCGGCGGTCGGTACCGGTGCTGCTAATTCAAGCAAGTCTGATAATGCGTTTTCTGATAGCGTCAATATTTCAGATTCTGCCCGCGCGCTGGTTTTTTTAAAAAATGCTCTTACGAATAACGGTTTCTCGGCCGTTGAAGCGGATAATTATATCGCACGTTACGCGGAAGAACCGGTAATTAATTACGAATTAGATAAGTTATTCAGGCTTTTAGAACCGCTTTTTGATGATAAAGATGAATTCAGGCAAAACGTTGAAAAATTTAT
>CAYQWL010000260.1:0-4311 GCA_964421195.1 uncultured bacterium | reverse complement strand
GTAAACGCCAAAAGCTCCAGCAATTTTCGCGCTCCAAATCCCCAAAAATATGTCCAGGGAGCAAAAATTACCGATAAAATAACCGATTCGACGACAAAATAAAATATAATTTTAATTTTAATAAAATCAAACATTTTAATGGGAAGCGAACGTAAAAGAGGCAAAAAAAAGCGCTTTGAATTTATATCGGCCGTCATAAGATCTTTCATCTGCAATATAATCATAGAGCTTATCAAATAAACAACCCATGAACCGGCGGCGCCTTTATTCGGACCGCCTATTATAGCCAGAAATTTTGGCGGCAGATAAAACGGAAGGGCAAAAAACATCGGCGCCGTCAAAATTACTAAAAGAGTAAGGTTCTGCCTTATAAGATGAGCGGTTTCATCTATCAATGCGGCACGCCATAAAGGCGGCACAATTCGCGGCGGAAAAAAATAACCAATTGAACCATCGGATCCCTGGCGTAAAAAAATGCAATCCATAAGACAGCCGAGATTTTTTAAAAGAAAAAACTTTAAAATAAAAAAACCGGCCGCTATAGCCAGGCTAATAGATAATAACGCATAAGACATCTCAAAAATTGACGATAAATATTCTTTTTTAAAAAAACCGTTCAGCGCTCCGGAAAAAAACGACGCCGGAAAATATTTAAAAGTCCCTTCCACAGATACGACGGCATTATAAATATTTTCCACTCCCCGCGTTTTGCCAGCGCCGCCCCCGGCCATAACAGCGGTTTTAAATAAAGGATAATAATAACAAATCGACAACGCCATAAAAAAAACAGAAAGAAGGACCAGCGCGCGCTGATTAAAAAACGCCAATAATCGCGCGATAATCACGCAAAAAGAAAGCGCCAGCGAAGCGAAAAATAAAAGCGTTAAAGGCGCGGCCATTAAAGTAAATAACACGAAAAAAAAAGCCCCGCCCCAACCAAAAAAATGATAAATTAATATGATATTTATCATATAAAACGGAAAAAAAAGGATAAGAATAGGCATTATTTTCAGTGCCGCGCATATAAGCTTATAAACATAATATTGAAAACCGCCTATAGAAAACTGTAGCAAAAAAGAAGTTTCACGCCTATAAAAAACGGCGCTTATCTCTTCGAACGATTCGACGAACGCGCCCGCCAGCAATAACATATTAAACCCGGCCGCGAATAAATAATTAATATAATAAAAAGCCGGCAAACTTACATCATGCAACAGGGCATCCGATTTATCTATAACCAGAAAGCTTATTACAATCACAAAAGCCGTTATAACCAATGCCGCTAAGCAATACGCCAGTTTCTCAAGCCACGGCATAGAAACCAGGCGATTTTTTAACATTATTATCTTATATTTAATAAGGACAGCTATCATAATTATTCACAATAAGCAAATTGCTATATTAAAAACATTTAAAGGCTAACATAATACAATGCCGTTATTTTTACATATTATCATTTGACGGCGCACAGCCAGTTATCAGCATAAAAGCGTCCTCAAGCTCTCCTGAAGGATTTTTACCGGCATTTACGATATCGGCAAGCGAACCTTCAACCAATTTTTTCCCTTTATTAATAATAACTATACGCTGACACAATTTTTGCGCTATTTCAAGAATATGAGTGGTCAACAATATCGCCGAACCATTCTCTTTAAGTGCCGCGAGAATCTCTTTAAAGTTCTTAACGCTGAGCGCATCCATAGCCGAAGTAGGCTCATCAAGCAGCAATATCTCCGGTTTATGCATTATAGCAGCTATTATCGATATTTTTTTACGCATGCCGTTCGAATAACTCGATATCAATTTATCAGCGTCTTTAGATAAATCAAAAGAATCCAGATACCGGTCCATGCTTTTTCTTTCATTAAGCCCTATAGCGCGCATATCGCATATAAAATTTAAAAACTCACGGCCGGTAAGCATATCATAGACATAAGGCACTTCAGGAACATAGCCAAGCACTTTTTTAAATTCATCAATTTTATCAAATATATTCACGCCGCCAGATAAAATTTCACCGCTATCAGGAATAGAAGCGAAAGTAAGAATCTTTAATGTCGTAGATTTTCCGGCGCCATTAGGGCCTAAATATCCCAGAATTTCTCCTGCACGCAGTTCAAAACTAACATTTGAAAGCGCCTCAAAGCCGCCATATTTTTTATGTAATTTCCTGACTTCCAGAAGAGCTCCCATAATCCCGCCTTTACAAATATAAATACCCGTCAGCGCGAAAAACGCATATAATCATTATAACAATAAAAGCGTCTGCCAAACTTCTTAGCCGCCTTTAGCTATAGGCACGGCAAAAAAATCAACCGTAAAATTTAACGGAAAATTGCCATCTGCTCCGCTTAAATTAATAGTTTATTAACCTTTTTCATTCAATGCATCTAATAATTTTCATTTTTTTTCAAAATTAAGTTCACGACTTTTAAAAATACGTAAGGCTGCCATTAAAAAAAACGCAATACAAAAAACGCCCCAGAAAATATAAACAAAAAAGTATGGTTTAAAAACGCCAAAACTCATTTTAATTAATTGCTGAAAAGGAGGAAGAAAATAATTCAAAAAACCGGGAGGATGAGTAAAACTGAATATTATCAACACTATCGAAGATAACATGCTGCCATAAACTATTTTCGAAAAAAATAAAGTTATCGCCACGGTAGCGAATGAAACGATATAAATCGGCGCCAGCCTTATCAGGGCCTCAACAAGCAAAAATGAGCTTCTAATATCGCACAGACAATAACCAAGGCAAAAAAGACACATAATCATCGAAGCCGTTATGATAACCGAAGCCGTAAGCTTCGCCAGAATATAACGGCTGCGAGAAACATTTCTGGAAAGAATAATATACATCCTCAAATTAGCTTCCCGGCCGGCTACCCTGAACGTCGTAATAAAAGACGCCGTCATAGCGAATATCCCAAGCCCAAAATAAACGTCGAAAGGCTTCAGCAGCCAATATTTATCACTAAACAAAAAAATAAATAAGCAAGTTATAAATGCTTCGCAAATTAAACCCGTAGCCCTGTAATATTCAAGAAGCGTAAATTTAACCAATGAAAAAATCTCCTGCATAATCAATCACCTTTCCTGGAAGAAACCGCAGAATTAAAATAATCATCGAGAGTATCACGCACTTCAACAAGGCCGTCAATAAATGCTCCTGATTCAATAAGCATTTTTAATACAGTCTCCTTATCGCCGGGCTTTTTTTCTTCAATAATATATCCTTCGCCGGCTGACTGCATTAAATTCCCATTTTTAATCAGCTCCGATGTAATATCGGCCGGCGCATTATTTATCAAAAGTTTATAGCGGCCATTTTTAACAAGCAATGACGCCATATCGCCGCTGCATATAATACGGCCTTTATGGATCAAAGCTACATTATCACATATTTTTTCAAGGTGCGAAAGTATATGCGAACATATTAATATAGTTTTACCGTTTTTTTTCAAGCCGAATATTATATCGCGCAATTCTTTTTGAGCGAAAGGATCAAGCCCTGAAAAAGGCTCGTCAAGGATAATAAACTCGGGCGAATGCAAAAGTGCTTGAGCTATACCTATTTTCTGCAACATTCCTTTTGAATAGTAAGCCATACGGCGGTCCGCTGAAACGCCTTCCATGCCGGTCAGCTTTAACATTTCATCAGTTTTAGAAACGGCGGCAGCATGCGTCATTCCTGATATTTCCGCAAGACACATAAGATATTCGCGGCCGGTAAATAACGGATGATAATCCTGAAATTCAGGCAAATAACCAATACCGGAAAAATTATCGCCGGGCCTAACCCTTATAAAATTAATACTCCCGGCTGACGGCCGAAGAAAACCAAGTACAAGCTTAATAAACGTAGTTTTTCCGGCGCCATTACGGCCGATTAACCCAAACGCCGAGCTTCGCGGAATTTTTAATGAAACCTCGTTAAGAACGGTTTTACCGCTAAACTTTTTTGAAACGCCTGAAACTTCTAAAATAAATTCCGCCATAACATTCTCCATATAAAATTTATAAAACATACATTAACCGCTATAATAATATAATTAACCTTCACTGATGCAAAGACAAATCACCGCCATAAGCTTTTATGCATTTAATCCGGCCGGCCGGTAATTATGAAGTGTGCTTTTTATTAGAAAAAGATTCTCATCCCGGATCACGCTGAATCAATGAAAAAAAATAAAAATAAACGATTTTGCTTCCTGTTTGATTTTATGCCGATTTATCTATCATAATTCATTTTCTCACCTTAATTATAAAATAATTAAAAAGAGATTTTTTTAGAAATAATTTTCGTAT
>CAYQWL010000259.1:0-4326 GCA_964421195.1 uncultured bacterium | reverse complement strand
ATTAGTCGATAACTTCGGAAACGATTCCGGCGCCTACGGTTCTTCCGCCTTCACGAATAGCGAAGCGAAGCTCTTTTTCCATCGCGATAGGCATGATAAGTTCCACGCCGATCGATACGTTATCGCCGGGCATAATCATTTCTGCGCCTTCAGGAAGTTCGATCGAACCGGTAACGTCCGTAGTTCTGAAATAGAACTGAGGCCTGTATCCTTTAAAAAACGGAGTATGACGGCCGCCTTCTTCTTTCGACAATATATAAACCTGAGCTTTAAATTTAGTATGCGGTTTAATCGAACCGGGTTTCGCAAGAACCTGGCCGCGTTCTATAGCGTCTTTATCCATGCCGCGAAGCAAAAGGCCTACGTTATCGCCGGCCTGGCCTTCATCGAGAAGTTTTCTAAACATTTCAACGCCGGTAACGACGGTTTTCGTGCTTTTTTCTTTAAGACCGATAAGTTCTACTTCTTCGCCGACTTTTACGATGCCGCGTTCGATTCTTCCGGTTGCGACAGTGCCGCGGCCGGTTATCGAAAATACGTCTTCAACGGGCATCAGGAAAGGTTTTTCGGTTTCGCGCATTGGAAGCGGTATATAATTATCTACCGCATCCATGAGTTCGAATATCTTTTTGCACCATTCGCTTTCATAATCGTTAGCGGTAGCGGCTTCCATAGCTTTAAGCGCGGAACCGCGGATTATCGGTATTTCCGATCCGGGGAATTCGTATTTAGAAAGAAGATCGCGCACTTCGAGCTCTACGAGATCGAGCAATTCAGCGTCGTCAACCATATCTATTTTGTTAAGAAACACTACTATTCTCGGAACGCCGACCTGGCGGGCGAGAAGTATATGTTCACGGGTCTGCGGCATCGGGCCGTCGGCAGCCGATACTACAAGGATAGCGCCGTCCATCTGGGCCGCGCCGGTGATCATATTTTTAATATAGTCCGCATGGCCCGGGCAATCGACATGCGCGTAGTGACGGGTTTTAGTCTGATATTCGACGTGAGCGATAGATATCGTGATACCGCGTTCGCGCGATTCGGGAGCTTTATCGATATCGTAGAAATCTTTCGCTTCGGCAAGGCCCGCGTGCGAGAGAACTTTCGTTATAGCCGAAGTAAGCGTGGTTTTGCCGTGATCGACGTGTCCTACCGTGCCTATGTTAAGATGCGGCTTATTTCTTTCAAATTTTTCTTTTGCCATTTTAAATAAATCCTCCTGAAATTATATATTTTAATTATATTTAGTTTTTAAATCCAGATATTATAACATATTTTTTTATAAATTAAATAAAAATATAAACTTATCGGCAACTTTATTTCATGCATTCAATCTACTTTTATTTAATCATTCATTTTAATATGATTTGCCTCTAAACCTTTCAACTATCTGCTCAGAGAGCGATTGAGGTAATTGCTCGTAATAAGCAAACTGCATGGTATAGGATCCACGCCCCTGCGTCAGTGATCTAAGTGAAGTCGAATAACCAAACATTTCTGATAGTGGAACATGCCCTTTTATGATTTGAGTATTTCCTCTCATTTCCATACCTTCGATTTTACCTCTTCTGGAATTAAGATCGCCAAGCACTTCGCCCATGTATTCTTCGGGGACAACGATCTCAATCTCCATAAACGGTTCGAGCAGGACGGGACTGCATTTTTTACAGCCGTCACGAAATGCCATCGAAGCCGCTATTTTGAAAGCCATTTCAGAGGAATCCACCTCGTGATAGGAACCGTCGAGTAATTTCACGCAAACGTCGACAACCGGAAATCCCGCGAGCGAACCGCTTTCCGCGGCCTCGCGCACGCCTTTTTCTATCGCCGGTATGTATTCACGCGGAATGACTCCGCCGATAATCTTATTTTCAAAAACCAATCCGGTCCTCGGAGGAGCCGGGCTTATTTCGAGAACGCAATGGCCATACTGGCCGCGGCCGCCGCTCTGGCGGACGTAACGGCCTTCTATCTTCGTAGTTTTAGAGATAGTTTCCTTATAAGCCACCTGCGGTTTACCGACATTAGCTTCTACTTTAAATTCACGTATAAGCCGATCTACTATGATTTCAAGATGAAGCTAGCCCATACCGGCGATAAGCGTCTGCTGAGTTTCTTCATTAGTCGTCACCCTGAAAGTCGGATCTTCTTCGACTAACTTAGCAAGAGAAGTACCGAGCTTATCCTGATCGGCTTTAGTTTTAGGCTCGATAGCCACGTGAATGACAGGATCGGGAAAAACGATCTTTTCAAGTATGATCGGATTACTCTGTTCGGTAAGCGTATCACCCGTAGTGGTATTTTTCAGCCCTACCGCGGCGGCTATATCGCCCGCATAAACCCTGTCAACCTGTGTACGCCTGTTTGCATGCATCTGTAAAAGCCTTCCGATACGTTCATTCGTACCGCGCATCGAATTATAAACATAAGAACCCGAATTTAAAACGCCAGAATATACCCTGAAATAAGTAAGTTTTCCGACATAAGGATCCGACATTATTTTAAAAGCAAGCGCCGAAAATTTTTCATTATCAGCCGTAACGCGAGTAAGGGGCTCTTCCGTTTTAGGATGAATTCCCGTTACCGGCGGAACATCGAAGGGAGACGGCAAATAATCGATTACGGCATCAAGCATGGTTTGAACGCCTTTATTTTTAAAAGACGAACCGCAGAGCACCGGAATTATTTTCATCGATATAACGGCGCTTCTCAACGCGCGTTTAAGCTCTTCTTTAGTTACTTCAATGCCTTCGACATATTTATGATACAACTCATCGTCATGTTCCGACACTTTTTCGATCATATACTCGCGAGCGTGAACGCAGGCGTCTAAATAATCGGCCGGAATATCGAGAGTTTCATATTTTACGCCGAGCGTGGCTTCATCGTATAAATAAAGCTTCATCTCGATTAAATCGATACAGCCTTTAAAATAATCTTCTTTGCCATACGGTAATTGAATGGGCACGGGATTTGCGCCAAGACGCGTTTTTATCATATCGACAACGCGTTCGAAATCAGCGCCGGTACGGTCCATTTTATTAACATAAGCTATACGCGGAACATTGTATTTATCGGCCTGCCTCCATACAGTTTCCGACTGCGGCTGAACGCCGCCCACAGCGCAAAATACGGCTACCGCACCATCTAACACGCGAAGCGACCTTTCAACCTCGACAGTGAAGTCAACGTGTCCGGGCGTATCTATAATATTGACTCGATTCCCTTTCCAGTAGGTAGTAGTAGCGGCTGAAGTTATGGTTATTCCGCGCTCGCGTTCCTGAACCATCCAATCCATGGTGGCGCAGCCATCGTCAACTTCTCCAATTCTATGAACCACGCCGGTATAAAACAATATTCTTTCGGTGGTCGTAGTTTTACCGGCGTCTATATGAGCCATTATACCAATATTACGCGTGTTTTCAAGAGAAAACTCACGTTTTTCGATATGTTTAATCTCGACGATCGGTTCGGCGGGTTTCGCCTGATTTTTTTCAACCTTAACTGAAACCGCCGGCTGTTTTACGGAATCTAAAATTGCGGCCGGCGCTGTTTCTTCTTCGGAACGAATCTGAGCGTCAATAACGACGGTAGCGCTTTGAACGCCTATCGATTTTTCAGCATGACCATTGATGTCGGTACTCATTGGATCCCCGTTTTTCTCCTTCTGGGTCTTACTCATTTATATGCCCTGTCTAGTAAATAAGTCGTAATTAATTAAAACCTGAATAAAATCAGTTTTTGAAAACAAAACTATAAATTTATATTTTATAACATCTTACCATTTAAAATGCGAGAATGCTTTGTTAGCTTCAGCCATTTTATGCGTATCTTCGCGTTTTTTAATCGTAGAACCCTGATTATTATACGCGTCGAGCAGCTCATTGGCAAGATTTTCTTTCATTGAATGTCCAGATCTGCTTCTTGCGTAATTAATCAACCAGCGAAAAGCAAGCGCCATGCTGCGTTCTTTTCTAATTTCAAGCGGAACCTGATAAGTAGCGCCGCCGACGCGTCTCGATTTTACTTCGAGAAGCGGCATAGAATTTTGAAGAGCCTGTTTAAATACTTCTAAAGGCTCTTTATCTTTAATTTTCTGTTTGAGTATTTCGAGCGCGCCATAAACGATGTTATGCGAAGTATTTTTTTTGCCTTCGAACATTAAATTATTGGCGAATTTTTCGATAACTACATCGTTATAAATGGGATCGCCCGGGGTTTTTCTTTTAAGAGCTTCTTTTCTTCTTCCCATTATCGCTATCCTCCGTCTTAGCTAAGATTATTTTTTAGGTGTTTTAGCGCCGTATTTCGAGCGGCTCTGTC